>CAMEXM010000005.1 GCA_945947155.1 Polynucleobacter meluiroseus | reverse complement strand
GATTTTCTGAAACGCATTTGGGTATATAGAATGGCAATCCAAACCATCAGTCCAATAAAGGTCACTGCCGCCATCACGTATTGAAATGCCTTATCCGGAACAAAGTAGTTGAGGACCACGCCAATCATCGGCACCATCACTGCAGCCATCACGGCTCGGTAGGGCACGCCGCTCTCAGAAAGGTTGGCAAATTTTTCGGGGGCATACCCATTGATGGACAGGGAATACAGTAAACGTCCACCACTGAAAATACCGGCATTGTATGAAGACAACGCTGCTGTGATCACCACGAAATTCACAATGCCGGCGGCTTCGCGTAAACCCAAGCGCTCGAACATCACGACAAATGGACTGCCCTGCTGCCCCACCTCATTCCAAGGGAAGATCGCCAAGATAACCAAAATGGCGCCCATGTAAAAGATCAGGATTCGCCATGCTAAGGAGTCGATCGCCATCGGAATGGTTTTCTTGGGATTCTCTGCTTCGCCAGCCGAGAGGCCAATCATCTCAATACCGACGTAGGCAAATAGAACCATCTGCAAAGACATCAAGAGGCCGCTAATTCCATTGGGAAAGAAGCCGCCATGAACCCACAAGTTATCAAAGCCCAGTGGCACCCAGTTATTGGTAAAGCCAAAGAAAATAACCGCTGCTCCCATCGCAATCAAGGCAATGATGGCGACCACTTTAATTAAGGAGAACCAAAACTCAAATTCCCCAAACAGCCGAACCGCAATCAGATTAATGAGTCCCATCAAAATGATCGAAGAAAGTGCCCAGACCCATTGCGGCATATCCGGAAACCAAATGCCCATGTAGATTCCAACGGCAGTGACTTCCGCAATGCTGACCACGATCCAATAGGTCCAATAGCCCCAGCCCACCATATACCCCGCAAGTGGGCCAACATAGGAATTGGCATACGCAGCAAAGGAACCGGCTACGGGCTCATGTACTGCCATCTCACCCAGCGTGCGCAGGACGATGAAAGCCACAATCCCCGCTAACAAATACCCTAAGAGAATGGAGGGGCCTGCTAGCTGAATCGCACTAGCCGAGCCTAGAAAAAGTCCAACGCCAATGGTCGAACCCAATGCCATGAGGCGAATGTGCCGTACTAGCCCTTAAAAATTCATTAAATGAGCAAAGCTAAAAAAATGCCATAGGAATAAAAGGGAGAGCCCCTAAATCAGGAGGTGGATAGCAAAATAAATATTGCTTCCTACAACAAAATACGAAATTTCTTACAGGGCTTTCCCTAGGCTTCTTTGCGCTCTTCGAGAAAGAAGTGGAACTGCTTTACTCCGACGCGCTCGGTTGAATCCGTATGAGGGTGAGAATTTCAGCTGCTGCTACTAGCCCTGCTGCTGCCGTAACCGTTACCGCCGATCCGTAACCAGAACACGCCAAACCCCCGGTAGCAGAGCCTGCGCGGGGTTCTTTTGAATACACCGCCCGAATGCCCATCTTCTTTTTTAAATCGCGCGAGAAGCCATGATCGGTTCGCAGACCAACGCGCACCTTGGCTAGAAGTGCATCTTGCTCGGTTCTGGATAAATCATCGCAGCGCAATTGGGTGGGGTCTGCTTTACCGCCGGAAGCACCGCACATGACGAGTAAACGGTGATTTGCCACGCTCCACACAGCAAGGGCAATTTTGACTTGCACTGAATCGGTTGCATCTAACACAATGGCGTCCGCAGGAATCAATGCATCGAGCGTGTCTGGCTCTAAAAAAGCATCGTGGCATGTCAGTTGGATTTGGGGATTGATTTGAATAATGCGCTGTGCCATGGCATCCACTTTGGCCTTGCCATACGCACCATCCAGTGCATGCAATTGCCGATTGGTGTTGCTTTCGGCGATGTGGTCAAAGTCAATCAAGACTAAATGGCCAATTGCTGATCGCGCGAGGGCTTCGGCAGCCCAAGAACCGACGCCACCCAAGCCCGCCACCACTACCGTAGCCTTCTGAAATTGCACCAAAGCAGCATCACCATATAAACGTGCCACCCCGCCAAAACGACGATCTAGTGAGCCTATCTCCTGATCTGGCGGCGGTTTTTTAAAGTTTTCCATCGTCATCGCATCTCTTTATACTTAAAACATGGAATCCATTGCTGAATTACGAAAAAACTACACCCGTGGCGAACTGTCGGAACAAGACGTGCCGCAGGAACCATTCGGCCTTTTTCAGACTTGGTTCGAACAAGCAGTCGCGGCGCAATGCCCCGAACCCAATGCAATGGCATTAGCAACCGCAAATCAGGCCGGTATTCCATCTGTACGTATTGTCCTATTAAAGGCTGCCGACCACGGTAGTTTTACTTTCTTTACCAATTACGATAGCCAAAAAGGGAAGGATCTGGCTGCACAGCCCCATGCATCCCTACTCTTTCATTGGCATGAGCTGGAGCGGCAGGTTCGCATCAGCGGTACCGTTGATCGAGTGAGCGGCGCCGAAAGCGATGCCTACTTTCATTCCAGACCGCCGGCCTCACGCATTGGTGCCTGGGCCTCCCCCCAAAGTACCGCCATTCCCAGCCGTGCGTTTCTAGAAGAGCAGGAGCGGCAGTTCAAAGTAGAGTACGGTGATACGCCGCCGCGCCCACCCCATTGGGGCGGATACCGCCTTACTCCAAACCAAATTGAATTTTGGCAAGGCAGGCCTTCCCGCTTGCACGATCGCATTTGCTACAGCCGCAGCGATAGCGGCTGGTCGATTACGCGCCTCGCGCCTTAATTAAAAGCGGGGTTTATCAAGCTTTTTAAGCTAGCGCGGAACTTAGCTAGCTTTGGAGCAACAACCGCCATGCAATACCCTTGCCCCGGGTGCTGCACAAAATAATTCTGATGGTAGTCCTCTGCCGAATAAAAGATGGGGGCCGGTGCAATGACAGTCACGATCGGCCTTGGGTAGATTTTTTCACTGCTTAGCTCTGCCACTATCGCCTGTGCAGAAGCCATTTGCGCATCCGAGTGCGTGAAGATAACGGAGCGGTAGCGCGCACCCACATCATGGCCTTGATAATTGAGGGTAGTGGGATCGTGAATCACAAAAAAGATGGTGAGAATTTCCCGATAGGAAATGATCGCTGGATCAAACTGGATTTGCACAACCTCGGCATGGCCGGTCGTTTCTGAGCATACGGCTTCGTAGTTTGGATTTACGTCGTGGCCGCCAGCATAGCCAGAGATAACCGAATGTACTCCGCGCACCTGCTGATAGACCGCCTCTAAGCACCAAAAGCAGCCGCCGCCGAGGGTTGCTATCTCAAAAGTGATTTGTTTTTCGTTCATGGCTTTATCCTAATGCCTTATTGCTATATTTGCACAAGCCCTTTTAATGACCTTGCCGACTACCCCTATGAATCGCCTTACGATCCAGCTTGATGAAATCCGCGCAGCGCAGGCAGCGGAACCGCACTCCACGATTAAGAAGCGTCTGGAGCGGATTGGCCGAGTTGAGGCGATGCTGCGTGCCAATGAAGAAAAGCTATGCAAGGCGGTTGCTGCTGACTTTGGTCACCGCCATCCAATTGAAACCCAGCTGGCAGAACTCAGTCAAATTTATCAGGCCTGCCGATATACCAAAAAATACCTCAAAGAATGGCTTAAGCCCGTTCATTTAGAGACGCCGGCTTACCTGTCGAGCTCGACTGCTTGGATGCAAGCCCAGCCTAAGGGCATTGTGGGCATTATGAGCCCCTGGAATTACCCCATCTTGTTGGCCCTGGCTCCTGCCATTGCCGCTTTGGCCGCCGGCAATCGGGTTTGGCTCAAACCATCGGAGCGCAGCAGTCGTACTTCCGGTTTTTTGGCGACTCATATTCAGGAGTATTTTCATTTCACTGAATTCAGTGTGACGACTGGTGATGCCAACACCGCAGCCGATTTTGCTGCCCTACCCTTCGATCACCTTTTTTTTAGTGGTAGCACTGCCGTCGGCAAAAAGGTCATGCGCGCTGCTGCTGATAATCTGGTGCCGGTGACCTTAGAGCTGGGCGGCAAGTCTCCTGCTCTAGTCGATACTTCGGCCAATTTGTTTGATGTAGCGAGCAGCATTGTGTATGGCAAATTGCTGAATAGCGGGCAAACGTGCATTGCGCCGGACTATGTTTTAGTCGAGGAGCAACAACACGATGCGCTTCTTGCGGAACTCATGAAAGCGGCACAACGTCAATTTGCCACACCCGAAATGCTAACGGGTCCAATTGATCCTGAGCAAACGGCACGCTGGCATTTTTTAGTTGAAGATGCCATCGCCCATGGTGCAACCGCTACGCCATTACTAGAGCCAAGTACTAAATCAGAACGGGTTTTTGAACCAGTAGCACTGAGCAATGTTTCTCCTGAATCCGCGGTGATGCAGGAAGAAATCTTCGGCCCCATCCTGCCAATCGTCACGGTTACGAATGGTACAAGCAGTACAACAAGCATGATTGATTTCATTAACAGAGGCAGCTCGCCTACGCCGCTTGCGCTGTACTGGTTTGGAAAAAATAAGGTGAACCTGAATCGCGTGATTGCCGATACCCGCTCGGGTGGTATCACCGTAAATGATGTGTTGTTACATGCGGCATGCGATGGCATTCCCTTTGGCGGTATTGGGTCTAGCGGCATGGGCTCTTATCACGGCAAAGCAGGATTCGATGCCTTCAGCCACCTCAAACCGGTGCTTCAGGTTCGCGGCCTATTTGGGCTGAACTGGTTACGCGGCACCAGCGTAGTACATCCGCCCTATGGAAAAAAAGTAGCGCGCTTGTTAAAGCAACTCAAGTAGTAAGCGCAGACTAAAGGCAATAAAAAGTACTCCGGTTGCAAGCCACAGGTAGGCTGCAATCATGGGATGCGCCTTTACTAAACCTAAACAATACTGCCCTGCCCCAATCAGAATGGCCAAATACGCCATGCTGATCAATTGGGTCACAACGGCGAGATAGAAAAAACCGAGGGCTGGCTGATGGAAATCAGGATCCACGAATTGCGTAAAAAAGGAAATAAAAAAGAAAATGGCCTTGGGATTGGTTAGGGCTAATAGCAATGCCGCTAAAAAGGGATGCAAGCGCATGATTGCCTTTGCCTGCATCAGGCGAGGCGCCTTTGCGCTAGGCTCTTTAGTCTGTAGACGAGCGATCCCCACTCGAATAATGCCTAGGCCCAGCCACGCCAAATACCCCGCACCCAGAAGGCGCAGTAGGCTGTAGGTTAGTGGCGATGATGCGAGCACGGTTGCTGCCCCCAGAGCAATGCTCAGCATGATAATGGCATCGCCCACCACAATCCCGGCCGATGCCCACACGCCTTTTTGCCAACCACGCTCTGCCGAGAGGGCTAAAACGTAGAGCGAATTCGGCCCTGGCAGCAAAATAATGAGGATTGCCCCCATCAGATAACTGGGGAAGTGAATGACGCCAAAATCTGACCAATGCGATAAAAAGCCCATGAAACGATGATAATCAGATTAAGCACCCTAGGGATTGCCCTTAGGGTAGAACCATGCCATAATGGAGGGCTTTTTGAAACATCGTCCCCAGCAATATACATATTCAGCGAATCAGTTTAGTAGCAATAAACACACCGCTGCCGCTTGTCTGATGGTCGATGCCCTAGACCATCGCGCCCTTTAAAACACTGAGGCGCACAACCGGAGACATCCCCGATGGGGGTGTGATTTGCATGACTTTTTTAAATGAAAACCACACTGAGTCGACTGACTCGCATACCGATGTTCCTGCAGGCGAAAAAGTAACGGTATCTGTCGTTACATCGAGCGCTAATGCATTTGCATCATTTGGGTTAGCAGCCCCCCTCTTACAAAACGTCGCTGAATTGGGTTTTACCCAAGCCACTCCAGTACAAGCACAGGTTATTCCTGCGGCGTTGGCTGGCGGCGACCTCTTGGTCAGCAGCCAAACAGGTAGCGGTAAAACCGCAGCCTTTTTATTACCCCTCTTAAATCAACTGATCGCAAGTAATCCGAGCAATTCGCCGGTTCCTGGTCGTGCACAACCAACCGTCTTGGTGTTGTGCCCTACTCGTGAATTAGCCCAACAGGTGGCTGCCGATGCCATTAATTTGGCGCGTGGCCTTAAAGGTATTCGGATTGCAACCGTGATGGGTGGCATGCCCTATGGCAAACAAATCCAAGCACTCAAAGGTGCCTTGCTCGTAGTTGCGACCCCAGGTCGTTTACTGGATCTGAGCGACAGCCGTGCGATTCGCCTGGATGATGTCAAGCAACTCGTAATTGATGAAGCGGACCGCATGTTAGACATGGGTTTTGCAGACGATCTCGAAGCCATTGATCAGCGTTGCAAGCAACGTACCCAAACCTTGATGTTCTCTGCCACCTTTGCGCCCAAAGTGATGTCCTTGGCAACCCAATTGACCAATGATGCGAAGCGCATTGAACTCGCACAAGCAGGTGATGTGCATTCCAACATTGAGCAAAAATTGCATTGGGCCGATAACATGGCGCATAAGCACCGTTTGCTAGAGCACCTCTTAACCGATCCTACTGTGGACCAAGCGGTCGTATTTGCGAGCACCCAAGTAGAAAGCGAAAAAATTGCGGACGCCTTGCGTGCGAATGGTTACGAAGCAACTGCGCTGCACGGCGCAATGCCACAAGCCGTGCGCATGCGTCGCCTTGAATCCCTGCGCAAAGGCCACACTAAGATTTTGGTTGCCACTGACGTTGCTGCGCGCGGCATTGATGTGCCCCGCATCAGTCACGTTATTAACTTTGGCTTACCCATGAAGCCAGAAGACTACACGCACCGCATTGGCCGTACTGGACGCGCTGGTCGCAACGGTATTGCCATTACCTTAGTCGAGCATCGCGATCGCGCCAAGATTCGGAATATCGAGCGCTTTACCCAGCAAGACATCGTTGCTTCCGTGATTCCTGGCCTTGAGCCACAAGCCAAGCCTAGCTTTGGTGGTGGTGGCGGACGTCCTGGTAGCCGTTCTGGTGGTCGTCCTGGCGCACGTTCCGACGCGCGTCCTGGCAACCGTTCAGGTGGTCGTTTTGAATCGCGCTCGGGTGGTAGTCATTTTGAGCAGCGCAGTGGTGGTGATTCCCGTCCAGCCCCGCGCTTCGATGCAAAACCAGCGGGTGGCTACTCTGGCGATTCACGTCCAACCGGTCGCTTTGATGCGAAGCGAGCGGGTTTCTCAGGAGACCCCCGTCCAGCCAATCGTTTTGATTCCAAGCCATCCGGCGCACGCTCTGGCGATTCACGCCCTACTGGTCGATTTGATTCCAAACCAGCAGGTGCTCGCTCTGGCGATTCGCGCCCAACGGGCCCACGCTTTGGTAAACCAAAAGCAGCGGGAAGCCAACGGAGATCGTTCAGCGGTAACTAAGCATGCTCCACCGCAATCGCCTCCGTTCTGTTTGGAATCGAGTCGGTTCCGGTGGAATTCACCTTGCCCCGCGGCAGTGGCAAACGTGGCTTCGTGATACCGGCTCTTTAACGCGCAAACTCGAAGCGGCTTTTGAAAGTCGCATCGAGGTGCTGGTATTAGCAGATCATCTTCAAACCATCCATAGCGACGAAAGTCGCTTTTTTCATAGCCGAACCAAACGCTGCCGTGTTCGAGAAGTCCTCTTACTGATCGACCAACAGCCAAT
Organism: Polynucleobacter meluiroseus; assembly: GCA_945947155.1. Taxonomy (GTDB): domain Bacteria; phylum Pseudomonadota; class Gammaproteobacteria; order Burkholderiales; family Burkholderiaceae; genus Polynucleobacter; species Polynucleobacter meluiroseus_G. The sequence continues at coordinate 45,926 of CAMEXM010000005.1, read as the reverse complement.
CGTTATCGCACGGAGCATCATCCCCACATTCACAGCAAGCGGTAGCAATCATGCCATCCTGAAATTAGGTAAAAAGCCGCTTGGCGCTGTTTTGTTTCAGGGCCGCAATCGCAACCGGCTCAAAGCCCATCGCGAGATTACTCAATTGGATCGTCGCCATCCCTTATGGAAAGACTGTCACCGCCGCTATCCTGAAATGCCGAGCGGCTCATGGGCCAGAAGAACCCTCTATTACTTAAAGGGCCATCCCTTATTGGTTAATGAGGTTTTTTTGACGCAGCCTCCAGCCAAGTCATCGCCGCGCTGACTAAGGCAGCATCACCGGAGTGGCACTCCAGTACCGTCGCAAAACCAATCTCTTTTGCACTACGGGCTATATTGTGATGTGGACATAGGGCGCTTGCGCTAGCTAAATAATCTTGGCGTCCCTGTTGCTTTAAAACAGTACCTAAATGCCGTACCGCCTCCGATGAGGTGAGGATCCAAAGGGCATCATCCGTATTCGCATGGAGGACCTTCTCCCACTGTGGGCTAGACTCACTCAGGGGTATCCGCGAGTACACCGCAATCGCTTCGACCTGTGCTCCGACCGACTGCATTTGATCGGCTAGCCACTCACGACCACCATCCCCCCGAAATACCACAACCCGTCGACCTGCCCAGCTCGGAAAGCGGTTTTGAATCGCAGCCCATAGTCCTTCGGAATCCCACTGCGCAGGATTACTTGGCATCCAAATGGGGGTTGGTAAATTAACTTCTGCGCCGATACCGTGGCGCTCGAGGGCATGGTAACTGCTTTGGCCTACTACCCCAATCGGAATCGGGCGCTGTGCGATCGACTGCCAATCGTCGCCCAATAATCGCATGGTGCACTCGATGGCATTCGGACTCACAAACACCGCTAAGTCGGCAGCCTGCAATGCTGTTCGTATTGTTGCAGCAACCTTCGGATCGGATTTTGGAACAATCGTTAAGAGCGGCAGAGCAAGAATCTGTGGCGTTTGCCAATCCTGCCCGCTACGTGCAGCTATGCTTTCTATTGCTGCTTGGAGCGCCTCCATTAAGGCGCTTGCCTGACCACTTGGCCGAGTGACAACCAGCGCAGTGGATTTCATGATGATTACGGCAGTAAAGCGCTCGCGCCTTGGGACATTAGGTCCTGCGCCACAGATAGCCCTAGGGCTTCTGCATCGGCAACCGTCTTAATCGCCCCTGCAGCACTGGCTAAACAAATCTGAGTGCCGTCCACGCTCGCCACAAAGGAACGAATGCCCAATTGAGAGCCATTCCACTCGCCATGGGCTGCCAGCGGAACTTCACAAGACCCACCCAACTGCCGCGACACCATCCGCTCTGCCGTGACGGCAAGTAAGGTAGGCAGGTCATTGAGTGGCGCGAGCCAGGCATGCATATCTGCCCGATAACTGAGGGTTTCAATGCCGAGGGCGCCTTGACCCGCTGCCGGCGTGTAGGGGTCGAGTGGTAAAAAGGCTTTGATGCGACTGGCCAGGCCAAGGCGCTTTAGACCAGCAGCGGCCAAAATAATGGCTTGGTATTCACCGCGGTCTAATTTGCCCATCCGGGTATCTAAGTTGCCGCGCAAGGGTTGAATCTGCAGGTGGGGGAAATGCTTGCGCAGGATAGCCTCACGGCGCAGGCTTGATGTACCGACAACTGCCCCCTGTGGCAACTCATCCAGTGAAGCAAAATCCTTGGACACAAAGGCGTCGCGCGCATCTTCACGGCTCATGACGCAAGTTAAAGCAAAGCCGTCTGGCATGTCCATCGGCATATCTTTGAGGGAATGGACCGCCAAATCGGCTCGTCCATCCGCTAAAGCAGTTTCCAGCTCTTTTACAAATAGACCTTTACCGCCTACTTTAGATAGCGCACGGTCCAAAATTTGGTCACCGCGGGTGGTCATTCCTAAAATCTCGACCTGGCAGTCGGGATAAAGGCCTTTTAGGCAATCACGTAGGTGCTCGGCCTGCCACATGGCGAGGCGGCTTTCTCGGGAGGCAATGACTAAACGCGCTGGGGCGAGGGGGAAAGGGGTGGAATTCGAGTGTTGGGACATAACATTTAAAATAGAGATGACTGACACCAATATACTGCCTTTATGAGCTCCTCTAAAAATTCCCTGGCCAATAAGGCCCAAGCATGGTCGGCGCGCTTTGCCGAGCCGGTCGATGAACTGGTCCAGCGCTATACCGCCTCCATTGGGTTTGACCACCGCTTTGCCCTGGTCGATATCGAGGGTTCATTGGCCCACGCCGAAATGCTGGCTACCCAAAAAATCATTAGCGCCTCCGATTTAGCGGACATTCAAAAGGGAATGGCGCAAATCAAAGGGGAAATCGAAGCCGGGCAGTTTGAGTGGCAGCTGGCACTCGAGGATGTTCACCTCAATATCGAAGCACGCCTGACCGCCTTAATTGGCGATGCGGGTAAGCGCCTTCACACTGGCCGCTCACGCAACGACCAAGTGGCCACCGACTTGCGTTTATGGCTACGTAGCAACATCGATGGCATTCAGGTTTCCTTAACTGCATTGCGTTCTGCCCTATTAAATCTCGCAGAGACGCATGCAGCCACCATCATGCCGGGTCACACCCATTTGCAAGTGGCGCAGCCGATCACCTTTGGTCATCACCTGATGGCCTATTTTGAAATGTTTAGCCGCGATGCCAGCCGCCTAGCCGATTGCCGCAAGCGCATGAATCGCCTGCCGCTCGGTGCTGCCGCTCTGGCTGGAACCAGCTACCCAATTGACCGCGAGTGGGTAGCGCAGAAGCTAGGCTTTGATGGCATCTGCACCAACTCCTTGGATGCCGTATCGGATCGCGATTTTGCCATTGAGTTTTGCGCCTTTTCGGCGACGCTGATGATGCACATCTCGCGCCTATCGGAAGAACTAATCTTGTGGCTTAGCCCGCGTTTTGGTTTCATTGACTTGCCAGACCGGTTCTGTACGGGTAGCTCGATCATGCCGCAAAAGAAAAATCCCGATGTGCCCGAGCTTGCCCGTGGCAAAACGGGTCGGGTATATGGCGATTTGATTGCTTTGCTGACCCTCATGAAAAGCCAACCCTTGGCTTACAACAAAGACAATCAAGAAGATAAAGAACCCTTGTTCGATGCGGTCGATACCGTCCAAGATACCTTGCGTATTTTTGCGGACATGATTCCGCACATTGCAGTTCAAAAGGCAGTGATGCAAGCGGCGGCTGAAGAAGGTTTTGCCACTGCCACTGACTTAGCCGACTACTTAGTCAAAAAGGGCCTGGCGTTTCGGGATGCGCATGAGGCGGTAGCCCATGCTGTCAAAGCCTGCGTTGGTCGCAAATGTACCCTTACTGATCTAAACCTAGCGGAGCTACGCCTTGCCTGCGGTTTAGATGCTAGGCCTGAACTCATCAGCGAGGATGTATTTCCCTTATTGACCGTCACCGGATCGGTACAGTCGCGTCAGCACTCTGGCGGTACTGCACCACAACAAGTGTTGGCGGCTGTTCAACGTGGCCGAGCCGAACTCAAGGTCTAACCATTCCCCTTCTTTAGGAACGGTGATGGCCTTCTGGCAGCGCATCGCATCCAGTATCGATAGCATCAATGCGTGGTTTGGGAAGGCTGCGAGCATCTTCATTTTGCTATCGTGTGTTATTTCAGCAGCCAATGCGATCATGCGCTACGGCTTTGATCTCAGCGATAACTGGCCTTTGGAATTGCAATGGTATTTATTTGCCGCAGCCGTCATGCTCGGCGCCTCCTATACCCTCAAGCGCAACGAGCATGTCCGAGTTGACCTGATTTACGCTCGGCTCTCAGAGCGCGGCCGCATCTGGGTTGATCTATTTGGTTTGAGCCTCTTTTTGATGCCGGCCTGCATCCTGTTTACTTGGCTGTCCTGGACTTCCCTGTTTTACCCTTCATTCCTATCCCTCGAGCATTCGATTAATTCGGGTGGGCTCTTGCGCTACCCGATTAAGTTTGTCGTGCCGCTGAGTTTTTTCATGCTGTGCTTACAAGGCCTCTCAGAAATCATCAAACGCATTGCTTTACTGCAAGCTAATGCACTGGGTGCTCCTGCCATTACTGCTTACGAAAAGCCGAAACAATGATTCCGCTAGAGTGGATGCCGCCTCTGATGTTTGCTGGCCTTATTGTATTTATGTTGGTCGGCTTTCCAGTGGCATTTTCCTTGATGGCTGCCGGACTTTTCTTTGGCGCAATTGCCATTAGCCAAGGTTTTTTTGATCTCGTCTTTCTGCAAGCCATACCGCAGCGTATTTTTGGTGGCGTTTTAGCAAACGACTTATTGCTAGCTATCCCTTTCTTCACCTTTATGGGCGCCATTTTAGAGCGCTGCGGCCTTGCTGAAGAAATGCTCGAGTCGATGAGTCAGCTGTTTGGGCGCATCCGAGGCGGATTAGGATATTCGGTGATCATTGTCGGCTTTGTATTGGGTGCGATTACCGGAACCGTCGCAGCGCAAGTGATTGCGATGGCCATGATCTCCTTGCCGATCATGATCCGCCATGGCTACAACATGCGCTACGCCACTGGCGTATTAGCCGCCTCTGGGACGATTACCCAACTGGTACCGCCCTCCCTCGTCTTGATTGTGCTTGCCGATCAACTCAAAACGCAAACCGGCAGTGCTGATGTCGGCAGCATGTACTTAGGCGCCTGGGGGCCATCCTTGATTCAGATTGGGCTTTTTGCGCTGTATACCTTTGTACTCACTCACCTTAAACCAGATTGGCTTCCGGCAGCGCCCATCAGTGACGTGCGGACCAGGGGCTGGGTGCTGTGGAAAAAATGCCTGCTGGGCATTATTCCATCTGCCTTTTTGATCTTTCTCGTCTTGGGTACCATTTTGCTCGGCATTGCCACCCCGACCGAGTCAGGCGCAATGGGGGCGATGGGGGCTCTGCTACTGGCTTGGCTGCGGCGCGCAAAAATTACTAATCTCAAAAAACAAATTACCGAGTCCTATCAAAACACCATGCGCCTGACATCCATGGTGATCTTTATCTTAATTGGCTCCACCTGCTTCTCGGTGGTTTTTCAGGGAGTCGATGGCGGCGCGTGGGTAGAACACCTCTTTGCCAATATCCCCGGGGGCTGGATTGGCTTTTTGATTGTGGTAAATATCTTGGTCTTTTTCTTGGCCTTCTTTTTGGACTTCTTTGAGATTGCCTTCATCATCGTTCCATTACTAGCGCCCGTTGCTGAAAAAATGCTTGCGCCGGTTTTGCTCGAAGCCATGGGTGGCAATTTGCAGGCTGCTGGCAACGCAGCCCTAGTGTGGTTTGGCGTCATGCTATGCGTCAATATGCAAACCTCGTTTATGCACCCGCCTTTTGGTTTTGCCCTCTTTTATCTGCGCGGGGTTGCTCCCAAAGAAGTTAAGAGCAGTGACATCTACTGGGGCGCTCTACCGTGGGTTGGCTTGCAACTCATTATGGTTGGTCTCGTGATTGCCTTTCCGGCAATGGTCACTACTTTCTTGGATAAGCCTGCGCCAACTGCGATGAGCCAAGAATTTGACTTTACAAGCGGGCAAAGCGGAGAGGGAGACAAGTCCCCACCTAAAGCGGATGAGGATGTGCCAGTTCGTTTTGAGCTTGAAAAACCCAGTCGATAATCTTATTTTTCTGAGCGCACGCAATCGACGTAGTATTCGCTACGTCCATCCACCTCGGTTTTTACTAAACCATGGATGTCGGTCTCAAAGCCAGGAAACTGCGCATTAAAGTCGCGAGCAAAGTACAGATAGTCGACGATGCGTTTATTGAAACGCTCGCCTGGAATAAGTAATGGAATGCCGGGCGGATACGGCGTCACCAGCATGGCGGTAACACGTCCCTCTAACTGATCCAATGGCACGCGATCGACTTTTTTATGGGCCATTTGCGCCCATGCATCCGAGGGCATCATCGCCGGTACCATGTCGGAGGTATACATCTCCGTTGTCATGCGCGCAACATCACGGCCTTTGTAGAAGGCATGAATTTGTTGGCAAATATCATTCAAGCCAACCCGCTCATATCGAGGGTGCTTTGCCACAAACTCGGGCAACACTTTCCAGAGCGGGGCATTTTTATCAAAGTGATCTTTAAACTGCTGCAACTCGGTTACCAAGGTATTCCAGCGGCCCTTGGTAATGCCAATCGTGAACATGATGAAGAAGGAATAGAGCCCGCATTTTTCAACAATAATGCCGTGCTCGGCCAAATACTTGGTGACGATGCTGGCTGGTATGCCGGTTGCGCCAAAGTTCCCTTCAATGTCAAGGCCAGGAGTAACAATAGTTGCCTTGATGGGATCGAGCATATTGAAGTCGTTCGCTAGCTTTCCAAAATCATGCCAGCTGGCATTGGGTTCTAATACCCAATCACTGCGCTCACCAATGCCGTCTTCGGTCAAATGATCTGGGCCCCATACCTTAAACCACCAGTCAGCGCCAAACTGTTCATCCACCTCGCGCATGGCCCTACGGAAATCCATCGCCTCGGCAATCGACTCCTCGACTAAGGTAGTTCCACCCGGGGCTTCCATCATCGCAGCCGATACGTCACAAGACGCAATGATGGCGTACTGTGGGCTAGTGGAGGTGTGCATCAAATACGCCTCATTAAAGCAATCGCGATCCAATTTATGCTCATCCGCATCTTGCACCAAAACTTGCGATGCTTGCGATAAGCCAGCCAACAGTTTGTGGGTGGATTGGGTAGCAAACATCAAGCTTTTCTTAGTACGCTTACGATCAGCGCCAATTGCATGCATGTCTTTATAAAATGGGTGGAAGGCTGCATGCGGTAACCATGCCTCATCGAAATGCAATGAATCAACCTTGCCGTCGAGCATTTCTTTAATCATTTCGACGTTGTAGATGATGCCGTCGTAGGTACTTTGCGTCAGCGTCATCACGCGGGGTATGGCGTTTTTATCTTTAATAAAGGGGTTGGCATCAATTTTCTTTTTGATATTAGCCCACTCGAACTCTTCTTTCGGAATGGGGCCAATGATGCCTAAGTGGTTGCGTGTTGGCATCAAGAAAATCGGAATCGCGCCCATCATCGTGATGGAATGAATCACCGATTTATGGCAATTGCGATCAACCAAAACAATGTCGCCCGGGGCAACTGTGGAGTGCCAAACAATCTTATTGGAAGTGGATGTGCCATTGGTGACAAAAAACAAGTGATCGGCATTAAAGATCCGCGCGGCATTGCGTTCGCTGGCCAGAACTGGGCCGGTGTGGTCGAGCAACTGACCTAACTCTTCAACCGCATTACAGACGTCGGCACGCAACATATTCTCACCAAAGAATTGATGGAACATTCGGCCTACTGGGCTTTTGAGGAAGGCAACACCACCCGAGTGGCCTGGGCAATGCCATGAATACGAGCCTTCAGAGGCGTAATGCGTCAGGGCACGAAAGAAGGGGGGTGCCAATGAGTCGAGGTATACCTTCGCTTCACGGATGATGTGGCGCGCTACAAACTCCGGAGTGTCTTCGTTCATGTGGATGAAGCCGTGCAACTCGCGCAAAATATCATTGGGCATATGGCGTGAGGTACGGGTCTCGCCATATAAGAAAATCGGAATATCTTCATTGCGCTTACGTACTTCGGCAACAAAAGCGCGCAGGTTATTTAAAGCGGGCAAATCATTGTCTTCGGTATCGCTAATGAATTCTTCATCGTCAATCGATAAGACAAAACAAGAGGCGCGCGAGGCTTGCTGCGCAAATGATGTTAAGTCGCCATAGCTGGTTAGGCCAATCACCTCGATGCCCTCACCTTCGATGGCTAAAGCCAGGTCGCGGATACCGGAGCCTGAAATATTTTCAGAGCGAAAGTCCTCATCAATAATGATGATTGGGAAACGAAATTTCATGTGTGCCTTTGGAAAATTGCCTGATGCAATTAGGTCTTAGGTAGCGTAACGCCCTGCTGCCCTTGGTACTTGCCGCCGCGGTCCTTATACGAGGTGCCGCAAACTTCATCGCTTTCAAAAAAGAGGACTTGAGCACATCCCTCGCCTGCATAAATTTTTGCTGGTAATGGCGTAGTGTTTGAAAACTCGAGGGTGACATACCCTTCCCACTCGGGTTCAAATGGCGTAACGTTGACAATAATGCCGCAACGCGCATAGGTGCTCTTGCCAACGCAAATCGTCAGAACACTGCGTGGGATCTTGAAGTATTCCACCGTGCGCGCCAATGCAAAGGAGTTTGGCGGAATAATGCATACGTCCCCGTGAAAATCCACAAAGGATTTTTCATCGAAATGCTTAGGGTCCACAATCGTGCTATTGATATTCGTGAAGATCTTGAATTCGTTCGCACAGCGAATGTCATAACCGTAGCTCGAGGTACCGTAGCTCACGATTTTTTGTCCAGTGGCGTCTTGGCGGATTTGGCCAGGCTCAAACGGGCTGATCATGCCCTGCTCAGCCATGCGGCGTATCCAGTGGTCGGATTTAATAGTCATGGCGGAATTGTAAAACCAACCCGGCTCGGAAGACTACCTATTTACTGCTTGGGCAGACTAAAAACAACCCGCTCTGGAGCGTTGTAAATCTCAAAATGGGTTCCAGAGCAGCGTGACAGAAGTGTCAGGTGGGTCTTTTGAGCAAGCTCGAGGCCCATCTGGGTTACGCCTGAACGCGTCAACAAAAAGGGGATGCCCATCTGCGCGCCCTTAATGACCATCTCTGAGGTTAAGCGCCCGGTCGTAAAAAACACCAAATCCCGACCTGCCTTGTCCGCAAGCCACATGAGCCCAGAAATCGAGTCCACTGCATTATGGCGACCCACATCCTCAATAAAGTGAAGCAATTCAACCCGGTCCCCGCCCTTACGCTCAAATACGGCGCAAGCATGGACGGAGCCTGATTTTTTATAAATGGTGTCGTGTTGGCGAATTTGGTCGATGAGGTCCACAATCGCCACCTGATTCAGGGTGGGGCCATCTGCCAAGCGAATCTGCTCCATTTCCTCGATTAATCCGCCAAACATCGTGCCCTGTCCACAACCGGTGGTGACAATGCGCTTGCTGGTCATTTGATCGATATCGACGGTGCTGCGCCGGGTTTTGACTGCGGCTGAATCGGTTTCCCAGTCAACCTGGATGCTTTCGATATCGTCTGGCGATTCCACCAGACGCTGGTTACGCAAATAACCCAGCACCAGAGCCTCAGGGGCACTACCCAAGGTCATCAGGGTTACGAGTTCACGCTTATCCAAATAAATCGTCAGCGAGCGCTCTCCCGGCACATGGACGGTTTTATGGCGTCCAGCCTCGTTAATAACCTGCACAGCATGGATCAGCGGCACAGAGGCATTTGACATCGCAATTCGGGGATTTACTGCCATACACGCGTTCCTTGATTCATTCTGACTATTTTAAATGCGAGTCTTACTTTAACCGCAGTCTAAAATCCATGCACTACCAGCATAATTCACCCTAGAAGCCCAATTTTGCCTTTATACCAAAACTGCACCCCGCCCACAGCATGAGTCGCTCACCACGCCGCCTTTTAGTAACATCTGCCCTGCCTTATGCCAATGGGCAGATTCACATTGGCCATTTGGTGGAATACATTCAAACCGATATTTGGGTTCGGTATCAACGGATGCAGGGTCACGAAGTGCATTACATGGGGGCAGATGATACCCATGGCACTCCCATCATGCTGCGCGCAGAGAAAGAGGGGCTCACTCCTAAAGAGCTGATTGCCAAGGTCTGGGAAGAACATAAGCGCGACTTTGATGCCTTTCTGATTTCCTTTGATCACTACTACACCACCGATAGCCCTGAAAATGAAAAGTTAGCAGGGGACATCTACCTTAAGCTACGCGACGCCGGCCTAATTGAAAAGCGTGCCATCGAGCAGGCCTATGATCCCGTAAAAGAAATGTTCCTCCCGGATCGCTTTATTAAGGGCAAGTGTCCTAAATGCAAAGCGCCTGATCAGTACGGAGACTCCTGTGAAAAATGCGGAGCCACTTATGTGCCAACCGATTTAATTGACCCCTTCTCGGTCGTCAGTGGCGCGGCACCGATTCGTAAAGTTTCTGATCACTATTTCTTTAAGTTATCCGATCCCCGTTGTGAAACCTTTTTGCGCGACTGGACTCAGGTTCGTACGCCGCTACAACCCGAAGCCCGTAACAAAATGAAAGAATGGGTTGGACAGGCTGGCGAAAGTAAATTGGGTGACTGGGATATTTCCCGTGACGCCCCATACTTTGGCTTTGAAATCCCCGATGCCCCTGGCAAGTATTTTTATGTTTGGCTCGATGCGCCGATTGGCTATTACGCCAGTTTCTTAAAGTACTGCACAGACAAAGGTCTCGATTTTGAGGAGTGGGTTAAACCAGATAGCACGACCGAGCAATACCACTTTATCGGTAAAGACATTTTATATTTTCATACTTTGTTTTGGCCTGCTACCCTGCATTTCGCTGGCTACCGCACCCCTACCAATGTATTTGCGCACGGCTTTCTGACGGTCGATGGCGAAAAGATGAGTAAGTCACGTGGCACTCTCATTTCAGCCAACAGCGTGATTGAGTCGGGCTTTAATCCCGAATGGTTCCGCTACTATTTTGCAACCAAGTTAAACGACAGCATGGAGGACCTTGACCTCAATCTGAGCGACTTCGTTGCCCGCGTGAACAGTGATTTGATTGGCAAGTACATTAATATTGCGAGCCGCAGCGCCGGCTTTTTGGTAAAGCGCTTTGGCGGCGCAGTTGCGGACGATGCGATGCAAAATCCCTTGCTGATTTCGATTCGAGCAGCCAATACCAAAATAGCTGAATTGTATGAAGGACGCGAGTATGCAAAAGCGCTTCGTACGATCATGGAATTAGCAGATCATGTCAACGCTTTTGTCGACGAAAACAAACCGTGGGACATCGCCAAAGATCCTGAGCGCGCAGCCGATCTTCAAGCGATTTGCAGCGTGACATTGGAAGCATTTCGGTGCTTAAGCCTGTACCTAAAACCCGTGTTGCCACAGGTTGCTGCTGGTGTTGAACGCTTTTTATGTTTAGCGCCGATGGCTTGGAGCGACATTAATACGTACCTCTCTAGTCAGCACCCCATCCAGCCCTATACCCATCTCATGAGTCGCGTAGAGCCGGCTCAAATTGACGTCCTAGTTGCATTAAATACCTAAACACGGGATGCCGACACAAATCTGACTTGGGCCATACAAAATCGTTAATAATGAGGGTTGCCCAGTTTCGCGGCATTTTATAAGTTATTGAATTTATTGAGAATTAAGTATCGATATGCGTAAATACCAGTCCGATGTCACCGTATTTCTTGAAAAACTCAAAGCGGCTAAACCCAACTTGGAGCAAGACCAGCAGGCTGGTCGCGCCCTACTCTGGGACAAAGAGCCAATCAGCATGGATGAGCAGCGCCGCTTAAATGCTGCCAAAGTAAAGCAACGGGCCTACGTTTATTCCAATGAATGACCCGTTGGTTCAGCCTGTCGCTAGCTCACTCGACAGCACACCTTCCGTTACCGATGGTATGTCGGAGGCTTTCGCCAAGCTCTATGGCGAGCCCCTTTTTAAGCTTCCGACTGACCTCTACATCCCGCCGGACGCGCTCGAAGTTTTTCTAGAGGCCTTCGAAGGACCGCTCGATTTACTGCTCTACCTCATTCGAAAACAGAATTTCAATGTGCTGGATATTCCGATGGCACAGGTCACGTCCCAGTATTTGACTTACATTGATCAAATCCGCCACACTAATTTAGAACTGGCTGCAGAGTATCTGCTGATGGCAGCGATGCTGATTGAAATTAAATCACGCATGCTTTTGCCAATGAAAAAAGCCGATAGCGAAGAAGAAGTGGATGATCCGCGCGCAGAGCTGGTACGACGTCTGCTTGAGTACGAGCGCATGAAATTAGCGGCGCAGGAATTGGATCAAATTCCGCAGCAAGGGCGCGACTTCCAAATTGCACATGGCTATGTTGATACCACGGTGGCAGTCACTTGGCCCGAAGTCAATTTAGAAGACTTACAAATGGCTTGGCGTGATGTGCTGCACCGGGCAAAATTAAATCAGCACCACACCATTACCCGTGAAACGCTATCAGTACGCGATTTTATGACTCGCATTTTGCGCCGCCTGCAAAGCACGCGCTTTGTCGAGTTCAGTGAATTGTTCCAAGACGCAATCGCCGCAGGAAATGGGGTACCCGTGGTGATTGTGAATTTCATTGCCATGCTTGAGCTTTCGCGAGAGGCCTTGGTGGAGATTACCCAAGCAGAGCCCTATGCACCGATTTACGTGCGCCTAGCTTACACTCCCAGCGCATGAAAATAATTAGCGATATCAATGAGTTACGCGATCATCTGCGGGGCCAAAATCGCACCTCCTTTGTGCCGACCATGGGCAATCTGCACGAAGGTCACTTATCCTTAATGCGCCTAGCGCGCCAATATGGCGATCCCGTTGTTGCCAGTATTTTTGTAAATCGCCTGCAGTTCGGCCCCAATGAAGACTTTGACAGTTACCCTCGAACCATGCAGGCTGACATTGATAAGCTCGAGCAAGAAGGCGTCTATATTTTATTTGCCCCGACTGAAAAAGACCTCTATCCGCAGCCGCAAGAGTATCGCGTTGATCCGCCCCAGCAGCTTGGCGATATTCTCGAAGGTGAATTCAGGCCCGGTTTTTTTAAGGGCGTCTGTACGGTTGTTTTAAAACTATTTTCCTGTGTTCAGCCACGGGTCGCGGTCTTTGGAAAAAAAGATTATCAGCAACTGATGATCGTTCGACAGATGGCCAGCCAATTTGCTTTACCAGTTGAGATCGTTCCAGCCGAAACCATTCGGGCTGAAGATGGACTGGCCCTGTCCTCGCGCAACATCTATCTCTCTTCCAGCGAGCGTGCCGAAGCGCCGGCACTGCAGCGCCAGTTAAGTGCAATGCGGGAGCAAGTACTTGGCTTAAAAGAAAAGACAGTAAGTGCATTAATGGACATCGAAGCGCAGGCCTTGACGCAAATGCAGACTCGGGGATGGGAGCCCGACTACATCGCCATTCGCCAGCAAGGTGATTTAGCTAAACCGACTCAAGCCAATTTGGACAGCGGTCAAGCACTCGTGATTGTGACCGCCGCTAAGCTCGGCAAAACCCGCCTAATTGATAATTTAGAAATCTAAAGCAGGTACTACCAGCTAGGCGTTTTTTTCTTAAGCAGTAAAAAATTGATCTACCGTCAAACCAAGGCTTTTTGCATGCTCTGCGCCGCTTACTTTGCCAGCCGAGCCTTTCGCCTTCAATACCTCAATCTGACCGCCATGGCAGGCCACGAAAAAGGATTCGGGACCAATCGCTGTGATTTGACCTGGCTTGCCTTTGACGACACCATAGGTGGCTGTGATGTGTTTTTTGACGTCGTAAATCTGCACTTTTTGTTCGCCAACCATGGTCCAAGCGCCAGGGGCCGGATTGCAGGCCCGAATCAGATTATGAATCTGCGTTATGTGGCTTGACCAATGAATGCGTGCTGCTGCCTGATCGAACCACCCTTCGTAATTCGCTAATGCCTCGTCTTGCACCGCCTCCTGGTGCTTGCCCGCCGCAACCAGATCAGCAGCCTCTAATAGCGCTTGAACCCCAAGCGGAAAGAGGTGATCAAAATAAACCGATCCCAGGGTATCGTTTGCGCCAATGACTACCTCTTTTTGCAAAATCACTTCACCTTCATCGAGGCCATCCGATGGTCGGAAAATGGTTAGGCCTGTCTTAGTCTCGCCCAAAGCAATGGCCCAGTTAATTGCGCTGGGGCCACGGTACTTCGGCAGCAACGAGGGATGGTATTGAATCGTGCCCAAACGCGGTATCTTGGCAAGCTCTTGCGGCACAAATTGCAAGACATACGCCATCACACAAATGTCTGCGCCACTGTTGCGCATCGCATCCGCCGCTTCAGGGCTCTTAAGGGAGGCAAATTGCAAGGGCATAAGGCCCTTTGCTAAGGCAGCCTCTTTCAGAATCTCAGGCTTAGTAGCTTTGGGATTATCGGGCGGACAAAATACCGCAACCACCTCGTCGCCACGCTCTAAAAAGGCCTCAAGCGCAGCCTTACCAAAATCTTGACTGCCAATCAGGGCGACTTTCATTTAGATGACTTTCCGGTGGCGTAAATAGATGAGATCGTCGATATTGAATCCCAATTCTTGCAAGATCTCATCGGTATGCTCGCCGAGCAATGGCGAGCGCGTGACGTCGGTTTCGCTATCGGATAACTTAATTGGATTACCAACCGTCAGATACTTACCACGAATTGGGTGATCAACTTCAACAATCGTACCGGTAGCGCGCAGTGCTGGCTCTTCGGCAATTTCTTTCATCGACAGAATCGGGCCGCATGGTACATCGTACTTATTCAATATGTCCATTACCTCAAACTTGCTTTTGGTCATAGTCCATTTTTCGATCTCACCAAAGATTTGCATCAGTCTTGGTAAGCGCGCCATCGGCGATGAAAAGTCATGGTCAGTAATCCACTCCTCTTTACCAATTACCTTACAAATCGCCTCCCAAACCGCAGCCTGAACGACAACATAAATGTAGGAGTTAGGATCGGTTTCCCAGCCTTTGCATTTCAGAATCCAGCCGGGCTGTCCGCCACCAGAGGCATTTCCAGCGCGAGGAACTGCCTCACCGAAATGACCGTTGGGGAACTGCGGATACTCTTGCATCGTACCGTTGCGATCAAGGCGTTGTTGGTCGCGCAACTTCACACGGCATAGATTTAATACTGCGTCTTGCATCGCTGCTTGCACTCGTTGACCACGACCCGAATGGGTACGCTGGTACAAGGCAGTCACGATACCCAAGGCCAAATGCAAGCCTGTTCCGCTATCGCCAATTTGCGCGCCCGTTACCATTGGAGGGCCATCGTCAAAACCGGTGGTGGATGCTGAACCACCAGCACACTGGGCTACGTTTTCGTATACCTTGCAATCTTCATAAGGCCCTGGTCCAAAGCCCTTGATCGATGCCATGATCATGCGCGGATTGAGATGCTGAATGTGCTCCCATGTAAAACCCATACGATCTAAGGCGCCCGGCGCGAAGTTTTCAACCAAGACGTCGCACTCTTTAATTAAGCGCTCAAGAATATCTTTCCCCTCTGGGGTTTTGGTATTGACTGTAATCGAGCGTTTATTGTGGTTCAGCATGGTGAAATACAAACTATCCGCATCGGGTATGTCGCGCAATTGACCGCGGGTAGCATCACCCTCGCCAGAACGCTCCACTTTAATCACATCAGCGCCGAACCAAGCCAATAATTGAGTACAGGTTGGTCCCGATTGAACGTGCGTGAAATCGAGGATTTTTACTCCTTCGAGTGCTTTTGCCATGACAGTAGTCCTAATAAATATTGAAATTTTGAATTATGCAAATTCTACCAGTCGTCGCCACCCTGAATCCGAGGTGACCTAGAGGCTAAGCGCCCTCTTATTATCAAGCGCTGAAACTTGATTTCGCATTATGCGATTTGAGCCGATTGCGGGCTAAACGAGTCAATAAAAAAGGCGCTCACTCGGAGCGCCTTAAAGGATCAAACTAATTTAGTGTTATTACACTGCTTTTGCCGCATGTAACTTAGCAATATCGTCCTTGCCGTAGCCAAGGTCAGCCAATACTTCATCTGTGTGCTCACCTAAAACGGGCGATGGCTTTACCTCAATCTCTAAATCAGAGAACTTGATTGGGCTACCAATCGTCAGGTACTTACCGCGTACCTTGTGATCCACTTCCACAATCGAACCGCTTGCACGCAAATCGGGTGATGCGGCGAGTTCTTTCATCGAAAGCACAGGTGCGCATGGAATATCGAACTTACGCAAGATATCCACTGCTTCGTACTTAGTCTTGTCTTTGAGCCACTCTTCAATGGTTGCGAAGATGTCAAAAATTTTGTCTTGACGCGCTTCAGCAGTCATGTAGGCTGGATCGGTTGCCCACTCTGGACGACCTAAAGCCTCTGTAATTGGCTTCCAGGCATGGCCTTGAATCGTGAAATAAATGTAGGCATTGGGATCGGTTTCCCATCCCTTACACTTTAAAACCCAACCTGGTTGACCACCACCGCCAGCATTACCGCCGCGTGGAACTACGTCAGAGAATGTGCCGTGGGGGTATTGTGGGTACTCTTCCAAATAACCAATGCGATCCAGGCGCTGTTGGTCGCGCAACTTCACGCGGCATAAATTCAAGACAGCGTCTTGCATCGAGCAAGCCACTTTTTGACCGCGGCCAGTCTTTTCACGGTGCATCAGTGCAGTCAAAATACCAATTGCCAAGTGCATACCGGTATTGCTATCGCCCAAAGCAGCAGCGGATACGGTTGGAGGACCATCCCAAAAGCCGGTGGTGGACGCTGCGCCGCCAGCACACTGGGCTACGTTCTCATACACTTTTAAATCTTCGTAAGAGTGGCCATCGCTAAAGCCCTTTACCGACGCCATGATCATGCGTGGGTTGAGTTCTGTGATGCGCTCCCATGAGAAACCCATGCGATCTAAGGCGCCAGGGCCAAAGTTCTCGACCATCACATCAGAAACTTTAATCAACTTCTCCAACACTTCTTTGCCTTCTGCTGTCTTGGTATCTAAGGTCAACGAGCGCTTATTGCCGTTGAGCATCGTGAAATACAAGGCATCGGCATCCGGAATATCGCGTAACTGGCTACGGGTTACGTCGCCAGATCCAGGGCGCTCTACTTTGATTACGTCCGCGCCATACCATGCCAACAACTGGGTACAGGCAGGGCCTGCTTGTACGTGGGTGAAATCGATAATGCGGATTCCATCTAATGGCTTACTCATATTAAATCTCCTTAGGGTTACGTACGACTTAATTCGTCAATTACTTCTTGGTGGCAGTACTTGCTGGGTTGAGATTCGTCAGACGACCACTTTCGGTACCTGCCGCTTCATCAATGACAGCATTGATTAGTGCTGGCTTGCCTGCGGCTATTGCCTCAGTCAACGCCTTCTCTAATTCCTGTGGGGTGGTGACGTTGTAACCGATTCCACCAAACGCTTCCATCATCTTGTCATAGCGTGCGTTTTTCACGAATACGGTTGGGGCAACATCAGCGCCGCCAGTTGGGTTTACGTCAGTGCCGCGGTAAACGCCATTGTTATTAAAAATCACGGTGGTGATTGGCAAGTTGTAACGGCAAATGGTCTCGAGCTCCATGCCGCTAAAACCAAATGCGCTATCACCCTCCACTGCAATGACGGGCAAACCGCTGGTAACCGCTGCGCCAATCGAATAGCCCATGCCAATACCCATAATGCCCCATGTACCGGAGTCAAAACGCTTACGTGGCTTGTACATATTCACAATGGCACGGCAATAGTCGAGCGTATTAGCGCCTTCGTTAACCAGGTTGATATCGGGATTTTTCTTCACAACATCGCGAATCACGCGCAATGCACTATGGAAGTTCATTGGCACAGCATCATTGGCAAGTGTTTCTGCCATCTTCGCCATGTTCTTGTCTTTTTTCTCGTTGATTGCTGCAATCCATTCAGCGCTTGGCTTCGGAACAGAAGCAATGCCTTTCAAGAGTTCACCAACGCATGAACCAATATCACCAATCAATGGTGCGGCAATTTGTACGTTGCTATCAACTTCGTTTGCCTGAATATCGATCTGAATAAATTTCTTAGGCTCCTTGCCCCAAGTCTTGCCCTTACCGTGGGCAAGCAACCAATTCAGGCGGGCGCCAATTAATAAGACTGTGTCAGCCTCTGCCAAAACAAATGAGCGGGCTGGGGATGCAGTTTGCGGATGATCATCTGGCAACAACCCTTTTGCCATCGACATTGGTAAATACGGAATGCCGGATTTTTCAATCAGGGCTTTGATGTCTGCATCAGCCTGCGCGTATGCAGCGCCTTTACCCAGCAGAATTAATGGGCGTTTAGCATCCTTGAGCACGTTTAATGCACGGGCTACCGCATCGGCTGCTGGAATCTGACGGGGCACTGGGTCGATTACTTTGAAGATGGATTTCTTGGCATCGGCTACCGACAAAGTCTGCGATAAAAGTTGTGCTGGCAAGTCCAAGTACACGCCGCCTGGACGGCCAGATACCGCGGCACGAATCGCGCGCGCAATACCAATGCCAATGTCTTCAGCATGATTAATACGGTAAGCCGCTTTTGCGTATGGCTTAGCTGCATTGAGCTGATCCATCTCTTCGTAATCGCCCTGCTGCAAGTCAACGATCTCGCGCTCGCTTGAGCCGCTGATCAGAATCATTGGGAAGCAGTTCACCGTTGCATTGGCTAAGGCAGTTAAACCATTCAAAAAACCAGGCGCGGAAACCGTCATGCAGATACCAGGCTTTTGTGTCATATAACCGGCAATGGCTGCGGCATTTCCAGCGTGCTGCTCATGGCGGAAACCAATAAAGCGCATACCTTCCGCTTGAGCCAAGCGGCACAAGTCCGTAATGGGAATCCCCACTAAACCATAAATGGTGTCAATGTCATTGGCCTTGAGGGCATCGATAACGAGATGGAATCCGTCGGTGAGTTCGTGGTTTTGATTGTCGTTTGTCATAAAAGTTGTATTGGTTAGATTGCTTCGCTCCGTTGGCAAGGCAATTTAGCTTGTGTCTTGTATCTCCAGTTAAAAATGCACCTAAACCCAGGAAATGAACAAACTGCAGTTAGGTGGATGCATCTTAGGCTTGGGGGTGTGGATCAGCATTGACTTGCGTCAATTTCCCTTTAATTCCAATGAAAACAAGGCTTAGAGTCTGCTAGAAGCAAACTCAAATCCATTAAAACTAGACAAATAGGTCGTTGTGCTTTGTTTTTAGACGACTTAGGGTCTCGGGCGATAAATTCAAATAGGCTGCCAGCTCTTTTTTTGGCAAAAGCCCAAATAGGCTCTCGTACTTACGCACAAAACGCTCCACGCGGCCGGGTGCATCGAGCATATGCAAGGTAATGGTATGGGCCATGATTTCGCTCATTAAGCGCATTACCTCAAACTCAAAACTCTCTTTAAGAGGGGGATGGCTCTCCAAAAACTCAGTCCATTTTTTCATGGGTAGGCGCGCAACCCTAGCCTTGGTCACGCAAGCAATGCTGTAAGGAGCTGATTTCTTAAGGCGCCAGGCGGCATAGCTGGTCTCGATGTCCTTTTCGATGGTAAAGCGCAAGATCATTTCCTTTGCATCCGAGCTGGATACGATCCGCTTCAAAATGCCATCCAAAACAAAATACTGCTCCATTTGGTGATCGCCTTGGTGCAACAAAATCTCCGATTTTTTAAGGTCTGAGATCACTAAATGGCGCTCAAGCTCCGCCATACTTGCCTGATCTAGATGCTGCAAGACGATGTTCTGACTCAACTGCAAGCGAATCAGATTCTTTTCAGTGTGTTTGTCTAGTACTGTCATATTTATCATTGTTTTTACTATGCCATTGTAGGCGTAGTTAGTAAAAACCCCAATATTTGGGGGTCTTAAATGCAGTATTATTGAAGGGTTATGGTGCTTTATTGCGTTGCAATGAAGTTAAACGGGAAACACTATTTAAACGTGTGCTGCCCCCGCAACGGTAAGCAAATGTACCTTGTAGCTTGGTACGGAGAACTTGGATATAGCCACTGTGCGCGTCAATCGCATGGGAAGGTCAAGCTCTTGAATTTGCCAGCCCGGATACCGGCCAAAACAGGTGGAATTTTGCGGACGGGGATCCTTCGCGCGCCGATAGAAGCGTTCGCATGGATTCCATGTGCCGTACATATTGACGTTCTGGACTCGCGCCCATGAAGTTCTGTTCGACTCGGCTAACGGGGAAGTTGGCTTGGTGATTCGACGGCAGAAGGTTCATCATGAAACAGCAGTTCAGTAATAAACAGTGCGTATCCGCATTGTTAGCAGCGCTTTTATCTAGCATCATTCCCTTCCAACATGCTGTAGCACAAACTCCATCGGTATCGGTATCCAACACGGCCGACTCCCTAAACCCAATCATTGTCACCGCAACACGAACGCCCACCAAGACAAGTGATGTCCTAGCGGATAACATTTACATTGGGGCCGAGGAGATTGCGCAAGCAGGTCAAACTAGCTTAGTGGAATTACTACAAAGGCAGCGTGGTGTCGAGATATCGACACAGGGTGGAGCCGGCTCAAATGCAAGCGTATTTTTAAGGGGCACTAGCGGCGGTCAAAGCTTAGTCTTAATTGATGGTGTCCGCACTCAATCAAGCTTAAGCGGTACAAGTGCATGGGCGGCAATACCCCTCTCTCTGATTGACCATATTGAAATTATTTTTGGGCCGCAAAGTAGTATTTACGGCTCCGAGGCCATCGGTGGCGTAATTCAGATTTTTACTAAAAAGGGAAGCGGCCCATTTCAAGCGGGGGGCTCTGCGGGCTATGGAAGCTACGGCACCAGCATTGTTGAGGGCAGCATTTATGGCTCGATTGATGGTGAAAATAAGACGCGTTATTCGTTCAGTGCCAGTCAGGAGCTATCAACCGGGTTTAATAGTGTCGCCAATAACAATCCCTGTAGCCCAAGCCAGCCAAGCTCCGTCCGCTCAAATGCATATTGCTCTGCAGGCTGGCCTACCAACAGGACAGGGTATGTAAAAGACAGTGCTACCGGACAACTAAGTCAGCTATGGGCGCCCGGACAAGAGATAGGCGCGCAGTTTCTCACTAGCCGACTCAACAACCAATATCCTGCAACAGCATACAAACCTGATTTCTCTGACTACGCTGTCATCAGTAATCGTGTCACAACACTGAACACGCTTGCTGCGTATTCTAAAAATCAAGTTACGCGTATTTGGAATAGCCTGCTTCAGGTTGCGGTCTCTGCTGATAATGGACAAACTCTTGCGCCTAGCTCTAACGCAGTTGCCAATAGCAAGCAAAATATCTATACCTGGCAGAATGACATCAAGCTGGGTTCAGACTTGCTGCAATTGGTTGCGGAACGAAGGACTCAATCTGCATTCGCAACCTCCGGAAACATTAGTCAAGAGCAAAATACAAATTCGGTAGCGGCGGCTTACCAGCTCAAACGCGGATCAAATTTAGCTAGCATTAGCTTTCGGAATGACAACATAACCGGCTATGGACCTCAAAGTACTGGAAGTATTGCTTATGGGTATTTTTTTACAAAAGAATGGCGAGTCAATGTAAATCATGGAACTGCGTTCAAGGCGCCATCCTTTTTTGATCTCTATTACCCAGGGTATGGGGTATCCAGCCTTCTACCAGAAAAAAGTAAGAATACAGAGGCCGGTATTTTTTATGAAACCAAATCGTTTGACGCCAGAGTTATTGCCTATAGCAATACGATTACCAATCTCATCCAATACACATCGAGCGGCTGTCCTGCAGGGTATGCATTCGGGTGTGCCGGTAACGTAGCCAATGCAAAGATAAATGGAGTCTCTATTGGATCGACTGCGCGAGTTTGGAATTACGCCCTCAAGGCATCATTTGATCAGCAAAATCCAATAGATCAAAGTACGGGATATGTACTGGCAAAGCGTGCAAAACAGTTTGGTAATGTAGGGGTTGAACGCCAGCTCAATAAGCTAGTAACCGGTGTTGAAAGTACCTTACAAGGACGTAGAACTGATTTTGACAATACAGGCAATATGGGCGGTTATGCACTATTAAACCTATACGCTAGCTATCAACTCGAAAAGAATGTAAGCCTATTTGGTCGCTGGAATAATGTACTCAACAAAGACTACCAATTAAGCTACGGCTACAACACCCCAGGTTCAAATGTCTTTGTTGGCTTACGTTATGCCATGTAGTAATTTTTGCATATGATCAGCACGCGACAACAGCCAAGCAAGGCTTCAAACAAGAATGTACTGCTTAGTATTGCAATGTGCTTTTCATTTGTTAGCGCTTGTGCATCGGCAAGCATTGCTATCAAAGATGATCGGGGAAGTGAGGTTCGCCTCGCTAGTCCTGCCCAGCGCGTAGTTAGTATGCTTCCCTCTCTGACCGAGTCTGTTTGCGCACTGGGCAAGTGTTCTGCTTTAGTGGGGGTCGATCGCTTCTCCAACTGGCCAAAATCGCTTGATGCTTTGCCGCGCCTGGGCGGCATTGCCGATGCCAATATTGAGGGCATTGTTCGCTTAAAGCCAGACTTGGTCTTGGTTGAAAAATCATCGCCACTCATTGCGCGCCTGCAGTCATTGGGTCTTTCAGTTGCTGCATTTGATGTGCAGTCCCTCGCCGATGTACAGCGCACTTTACGGCAGCTGGATGTAGTCTTGGGCTCTACTGAATCCGGCGCAGTATGGGATCGTATCCAACTTGACATTGCTCGGGCCAATCGCGCGCTATCACCCTCACAAAAAGCAGCGCGGGTTTACTTTGAAGTGAACGCTGCGCCCTTTGCGGCTGGCAAAACCTCCTTTATCGGCGAGTTACTTGATCGACTGGACATGCAAAACATTGCTACGGAAAAGATGGGCGCATTTCCGAAGATCAACCCAGAATTCGTAGTGCAGTCAAAGCCAGACTTGATTATGAGTACTGAAGCATCACCAAAACAGTTGGCGCAGCGCCCCGGCTGGAAATCCATTCCGGCAATTCAGGGTAATCGGGTCTGCTTCTTTTCGGCAGCGCAAGCCGACGTACTAGTTCGTCCCGGCCCACGCATGGGTGAAGCAGCTGCTCTGATTGCTGATTGCGCGATGCGCTCACTGCCCAAGTGATAGTCTGCGGTATGCGCCCTACTTTATTTCCCCGTGTGTTCGCCTTATTGGTTCTGAGCATCGCATTGCTGTGCTTGGGTGCATTGCTGGGTAGCGGTGGGATTGCTTGGAACGCTGACGCTGCAATCGTATTGGACATCCGCTTACCGCGTTCAGCGGGAGCATGGCTGGCAGGCGCTCTGCTGGGCTTAGCTGGTGCGATTGCGCAGGGTGTTTTTCGTAATCCGTTGGCCGATCCCTATTTACTTGGCAGTGCATCGGGCGCCTTAATGGGTGTCGCACTTGTTCTAGGCTTTTCCCACGCGATTGCTAATACTGGGCTTGCATTAATTGGACTCAACAGCGGTGCGTTTATTGGTGCGCTACTGGGTGTTTTTGCGGCGCTAATTCTGGCTGGTGGTTATCGCAGCTCCCTACGCCTTTTACTATCGGGTGTAGTAATTAGTGTCATTCTTGGTGCAGGTAATGCCCTCTTTACTTTTGTTCGCCCCGATCTCTATCAGCGCTTTCAGGCATTCATGCTCGGCAACACTAGCCTACTGGATTGGCACAGCGTCTACCTTATGCTACTCGTTTGGATTTTCTCTATTGCAGTAGCGCTATTCTTGAGTGCAGCCTTGAATGCCCTCAGCCTTGGTGAAAGTACTGCCAAAACCCTTGGTCTTCCGATTGATCAAATGCGCCTTGGTTTGATTGCCGTTCTTGCCCTGGCTACTGGCGCGGCGGTAGCCCAAACCGGACTCATTGCATTTATCGGTCTTGCAGCGCCCCACCTGGTTCGGCGCTTTGCTAACGGCTCCCAACGCATGCATCTGCTGATGTCCAGCTTGGCTGGTGGCATCCTATTACTGGCCTCGGATTTACTGGCGCGTACGATCATGGCACCCCTTGAACTTCCGGTCGGAATTGTGACCGCAGTGCTCGGTGGCTCTTATTTACTGTTACTACTCCGGCGTCAGACCTATGGGATAAGCGTATGAGCCCAATAGAGTTGCGTAATGTGTCGCTATCCCGCGGTAACACCATTGTTTTACAAAATATCGATCTCACTATTCCCGGGGGTGAGTGGACTAGCATTGTCGGCCCGAACGGAGCAGGTAAGTCCACCCTAGTGCAAGCTTTAGCTGGACTCTTATCCTATGAGGGTTCGATTCAGATTGGGGGAGCAGAGCTTCGCTCGATTGCAATCAAGGCGCGTGCGCAACAAATTGCTTGGCTTGAGCAGGCAACGGCAACCCTAGATAGCCTTGATTTCGCTCTGCGGGTATACGAGATTGCTATGCTGGGTCGCCTTCCCCATCAAAACTGGCTCTGCATTCCAAGCGAGGAAGATTGCGGCATTGTGGAACACGCCATGCGGCAAACCGATGTCTGGGGCTTGCGTGAGCGCTTTTTTAATCAACTGTCGGGGGGCGAGCGTCAGCGCGTTTTGCTTGCTAGGCTCTTTGCCGTTCAAGCCAGCATCGTCCTGATGGATGAGCCGATCGCCAATCTAGACCCACCGCATCAGGCGGATTGGCTTCAATGGCAAACCGCACTGTCTGATCAGGGTAAAACCAGCATCACGGTCATGCATGAAATTCAGTTTGCCTTGCAGGCAGAGAACCTGATTCTTTTGGGCAAGAAAGGGATCCATCACCAGGGTAAAAGTAATGATCCACTAACCCATCAGGCCCTCATTGATCTATTTGATGGACGCATTGAGCTAACCAAGATAGACAAGCGGTGGATTGTCCTGGCTCGGTAATAAACCAGGTATGCCAGTGCTGCTCAAAGCCTAATTCAGAGGCTACAATGTAGCAATGAGCGATTCGTTCCCCTCTTCAGAGTCTTCCTTAGGTAATTTAAACCGAGCAATAGCTCGACTGAAAGACAAACTCACGCTGGCTAGCAAAGCCATTGATGAGGCGCACCAAGATCGCGCGCGGCTCGAAACCAAGATAGCGGATGCACAAAATCGTATCCAACACATTTTGAGTCGACTGCCCGAGCAAACTGATACACGGCAACTGAACTTGCTAACTGCTGACGAACCTAACCCTACTATTTCAGGCGATGATCATGAGCCAACAACGCATTGAGGTCACGCTCGCAGGCCAAAAAATTACGCTGGCTACTTCCGCCGAGCATGAGCCCCTTTTACGCGAGGCCTGCACTTTGGTTGACGAACAAATTCAGCTGGCGATTACGGGAGGTAACCGCAGCATCGAGCGTGCAACTATGATGGCCGCGCTTAAGCTTGCCGGCGATCTGATTTCAAGTAAACGTCTAGCTGTAGATGCTGTAGCGCAGTTATCAACGCAGTCCGCTGCAATCCATCCGGATGAGGTAGCGCGACTCGAAGCTGAAATCAAAGGCCTCGAGTTGCAAGTGGATGCATTGCTGCAAACTCTTTCCCTGCCTGGCTCGCCAAGGCCAATAGATCTTTGAACCGATGCGCAAGCATACGGAGCGATCTTTGCAATGTGGGCGTGAGCGTTTCGCAACCGTACAGTGGCAGCCTCGAGCTGTTCACTCCCTGCGCTGCTTAGTGCACCCGAAGCATGGCGGCCGCTCCACCTTGAACCCGAGGGTTCAGGATAAGGGCCTAGCGGCTAAGGCGGGGAATTCAGTTTGGAACTAATTGATATTTTAATTTTGCTTGCATGTGGGGCAGTGTCTGGCGTATTGGCTGGCATGCTCGGCATTGGGGGCGGCATGATCCTTGTGCCCTTCATGATTATTGTATTTAATCACCAGCAATTTGATCAGAGCATTATTGTTCACATGGCGATTGCCACTGGCATGGCTACCATTTTATTTACATCACTCTCTGCAATTCGGGCGCACCACAAGCACGGCACGATTGACTGGAAACTCGTCACTGCGCTAAGCCCAGGCATTATTGCGGGCGGCCTCATTGGTGGCAGCGAATTATTTGATGCCTTTGCAACCAGTTGGCTCTCTTTGTTTTTTGCCCTCTTTATTGTTTACACCTCGGTCCAGATGTTTATCAACAAAAAGCCGAAGCCAGGACGTCAACTACCCGGAAAGCTTGGTTTATTTTCATTTGGCGCTTTAACGGGAGCCTTATCCAGCCTTCTAGGTGCGGGCGGCGCATTCGTCACGGTGCCCTTCATGATTTGGTGTAACGTGACTACGCATACCGCGATGGCGTCTGCTTCTGGCCTTGGTTTTCCGATCGCAGTCGCCGCTACTATCGGTTACGTGATAGGTAGCTGGAACCAGCCTGGCCTACCCCCTGGCTCTCTGGGCTATATCTACTTACCAGCCGTTGCCTGTATCGTGGCAGCAAGTATTTTTACAGCACCGCTTGGAGCAAAAATTGCACGCAGCATGAATACCGCCAACCTCAAGCGCGTCTTTGGTGGAATGTTATTTTTCCTAGCGGCCTTCATGTTTAATGAGAGTCGCAAGGCCTTTGGGCTTTAACTAACTGACGCCTTATTTGGCGGTGTATTGCTGACGCAAAATATTCTTCTGCACCTTACCCATTGCATTGCGTGGCAAGTCAGTAACGATTTCAATGCGCTTCGGTACTTTGAAGTTCGCAATTTGTCCCTTCAGCACATCAATCATAGCTTTCGAATCCAGCTTGGCGCCTGGCTTTGCAACCACAATAGCCATCACTGCCTCACCAAAATCAGGATGCGGCACACCAATCACAGCACTCTCATCCACGCCATCCATGTCGTCAATAAAGCTCTCAATTTCTTTTGGATAGACGTTGTATCCACCCGAGATAATTAAGTCCTTGCTACGCCCCACGATGCACAAATAGTTTTCTGGCACTTTAGCGCCGTTGGCCACGCCGCCGAAACGGCCGACATCGCCAGTTTTAAACCAGCCATCGGTGGTGAATTCTTCAGCTGTTTTTTCTGGCATGCGCCAGTAACCCTTAAACACATTGGGTCCTTTTACCTGAATGCTGCCAATCGCATTAACTGCACATGGCTTATTGTTTTCATCGACCACGCGGACTTTCACGTCCGTGAGTGGCAAGCCAACCGAACCCCCAACCCGGGCGCCCTTATATGGATTTGAAACCAACATCACGGTTTCGCTCATGCCGTAACGCTCAAGAATAGTTTCGCCGGTTAACTCTTTAAAAGTATTGAAGGTCTCGGTTAGGAGCGGTGCTGATCCAGATACAAAGAGGCGCATATTGCGGCATACAGCCTTCGTAAAGTTTTTATCCGCTAAGAGACGAACATAGAAGGTTGGTACACCCATCATCACGGTTGAGCGCGGCAGGCCCTCAATTAATGCGGCGGTATCAAGTCGGGGTAGCCAAATCATTTTGCTGCCGTTGATTAGAGCACCATGGGCCGCAACAAACAGTCCATGCACATGAAAGATCGGCAAGGCATGTAACAACACATCGCCTTTTTTCCAGCCCCAAAATTTCTGCAAGACTAAGGCATTACTACTCAGGTTTTTGTGCGTGAGCATAGCGCCTTTACTACGGCCGGTAGTGCCCGAGGTATACAGAATCGCAGCCAGATCATCGTCGCTACAGGCGATGGTTTTAAAGCGATCGCTTTGCACTGCAGCCCGCTCTAAAAGGGTTCCGGTACGGTTGTCATCGAGCGCAAAGACATGGCGAGTTCCTGACTTAAATGCAATCTTCGATACCCAAGAAAAATTCTTACTGCTGCAAATCATGACTGCGGGTTCGGCATTTTGGATAAAGTATTCGATCTCGGCAGCTTGGTAGGCAGTGTTTAGTGGGAGGTAAACATAGCCCGCTTTGATGGTAGCCAAATACAAGAACAGGGCCTCAGGTGATTTTTCTACTTGAACTGCAACGCGGGAGCCCGCTGGTATACCCAAACCCTGGAGTAAGTTCGCCATCATCGCAGTGGCGCGCTCCAGATCATTCCAGGAGTAGTACAAACCATCGTGCGTTTCTAGGGCGCAAGACTGGCGATCTTTTGGAAATCCGTTTTCTAATACCGAATACAAATTCATGGCAACCCCACAACAAACAATTGATTGGTACAACGCGTTAACCCAGGTTTTTTTGGGTGACTAATACTCCATTTTACGGTCTAGCGAGCGGTGATGAGCCTAAACACTCATGAGCTTTGCTACCGCCCTGGAATACATGATTTCCCCATTCACAAAACGCTCATGATTCTCTTCCACGCTCGATAGGTCATATAGGTAATTGACCATAATGCCGGCAGATTGACGTAAGCCCTTGCGTGATAAATCCCCAGCCCAATTAATCAGGTGCAGCTTGGCGCCATTGCCCAAATGGAACTTGGCAACGGGATTACCTGCGCGCCCAGTAGATGCCAGCCCCAAGTAAATGGCCGTAAGGCAGAGCAATGCCTCCTTCTCCTTTACTGAGGCAGTGTCAGGGTGCCAGCCACCGCTTAAGCGCTCGGCCCAGGATTGGGCATCAAGGCCCAAAACCTGCAAAGCCTGATCTCGCTTGATCTTCAAAGCCGGCTTGAGGCGATCTAGCGGCACGCCCTCACCTAAATTGGCCCCGGCAGCAATCCATTCGATTAATCCAGGAACGGGCGAAAGCGTAATAAAGGTTTTTAGGCTTGGAAACTCTTGGTGTAACTGCTCGGCAACCCGCTTGATCAAAAAGTTACCCATCGAGACGCCGCGCAGACCGGGCTCGCAGTTGCTGATGGAGTAAAAAACAGCCACTTTGTACTGCTGCGCTTGAGTCACTGTCTCGGCTTTTTTATCCACCAACGGAGCAATGGCTAACGGCACTTCTGGTAGCAGCGCTACCTCCACAAAGATCAACGGTTCATTAGGCAATTGGGGATGAAAGAATGCGAAGCAGCGCCGGTCGGGCTGCAAACGGCGGCGCAAGTCATCCCAGCCGTCAATGGCATGCACTGCCTCGTGGTGGATCAGCTTTTCTAATACTTCGGCAGGGGACTTCCAGTCGACTCGGTGCATTTTTAAAAAACCGGGATTAAACCACGATGAGAGTAAATGGCGCATATCAAAATCCACTGCAGCCAGTTCGGGTTTTTTATCGAGCAGTTGCAACAAATCGCGGCGCATTTCTACAACGGCAGCCGTGCCATTAAGACCCCGATTCAGGCGACGCATAAACTCTTGACGGGGTGACTCCGATACTTTTTGTAAGCGAATGTAATTACGAGCGCTGGCCTCTGCTGCAAAGGCTTGCGATGCTGCCATGACCTCCACCGGATTAGGGCTGAGTTTTTCAATCAAGGCGGTAAAGAATTTAAGGTGCTGGTCTTTGGTGAGCTTGCGGTAGTTATCGATCACTTCATTGGCCATGCTCACCGCATTGGATTCCCCGCGCTCGGACGTTAAACGCTGCACTGCGCTCAGCGCTTTGGATAAATGGCGGGTTTTAGTGATTAATTCCAGCATGAAACGTCCTCAGGTTGCACAAGGTCAATAAAATGGATTTTTTCGGATTAATTCACTCAAACAGCAAGTATTTAGGTGAAATAAGCGACTTTTTAAGATGTTAGCAACAAATGATCGAAAAAAAGATATTTTTAGACACAGTTAGCGAAAATTATCGACTTATTTGCGCTTTAGCAAATAAATACCGAATAAAATCATGGGGATAGATAGCCATTGCCCCATTGAAAGGCCTAATCCAAGTAGGCCTAAGAAAGCATCTGGCTCGCGCGCAAACTCAACCAAGAAACGGCAAGTGCCGTAGCCAAGCAAAAATAGGCCTGAAACTTGACCGAGGCGACGCGGTTTTCGGGCATAGACCCATAAGACCACACCAAGAAGGATGCCTTCAAAGAGCAATTGGTAAATTTGCGACGGATGACGGGGAATGGCATCGACCAGTGGAAACACCATAGCCCATGGGACGTCGGTTGGCCTGCCCCACAATTCACCATTGATAAAGTTACCCAAGCGCCCAAAAGCTAAACCAAAGGGCACCAAAGGGGCAACCAAATCACTCACCGTCCAAAACGAGGTTTTTTGGCGGCGTGCAAACCAAACCATGGCCAGAATGACGCCCAGCAGTCCGCCATGAAAGGACATTCCACCTTCCCATACCTTAAGGATGCTGAGCGGATTAGCCAAATAAAATTCAGGCATGTAAAACAGGGAGTAGCCGATGCGCCCGCCCAGCACCACACCCAGGACGCCTGCAAAGAGAAGATCCTCTAAATCTTTAGCGGTCCACCCCAAGGCTTGGTAGTAGGGTCGCTTGATGCATAGCCGGCCCAGCACAATAAACTGCGCAAAGGCCAGTAAGTACATTAGTCCATACCAATGGATTCCAAAGGACCCAATCTGAATGGCTACTGGATCGATTTGTGGGTGAATCAGCATGGTGGCTTAGCTTTTTGCTTGATCAAAATTATGGAGCTCATGCCCCAGATCGCGGTAGGCTTTATAACGCTCGCGCCCGGCAAGGCGCTCTGCATCATTGACGGTAACCACCTCAACAATTCGCGGAAATCGGGCAACCAATGCCGCCACATCATTTGGCATACGCATGCTCAAATGAATGAGCACATCGGCATGCGGCAAGTTCACTAGGTCTGGCGCTGCTGTATCGCCTACGAGAACGATCGGCGTTTCGAACGCAGTCTCATGATCGCCAAAGCAGTGGGGCAAAAAATCGGTCTTACTAAATGTCCACAGCAACTCATCGAGGCGCTTGAGATCGACTTTTTCTGCCACCATCACGATGTTGCGAACAGGCTCCCCTTCGGCCGTAGCGCTCCAAATCTTTCGCGTCAGCCTGCAGGCATATTCCAGCTTGTCACTAACATTGCTGTGAAAGTCGATGCGTGCCATATCAACTTAAGACTGGGCCAGCAAGTAGTTCACCAAAAGGGGTACTGGTCTACCAGTAGATCCTTTAGCTGCTCCACCTTTCCATGCGGTACCCGCAATATCCAAGTGCGCCCAAGGGTACTTTTCAGTAAAGCGTTTTAAGAAGCAAGCAGCCGTAACGCTGCCAGCAGGACGCCCACCGATATTGGCCATATCAGCAAAGTTAGATTTGAGTTGCTCTTGATAGGCTGCATCGAGCGGCATGCGCCAGACGGTATCAAGGGAGTCGTGGCCGGCTTGGGTTAAATCCGCCAGCAAGTGGCTATCGTCAGAGAACATGCCGCTGTGAACCGCGCCCAGCGCAATCACACAGGCGCCCGTTAAGGTTGCAATATCAATCACAGCCTTGGGCTTGAAACGCTCCACGTAGGTCAGCGCATCGCAGAGAATCAAACGGCCTTCGGCGTCGGTATTCAAAATCTCAATGGTTTGACCCGACATACTTTTCACAATGTCGCCTGGTCGCGTTGCTTTGCCCGAGGGCATGTTTTCGCAGGTCGGAATGACGCCGATGACATTCTGTTTGAGGCCCAGCAATGCCGCTGAGAGCATCGTGCCGACAACGGATGCTGCTCCACACATGTCGTACTTCATCTCATCCATTGCCTCACCAGGCTTAAGGGAGATTCCACCCGTATCGAAGGTAATGCCTT
Source organism: Polynucleobacter meluiroseus (assembly GCA_945947155.1). Classification (GTDB taxonomy): domain Bacteria; phylum Pseudomonadota; class Gammaproteobacteria; order Burkholderiales; family Burkholderiaceae; genus Polynucleobacter; species Polynucleobacter meluiroseus_G. The sequence continues at coordinate 14,665 of CAMEXM010000005.1, read as the reverse complement.
TGCCTACCAATACCGTTGGAGCCTCACTCGCCTTGCCACCGTTGTGACGCATGATGATAAATTGCGGCGGGGTTTCTGAGCCCTGCGCAACAGATAGAAAGGAGCCCATGCCCAATGCCTCCATTTGCTTTTTTGTCAGCAGTTCCACCTTGAGCTTGGTTTTCTTCATCAAACCCTGTGCTGTTTTTGCCAGGTAGGTTGGAGTACAGACATTGGGCGGCAAATTACCTAAGTCTTTGGCAAGGTTCATGCCCTCTACCAATGCCTCGCCTTGATGCACTGCTGCTTGCACTGCCTTCGCAGTATCTTTGCAGGCAACAAACAGGAGTTCTTGAAACGGATCGACGTGCTCCACTGCCTTGAACTTCATGGTGGGCTGACGCACCCCAAAGCGATAGGTTTGTTCACCCGCCAATTGCGCTGTCAGGCGGACTTGCTTCACCACGGCATCCGCATTCGCCCCAAAGCTGGGCACAAACCACGATGCCGACTCAATGGCGCCGCCACTCAGGGTCTTGAGGGTTGCCTTGGCTAGCTTGGCATAGGACTGCAAGGACAAACCCTCTTTAGGGCTCGGATCACCTAGGCCAACGAGCAACACCCGCTTGGCCTTTACACCCGCCTTTAACCAATTTGCCTCCGCCCTTAACAGGCACTGACTGGCCTCTTTTCCATTCAGATCGCCAGCGACCTTAGCCCGCGTAACCGAGCCGCCCAATAAGGCATCCAATTCAAGCAAAAGGCTGCCTGGCGTTTTTTTGTTTAAATCTGCTTTGCTGTAAGCCAAAATCACGCAATCTGTGGCGAGCGCCAACAGGCTGGCAATGGCTGGTTTTGCCTTTTTTACAAAATCAAAATCGGCTTGCGGCAATGTTTTCGTGCTAAATTGAATTTGCATAAGGAAGTCATTCATAGTGGTTTGTTCTATTATCCTCCGAGCTGCGGTTTTCCCTCCGATTAGTGCTGCATTTCCCTACTAAACTAGACTTTTCTGCCAACCCCATTGCATAGAACGCATGATTTTTGACCAAGCCCTTCGCCGCGAACTAAGCCTCACTACTGGGGGGGTGTTTTTGGTGTTGGTAACGATCATGATCACCACCTTAGTCATCCGTATTTTGGGCTTTGCCGCAAACGGCGTAGTAAGCCCAGAAGATGCCTTGGTATTGATTGCCTTAGCGACGATCGGTTACCTGGCTGTGCTCCTAACCGTTTCGCTGTTTATTGCTGTTCTGATCGTATTGGTTCGCTGGTACAAAGACTCCGAAATGATTGTGTGGTTTGCAAGCGGCCTGAGCATCGTCAGTTTAATTCGGCCTATTCTGCGGTTTGCCATTCCGCTCATTATCATTATTGCTTTGCTCGCCCTCTTTGCTTGGCCCTGGGCAAATCGCGAATCAGCCCTTATCAGCCAGCGTTTTCAGCAACGCGATGATGTATCGATGGTCACAGCCGGTCAGTTTCGAGAGTCCGCCAAAGCGGAACGGGTCTTCTTTATTGAAGAGTTGGACGTCGATAATCGCGAAGTAAAAAATATCTTCGTTGCCGATTCTAAGAATCAGCGCCTTAGCATCGCCGTGGCAGCAAGCGGTTTTATTGAAAATACCCCGAGTGGTGAAAAGAACATTATTCTGAAAGATGGACGTCGCTATGAAGGCTCACCTACCCAGCCCGACTTCCGTATCCTAGAGTTTGATCAATACGAAACCAAACTGCGTAATAAAGAGTTAACGGAGCCACCTCCGCGCGATCGTGAACGCAGCGTTCAAGAACTTCTGATGGATCCATCGCCCTCTAACCTCGGGGAACTATTGTGGCGTATCGGTTTACCAATCATGGCCTTAGGTTTAGTCTTTATTGCAATTCCACTGGCCTATGTCAATCCACGTCTGGGCAATTACACTGCCATGTTTTATGCCGTGCTGGTTTACTTGATTTATAGCAACCTCCTTAATCTGGCCCAAAATTTTGTCTCGCAAAGCCGTCTTGATTTTTTTATGGCTATTTGGCCGATTCATTTACTTGCCTTATTGATTGCCGCAGTGTTGATTCGTAACCGAATTAATCCCTCCCTCAAATGGTGGAAGCGGCAGTTGCCGGCTTTTCTGACGCGCCCATGAATTTTCTCTTTCCTTATATTTATGAGCGTTACTTAGCCAAGCAGATTTATGCTGCGTTTGGCTTTATTCTCTTTGCGCTGGTTGCGCTCTTTTTATTTTTTGATGTGCTGGCAGAGCTGGGCTCGGTCAATCAGCAATACACTCTCTTGCTTGCGCTAGGTCATGTTCTCCTAAAGGCGCCGATTCGCATCGTTGAAATCATCCCGATTGCAGGCTTAATTGGCAGCATCTATGTCTTTGCCATGTTGGCTAGCCAATCTGAATTCACCATTCTTCGCATTGCCGGCCTAGATATTCGCCGCGGCCTTGTGATGCTAGGGAAAATTTCCTTACCGATTGTGGCGGCCACATTACTGCTCAGCGAGTGGCTTGGCCCGATGGCCGAGTCCTTCTCTGAGCGCGTCAAAATGAAAGCCTTGGGCTCCAGTTTTTCATCGCAGTTTCGAACAGGGGTATGGGTAAAAGACCAACTTCGCAACGAGGATGGAATTGGATTGGTTCGTCCGGGTGTGCGCTACATCAATATTGGAAAAATTGAACCGGATAAGCAAGTGAGGCAGGTTCGCATGTATGAGTTTGATGATGCCTACCGACTGCTCTCGATTCGTAATGCCGAGTCGGGTCGCTTTAATGAGGCGGGTTCGTGGGAGCTGAATAATGTGACTGAGACCCGCTTCAAGGAAGCGCAAAGTAAGAATACCTTGGACCCAGTCTACTCTGCTACTACCTCCATCAAGCAATCGATGACCTTGGCCTCCAAAGTCACCCCAGAAATCCTGGGCGTCTTACTCGTCAACCCGGAGCGAATGTCAATCTTTAGTCTGGGGCAATTCATTGCCCACCTCAATGAAAACAAGCAAGATGTGCAGCGCCACGCGATTGCATTTTGGAAGAAACTCATTTACCCCTTCATCGTCTTTGTGATGCTGGCCCTTGCCTTACCATTTGCGTACTTAAAGGCGCGGGCGGGTGGCATTGGCATTAAGATTTTTGGCGGCATCATGCTCGGCATGAGCTTTCAGTTATTTAATGCCCTTTTTTCCAATGTTGGCCTTCTGGGGGTATGGCCTGCCTACCTCACCGCCCTAACCCCACCGCTAGCGTATTTCTTGCTTGCCCTGATTGGCCTGAAATGGGTTTCACGATCTTAAATACCGAAAGATAATTTAGAATTGAGTTCCTATATCGATCAAGATATATAAGGAAGCCTTTCATGAATTTGCATCAATTTCGCTTTGTACGCGAAGCCGTTCGCCAGCAATTTAACCTGACCTCTGCTGCGAAAGCCCTCTTCACATCCCAACCTGGGGTTTCAAAGGCGATTATTGAGCTTGAAGACGAGCTGGGCGTCGAGATCTTTCGTCGCCACGGTAAGCGCATACGCTCATTGACTGAACCAGGTAAGCGGATCCTGCTCTCCATTGAGCGGATCTTAGATGAGGTCGAGACCCTAAAGCGGGTTGGGCAAGATTTTGCAACCCAAGACCAAGGCAGCTTTGTAATTGCGACCACCCATACGCAAGCCCGCTACGCCCTGCCCAAAGTCTTAACGGAATTTACCAAGCGCTTTCCGAAGGTCCGCGTTAGCATTGCGCAAGGTAGCCCCTCACAAATCGCCGATATGCTCTTGCACGATGCAGCGGACATTGCGATTGCAACGGAAGGCATTGCCAATTGTGAAGGTGTTATCGCGCTACCAGGTTACCAATGGCAGCACTTGCTGATCGTTCCGGTCAATCATCCCTTACTCAGTGCGCGCTCGATTACGATCGAAGATCTCGGCAAGTACCCATTGATTACCTATGACAAAGCATTTGCGGGGCGCAATAAAATTGACGCCGCGTTTGCTCAGCGCAATGTGCAAGCGGACATTATTTTAGAGGCCATCGATGCAGATGTAATTAAGACCTATGTCGAAGTGGGCATGGGCATTGGTATTGTTGCAGGCGTTGCTTTTGATGCAGAACGCGATCGCAATTTACGCGCCATCCCCGTGGGGCATTTGTTTGGTAATAACGTCACCCACTTGGGAGTGAAGCAAGGTGCCTACTTGCGCTCTTTTGTCTTTACCTTCATTGAATTATTCTCACCCACCTTGACGAAAAAGATCGTCGAACAGGCGATGTCGAATACGCCAGAGAATTATCAGATCTAAAAAGAACAGCGCATGTCAGCGCTGTGGTGCCTCGGGTCGGACTCGAACCGACACGCCTTGCGGCACCGGATTTTGAGTCCGGCACGTCTACCAATTCCATCACCGAGGCGGATGAACTCAGCGGCACAAAACCGCTGAGAGGTGTGAGTGTAACAAATACTGCGCTGCTATCCGATTAAGGCAACAGAATGGTCGATCCGGTGGTTTTGCGGCCTTCTAGATCGTGGTGTGCCTGCACCGCATCTTTCAAGGCATAGCGCTGCTTAATCTCGATCTTGACCTTACCCGAACTGACTTTATCGAATAAATCCGCGGCCATTGGCTCGAGCAAGCTGCGATTAAGTACATAAGTGCTTACGGTAGGTCTTGTTACCTTGAGCGAGCCCTTGCTTGCGAGAAAGCCAAGATCGAGCAAGGGAGGTGAGCCTGAAGCGCCTCCAAAGGAAACGGCCATGCCACGGGGGGAGACGCAATCGAGGGTTTGCATGAAGGTGTCTTTGCCAACCGCGTCATAGGCCACCGGAACACCTTTGCCGCTCGTAATTTCCTTGACGCGTTTTACAAAGTCTTCCTCGCGGTACAGGATCACGTGGTCGCAACCATAGGCTTTCGCAATCTCGGCTTTTTCAGGACTACCAACCGTACCAATCACGGTGGCGCCAATCGCTTTAAGCCACTGGCACGCAATTAAGCCAACGCCGCCAGCAATCGCATGGAATAAAACGGTATCGCCCTTTTGCACCTTATAACTGTCGTTCAAAAGGTATTGCACGGTTAAGCCTTGCAACATCATGGCCGCGCCTTGCTCAAAGGAGATCGAATCGGGTAACTTGACCAAGATATCGGCGGGCATGATGCGAGCTTGTGCATAAGCGCCAGTAGGCCGGCCAGCATAGGCCACACGATCGCCCACCTTAACGTGGGTAACATCAGGTCCCACTTTTTCAATCACGCCAGCACCTTCCATGCCAATGCCACCGGGCAGTGGCTGGGCATAGTAGCCCGAGCGAAAGTACACATCAATGTAGTTCAGGCCACAGGCATGGTGACGGATTAAAACTTCGCCTGGACCTGGTTCGCCGAGCTCCACATCGACCCATTTCATAACCTCGGGGGCGCCTGTTTCGGTAACGCGGATTGCTTTGACGATTTCCTTACTCATATTGATTCCTAATAGTGTGTGTTGTCTTGGTGGTTCATTGCCCCATTACATCAGGTCGTTTTTTCGTTCTAAAGCGTGATACTGGGCTTGCAAAGCTAAATCCATAAAATTAATTGAACTTTTTAGCTTTAGACCCCGTATTTTGCCTAAAATTGGGGTCTGTAGGCAAAATTACTCAAAAAGGATCAATCCGCATGGCCGGTCACTCAAAATGGGCCAACATTCAGCATCGCAAGGGTCGTCAGGACGAAAAGCGCGGCAAGATTTGGACCAAGCTCATTAAAGAAATTACCGTTGCCGCTAAATTGGGTGGTGGAGACCTAGCCACGAATCCCCGCTTACGCTTAGCGATTGATAAAGCCAAAGACTCGAATATGCCAAACGACAACGTGCAACGGGCTATCCAGCGCGGTACTGGCTCGCTTGAAGGCGTGAACTACGAAGAGATTCGTTACGAGGGTTACGGTATCAATGGTGCCGCGGTGATTGTGGATTGCATGACCGACAACCGCACGCGCACCGTTGCCGAAGTACGCCATGCTTTTACTAAATACGGTGGCAATATGGGTACCGAAGGATCGGTGGCTTTTTTGTTCCAGCACTGTGGTCAGTTGCTATTTGCCCCCGGAACCAATGAAGATCAATTAATGGAATGTGCACTCGATGCGGGGGCGATTGACGTAATCACCCATGACGATGGCGCAATTGAAGTGCTGACGGCAGTGCCTGATTTTTCTAAAGTACAAGACGCCTTACGCGCAGCAGGCTTTCAATCTGAATTGGCCACCATCACGATGCGGCCAGAGACCGACATTAGCCTTGAAGGCGACCAAGCCGAAAGCATGCAAAAACTGTTAGACGTCTTAGAAAATCTGGACGACGTTCAAGATGTATTTACGAATGCCTCCATCCAATAAAAACACGCATACCATTTAGAAAATAATCCCATGAAGATTCTCCTTATTGGCTCCGGCGGCCGCGAACACGCCTTGGCATGGAAGATGGCGCAATCCCCTCAGGTTCAAAAAGTCTTTGTCGCACCAGGTAATGGCGGCACCGCTAGCGCAAAACAAACCCATGCTGGCATTGAAAATCTTCCCATCGCTGATTTGCAAGGGCTTGCTGATTTTGCTAAGCGCGAACACATACATTTAACGGTGGTAGGACCCGAAGCACCCCTTGCTGCAGGGATTGTGGATGTCTTTCGCAATGCCGGTTTGCGTATTTTTGGACCAACCCAGTTAGCAGCCCAACTGGAATCATCTAAGGACTTTTCGAAGGCCTTCATGAAACGCCATGGGATCCCGACTGCGGATTACCAAACCTTTTCCAATGCCCAAGAGGCGCACGCCTACATTGATCTCAAGGGCGCACCGATTGTGATTAAAGCCGATGGTCTGGCTGCTGGCAAAGGTGTCGTAGTAGCAATCGACTTAGCGGAAGCCCACGCAGCCGTCGATATGATGCTAGCTGACAATAAGCTCGGCAATGCTGGAGCACGCGTCGTCATTGAAGAATTTTTAGCGGGTGAAGAGGCGAGTTTCATTGTACTGGTCGATGGCAAAAATGCCTTAGCGCTCGCCACGAGCCAAGATCACAAGCGTTTACGGGATGGCGACCAAGGTCCCAATACGGGCGGCATGGGTGCCTATTCTCCAGCGCCAGTAGTCACCCCTGAAATCCATGCCAAAGCCATGCGTGAAGTCATCATGCCCACCATTGTGGGCATGAAAGCCGATGGCATTCCATACACTGGCTTTTTGTATGCCGGCTTAATGATTAGCCCCGATGGCCACATCAAGACCCTGGAGTTCAACTGCCGCATGGGGGATCCAGAGACCCAGCCAATCATGGCCCGCCTGCGTAGTGATTTGGTTCACGCCTTAGATAAAGCGGTCGATGGCAAGCTCAATGAAGTGGAGCTGGAATGGGATCGCCGTACCGCCCTTGGGGTTGTGCTGGCAGCGCACCAATACCCAGATGCGCCACGCAAAGGCGATGCCATTACTGGTATTCCAGAAGATAGCGTTAGCGCCATTACCTTTCATGCAGGCACCACCATGACCGACGGCACATTGCATACCAACGGGGGCCGCGTGCTCTGCGTTGTTGGCCTTGCTGATACAGTGCGGGGAGCTCAAAAAGAGGCTTACCAAACCATTGAACAAATCCAGTTTGATGGCATGCAATATCGGCAAGATATTGGCCATCGCGCTCTAAAATAAGCTTAGCATCCCATTTCCCCACCAGTGAGCTCAATTTGCAAATCGACATACAAGCACTTCAAGACTACTTCCTAGGCCTACAGGACCGCATCATTTCTGCTACCAGCCTGCTTGATGGCAAGGCATTTGTTGCGGATAGTTGGCAAAAACCAGAAGACAGTCCATTGCGTGGATCGGGGCGAACCTGCATTTTAGAAAATGGCAACATCCTCGAAAAGGGTGGCGTCGGTTTTTCACATGTCCGCGGTGACAAAATGCCAAGTACTGCTACCCAAAATCGCCCTGAGATGGCAGGCCGTAGTTTTGAGGCCATGGGTGTCTCATTGGTGTTTCATCCGCGCAATCCAAAAGCACCCACCGCCCATATGAATGTGCGCTGTTTTATTGCGCAAGCGCCGGATAAAGACCCGGTATGGTGGTTTGGCGGTGGCTTTGATCTCACTCCCTACTATGGTGTTGATGAGGACTGCAAACACTTTCACCAAACAGCGAAGAATGCGCTTGATCCCTTTGGAAGTGATCTGCATCCTAGATTTAAAAAATGGTGTGACGAGTATTTTTATTTAAAGCACCGCAATGAACCACGGGGCATTGGGGGCGTCTTTTTTGATGACTTTAATGAGCTCGGGTTTGAGCGTAGTTTTGCGATGACCCGCGCTGTGGGTGATGCATTCATTGAGGCCTATTTACCGATCTTAGAGCGTCGCTATCAAGAGCCGTATACCCAGGCCGAGCGGGATTTTCAAGAATACCGCCGTGGACGTTATGTTGAATACAACCTCATTTTTGACCGTGGCACGATTTTTGGCCTGCAGTCGGGCGGGCGATCGGAATCCATCCTGATGTCCATGCCACCGGTTGTGACGTGGCGCTATAACTGGACGCCCGAACCGAATACTCCCGAGGCAAAACTCTACGATTACTACTTAAAGCCCCGCGACTGGTTAGCCTAATTGACTGCACCAGAAAAAATTGGCATCTTAGGCGGCACCTTTGATCCCCCCCATTGGGCACATTTGCGGGTTGCAGCGCACTTTGCAAGGTTATTTCAGCTCGATCGTTTGCTGCTGATCCCTAGCGGCAACCCTTGGCAAAAATCCGCTTTTATTACCCCGCCGGAAACGCGCTATCAATTAACGCAGGCTGCTGCCATTGCCCTCAATCGGTTATTGGGCGATGAGGGCATTGGGATTCCAATTGAAGTTGATCGCATTGAGCTCGACCGCCAAGGGCCAAGCTACACGATCGATACCGCGATTGCCCTGCGGCAGCGTTATGGCAAAGCAACGCACTTAATCTGGTTGATGGGTGCCGATAGCCTGATGCAAATCGATACCTGGCAAGACTGGCAGTATTTACTGAAAGAGGTCCATTTGGCCGTGGCACGGCGCCCTGAATTTACCCTCACGATCGACCCCGCTTCTGAACTGGGTCGCTTCATTCAAGTACATCAAACCAGTGATGCGCGATTACTAGATCTGGCACCTTGTGGGTCGATTTACTTGGACCAAATGCTAGACATGTACCTCTCTTCGATTGCCATCCGCAAACAACTGGCTACTGGTGGCATTAACCCAAACACCCCATTGGCCGAACAAATACCCAGCGAAGTATTGGATCTAGTTGAGAAGTTAGGTCTTTATTCCCAATCGAGATAAGATCTCTCTCTAATTATTAAAAGACACTATGGACCTACGTAAATTACAACGCACCATTATTGATGCCCTAGAGGATGTCAAGGCACAGGACATTCGCGTCTATGACACCACCAAACTCAGCGAGTTATTCGACCGCGTGATTATCGCAACCGGCTCGAGTAACCGCCAAACCCGCTCGCTGGCGATGTCAGTGAAGGAAGAAGTCAACAGCAAAGGTGGCGAAGTGATTTCCATCGAAGGGCTGGAGACAGGCGAATGGGTCTTGGTTGATTGCGGTGACATCGTTGTGCATATTTTGCAGCCTATGCTGCGCTCCTACTATCAACTCGAAGGCATGTGGGGAGCCAAACCAGTGCGCGTTAAATTAGCGAGCGCTAAGGGCCTTGCGAAAGCCAGTGAATTTTCCGATGAGGACGAGGACTAAGTCAGCGTGCCTGGCTGCATAGCCGTCCTCTAGCCAAGCATGCGACTCATCATCATTGCAGTAGGCCATAAGATGCCAGACTGGGTATCAAGCGCTTGCAACGACTACCTCAAGCGCATGCCAGCCGACTGTAGCATCGAGCTCAAAGAAATCAAACCTGACCTCTCTCCCGCCAAGGAAGCAATCAAGATCAATGCAGCTATTCCTAAAGGAGTGCGCTTGATTGCACTGGATGAACGCGGTAAGGATCTCAGTACCCAAGCCCTTGCTAATCAATTAGCCCAATGGCGCCAAGATGGCGGTGATGTTGCTTTTGTGATTGGCGGTGCGGATGGCTTAGATAGCAGCATCAAGCAAAAGGCCGATGCCATTTGGCGTTTATCGAGTCTAACCTTGCCGCATGCGATGGCGCGGGTCTTATTAACCGAACAACTCTACAGGGCATGGACGATTTTGCAAGGCCACCCTTACCACCGCGAATAATTGCCCTTCCTTTAACAATGCATTCTTTTCTCTACCTCGCATCCCAGAGCCCACGCCGCCAAGAATTGTTGACGCAATTAGGTGTGCGTTTTGAATTACTCTTACCGGATAGTGATGAGAATGTAGAAGCAATCGAGGCACCACTCCCCAATGAAAATGCCAAGGCCTACGTTCAGCGCGTGACGCTCGCGAAATGCGATGCTGCACTACAGCGCTGGACAAAAAGAAATCTCCATTGGTCGCCAATTTTATGCGCCGATACCACCGTGAGTCTTCCCAACAGCGATGCTGCCCAGATCCTGGGGAAGCCCGCAGATGCTGCCGATGCGGAGCGCATCTTACGCTTGCTCAGCGGCCAAACCCACCACGTGCTGACAGCGATTGCCCTGATTCCGCAGCAGTCCGCAAAACCCATTAGCCTGGTGCAGGTATCGGAAGTGGAATTTATGCTGCTCAGCGATCCCCTTATTACGGCCTACATTGCCAGCCAAGAACCCTACGGCAAGGCGGGAGCTTACGGCATCCAAGGCCTAGGCGGTGCATTTATCCGCAAAATTGTCGGGAGTTATAGCGGCATCATGGGGCTACCCCTATTTGAAATGGCTACCCTACTCCAACAGGCTGGCGTATCCTTTACGCTCACGCCAGAGATTGCAAACCAAAGCTAATATGAACGAAGAGATTCTGATCAACATTACCCCCCAAGAAACACGGGTTGCATTGATTCAACAAGCAGCGGTGCAAGAACTGCAAATTGAGCGTACCCGCCAGCGGGGAATTGTGGGCAATATTTACTTGGCTAAAGTAGTTCGGGTTCTGCCGGGGATGCAATCGGCCTTTATTGAGATGGGGCTCGAGCGCACGGCATTCATGCATGTGGCTGATATTGCTCAACAGAACCAGCAGACCCAAATTGAAAAAGTCCTCTACGAAGGTCAAACCTTAATTGTGCAAGTCTTAAAAGATCCGCTTGGCACCAAAGGTGCGCGCCTGACAACCCAGATCAGTATTGCGGGTCGCAATTTAGTTTATTTGCCACAATCGCAAAAAGAATCTGGCGCTGAGCCCTACATCGGCATCTCGCAACGCATCGAAAATCAAGATGAGCGCGAGGTAATCAAAGCCCGTATCGCCGGACTGCTACCGAGCAATCAAACCGGCGGCATTATTGTGCGCACCATTGCGCAAGATGCCACGGATGCTGAACTAACACTCGATCTCCACTACCTTAAAAAAACCTGGGAAACCATCTTGGCCGCGGTGAATCAGAAATCCGCGCCTGCTCTGCTCTTTCAGGATTTGAGCTTGGCAGAGCGCGTATTGCGAGATCTAGCAAGCGATAAGACCATGCAAATACGGGTTGATTCGGCAGAAAACTTTGAGCGCTTAAATCGCTTTGCGGAGACATATGCGCCTAACCTCGTTGGTAAGCTAACCCTGCATCGCGGCGAGCGTGCCTTGTTTGATTTATTTGATGTCGATGCGGAAATCAATAAAGCCTTGGGACGCCGCGTCGATCTCAAATCGGGCGGTTACTTGATGATTGATCAAACCGAATCGATGACGACCGTTGATGTCAACACGGGCAGTTTTGTGGGCGCGCGTAATTTAGATGACACGGTCTTTAAGACCAATTTGGAGGCTGCGCAAGCCATTGCACGGCAGCTGCGTTTGCGCAATTTGGGCGGCATCATCATTATTGATTTTATTGATATGCTCAACCGTGAACACCAAGAGGCTGTATTAAGTGAACTCAAGCGCAACCTAGAGCGAGATCATGCCCGCAGCACGGTCAGCCAATTCTCCGCATTAGGCTTAGTTGAAATGACACGCAAACGTACGCGCGAATCCATCGCCCACATTTTGTGTGAGCCTTGCGCTACCTGCAGCGGCAAAGGCGAAATCAAAACAGCCCAAACGATTTGCTACGAAATCCTGCGGGAGATTGTCCGTGAGCATCGCCAATTCAATCCGAGAGAGTTCCGTATTGTGGCAGCACCCGACGTCATTGATCTCTTTCTGGAAGAAGAAAATCAGTATTTGGCCATGCTAGGGGATTTTGTTGCGAAGCCTATTCGCCTGCAAGCAGAAGGCTCGTTCAAACAGGAACAATACGATATTGTCTTGAGTTAACGTTCTACTATGTAATTACGCATTGGCAAATTGCAGTCGATGCAGATTGCTATACAAGCCACCTTTTTCAATCAGCTCAGCATGGGATCCGTTTTCAACAACCTGCCCATGCTCTAGCACCACAATGCGGCTCGCGTGCTCAATCGTAGACAGGCGATGGGCAATCACTAAAGTAGTTCGGCCAGCCATCAGTCGATCCAGCGCTTCTTGAACTTGACGCTCGGATTCAGAATCGAGAGCCGACGTGGCTTCATCTAGGATCAAGATCGGGGCGTCTTTATAAATGGCCCTAGCAATCGCTAAGCGCTGCCGCTGACCACCAGAGAGTCGGTTGCCGTTATCACCAATCAGGGTATCGATGCCTTGTGGCAGCTCACTCATTAGATTACTCAAGTTGGCTGCCTCTAGGGCCTCAATCACACGGCCTCGATCGATTCCGCTGACAGCATCGCTACCGTAGGCCACGTTTGCTGCGATCGAGTCGTTAAACAAGATGACATCTTGGCTAACAAATGCAATCTGGCGTCGCAAATCAAACAATGAAAGCTCTTCCAGATTCACGCCATCGAGCTCAATTGCGCCTGAAGTAGGCCTAAAAAAGCGCGGCAACAAATTCACTAGCGTCGACTTACCACCGCCAGATGGCCCCACAAAGGCAACTACCTCGCCCGCTTGGATGGATAAACTGACATGCTTTAAGGCATCTTGCCGATCGACATCTTGCTGATACGAAAAAGAAACGTCTTTGAAGGCGATGGCACCTTTTGCTTTTTCAATGCGTTTGACTCCAACCTTACGGGAGTCATCTTCCTCAATCGGCTGATCCATTAAACCAAAAATCATCTCGGCCGCAGTAAGGCCGCGCTGCAATGGCTGATTGATATCGGCCAAATGTTTAATGGGGGAAATTATCAACAGCATGGCCGTGATAAATGCAGCAAAGCCGCCAACGGTCGTCCCTTCAGTGGAGGACTGCAAGAGCGCAATCACGAGCACGACGGAGAGCGCCATTGAGGCAACCAGCTGGGTCATGGGCTGATTAAGACCGCCTACTACTGCCGTTTTAAGGGCAAAGCGCCGTAGGCGATCAGCCTTCTCAGTAAACCGGCCCAACTCGTAAGTTTCGCCGCCATGGACCTTAACAATCTTATGTCCTGAGACCGCCTCCTCAACAATGTAGGCAAGCTCGCTCGTCATGGCCTGCTGTTCCCGATTTAGGCCACGCAAGCGGCGATTAATCAGGCTCATGATGTAAGCAATGATCGGAAAAATGATCAAGACAACTAAGGTTAATTTCCAGTTAAGGTAAATCAGGTAGCCCAATAAACCCAGCACCGTTAATGAATCACGTACCAAACTAATCAACATCGTTCCCATGATGCTCAGAACATTATTGACCTCAAACACAACTGCATTAATCAAACTGGATGCAGAACTCTTTTGATAAAACTCGGTCTTGGCATGAAGTAATGTTTGGAACATCTGCTCACGCAGTTTCAGTAATACTGCATTGATGACTCTGGATAACAAATAATTCGACAGAAATTGAGCGCCACCTCGAATAAACGCCAGCCCGACTAAGAAGATCGGAACCAGCCATAACCTACCATCAAGCTCACCGGTAAAACCACGATCGAGCAAGGGCTTCATCAGCGCAGGGATCGACGTCTCAGCGGCAGCCACCAGCGCCATAGCCAAAACCGACCCAATAATCGTCTTGGTATGGGGTTTAAGGTACTGGATTAGGCGGTTTAAGGCAATTCTGTCGTCGGCATTCATATAATGAATTATGCCCACCTTATCCGTGATCCTCATTACTCGCAATGAAGAGGCCAATCTTCGGGACTGCCTTGCCTCCTTGGGCGGGTTACCGCAGCAAGTGGTTGTCGTCGATACAGCCAGTACGGACGGGACGGTTGCGATCGCCCAGGAATTTGGCGCCACCATTGCCCAGCCCCCTGATTGGCCTGGTTTTGGCCCCCAAAAGAACCGGGCACTGGACCTTGCTACTAGCGATTGGGTCCTGTCTATTGACGCCGACGAGCGCTTAACCCCAGAACTACAGGCGGAAATTACAGGGATCTTAGAAAAACCCGGCAATGTGACCTGTTTTGCGATCCCTAGACTATCTTGGTATTGCGGCCGCTTCATTCGCCATTCGGGCTGGAATCCCGACTACGTAGATCGATTATTTCAGCGGGGTACTGCTCGGTTTTCCGATGACTTAGTGCATGAGCGGCTTATTCCAGGGGGTCCTGTAGTGAAGCTGAAAAACCATATGCTGCACTATAGCTTCATGAACTAC
>CAMEXM010000004.1 GCA_945947155.1 Polynucleobacter meluiroseus | reverse complement strand
AACAAAAAAACAAAAACCCGCTGCGTTTTACCGTCAGCGGGCTTGTTGGCAACTCGGATGAATGGAGTGCCTGTATTAGGGCTGCCCTATTAGTAGAGCTTTTTGGGCAACATCTGGCTGCGAATACGCTTGTAATGGCGTTTTGCAGCGGCCGCTTTTTTACGCTTGCGCTCAGCGGTTGGCTTTTCATAAAACTCGCGGGCACGCAAGTCGGTCAAAAGACCGTTTTTTTCAATGGTGCGCTTGAAACGGCGTAATGCCACTTCAAAAGGCTCGTTTTCGCGGAGGCGGACTGTAGTCATGCTGGTTTAACTCGTATATGCTCGAATAATCGAAATTAACTCAATCACGGATTCTAGCACGGCTTAACTAAAAATGATCGTTTTGGGCATAGAAACTTCCTGTGATGAGACCGGAATAGCGGTTTATGACACAAAAAACTGGGAAGCGAGCCAAGCGGCCGGCCTAGGCATATTAGGCCAGGCCCTCCACTCTCAAGTTGCCATGCACCGTGAATACGGGGGTGTTGTCCCCGAATTAGCCTCCAGAGACCATATTCGGCGGGTTTTACCCCTGCTTGAGCAGGCTTTGGCAGAGGCTAGCCTGCCGCTCGAGTCAATTGATGCCATTGCCTATACCCAAGGTCCTGGGCTAGCTGGCGCCCTGTTGGTCGGCACCGCCTTTGGTCGGTCTCTGGCGCTTGCTTTAGAAAAGCCATCGATTGGGGTGCACCACCTCGAGGGCCACCTGCTTTCCCCCCTTTTGGGTGAAACTGCCCCCCGGTTTCCCTTTGTTGCCCTCTTGGTATCGGGCGGTCACACCCAGCTCATGGGAGTGGAAGGCGTGGGGCAATATCAACTGCTTGGCGAGACCGTCGATGATGCTGCTGGCGAGGCCTTTGATAAAACGGCCAAATTATTAGGATTGGATTACCCCGGCGGCGCTGCGGTATCGCTCTTGGCAGAACGTGGCAAGCCAGGGCGCTTTGATTTGCCCCGGCCGATGCTCCATTCGGGCGACTTGGATTTTTCATTTTCAGGGCTCAAAACAGCCGTCCTAAATCAAGTCAATCGCTTTAGCCCTGCCATCCCAGACGACAAAGCCCAGTTTGAAGCCGATCTAGCCCATGCCTTTGTCGAGTCTCTAGTCGATGTGCTGGTACAGAAGTCGGCCAAAGCCATGCAACAAACGGGATATCGGGATTTGGTATTGGCTGGCGGAGTGGGTGCTAACAAACAACTGCGAGCGGCGCTCAATGCACGCGCCCTGCGCGATCAGTTTCAAGTGCATTACCCGCCGCTGCAGCTATGCACCGACAACGGCGTGATGATTGCATTTGCGGGGGCCTTGCGTTTGCTCGCTGGCCATCAAGACAGCAATACAGCGGCATTTGACGTGAAGCCACGCTGGGACTTAACTGCCGCTTAACTTTGGAAAGCGCGTAGCAATTGAAGTCTTAATGCCATCGGTATCCAGACCGCAACGTGACATTAATAAGTTGTAATCACCATGCTCAATGAATTCATCCTTCAAGCCCAATTGCAATACTGGTTTATGGATATTCAATTGGATTAGCGCCTCTAAGCAAGCGCTGCCAGCGCCCCCCATCATGGCGCCGTCTTCGATCGTGACGAGGTAGTCGTGGCTAGTCGCAACTGCTTTCAGTAAATCCACGTCCAAGGGTTTTACAAAGCGCATATTCACTACGGTCGCATTAAGTAGCTCGCCTACATCGAGGGCAGGGTAAAGCAATGTTCCAAAGGCCAAAATCACAAGTCGCTTTCCAGCAACTGCAGTCGACTCACGGCGTACCTCGCCCTTACCCAAAGGTAAGCTACGCAATTCAGCCGAAGGCTTAACGCCGGCCCCGGATCCCCGCGGGTAACGTACAGCACTTGGGTGCGGTTGCCGATAAGCCGTGGTGAGTAAGTCGCGGCACTCGGCTTCATCGGCCGGTGTCATCACCAGCATATTGGGTATGCAACGCAAGAAGGGAATGTCATATGCACCCGCGTGGGTTGCACCATCGGCGCCCACCAGCCCAGCACGATCGAGCGCAAACACCACTGGCAAGTTCTGAATCGCCACATCATGAATCAGCTGGTCGTATGCCCGCTGCAAAAAGGTGGAATAAATAGCCACTACCGGCTTCATGCCTTCACAGGCCATACCAGCAGCAAAGGTGACGGCGTGCTGTTCTGCAATGCCAACGTCGTAGTAGCGATCGGGGAAGCGCTTTTCAAACTCAACCAGACCCGATCCTTCGCGCATCGCAGGCGTAATGCCAACCAGTAGCGGATCAGCATGCGCCATATCGCATAACCACTCACCAAATACCTGTGTAAAGGTTTGCTTGGTGTTGCTAGTTTTTTGAATGCCTTCAGAGGGATTAAATTTGCCGGGGCCGTGATACAGAACTGGATCGGCTTCCGCCAACATATACCCTTGGCCTTTACGTGTAACCACATGCAGGAACTGTGGACCGCCGCCTTCCAGGGCGAGTCGTCGTACGTTTTGCAGCATAGGGAGTAGTGCGTCTAAATCGTGGCCGTCGATCGGACCAAAATAGTTAAAACCAAATTCTTCAAAAATCGTCGATGGCGATACCATGCCCTTGGCGTGGTCTTCGAGCCGTTTAGCAAACTCACGTAATGGCGGCGCAATCGATAAAACGCTATCAATGCCCTTCTTGGTTGCAGAATAAATATTGCCACTGAGCAGACGCGCGAGATAGCGATTGAGCGCCCCTACCGCGGGAGAAATCGACATGTCGTTGTCGTTCAGAATCACGATCAAAGGCAAATCATCGTAAACGCCAGCATTATTCATCGCTTCAAACGGCATTCCAGCACTCATGGCGCCATCGCCAATGATTGCAACCGCAACCCGTTTCTCACCTTTGGTTTGCGCCGCTCTGGCCATGCCCATGGCCGCAGAAATACTAGTCGAGGAATGACCGGTTCCGAACGTATCGTATTCACTTTCTGCGCGTCGCGGAAATCCAGAGAGCCCATTAAATTGCCGCAAGGTATTCATCCGCTCGCGGCGACCCGTCAAGATTTTATGGGGGTAACTTTGATGCCCCACATCCCAAACAATGCGATCGCGCGGCGTATCAAAGACGTAATGCAGCGCAATCGATAACTCGACCGTGCCTAAGTTGGACGATAAGTGTCCGCCGGTTTTGGATACCGAATCAATGACAAATTGACGCAGTTCATCGGCAAGGGCTGGCAGTGCCTCGCGTTCCAATTTACGCAAATCAGCAGGATCATTAATCGTATTTAACATCATCGTTTTAGAACGTAGTTAGAACGTAGTTAAAAAATAGTTAGTGTGTGCGCTCTACTACCAGCCGCGCAAGTGCGCGCAGTGCATCTGCTTTAGGGCCAAAAGCGCTAAGGCTATCTAAAGCCTGGGCTTGCAATTCCTTGGCCTGGTTTTTAGCATACTCTAAGCCCATCAGCGTAACGTAGGTTGGCTTATCGTCTGCCGCATCTTTACCGGCTGTTTTACCTAAGGTTTGGCTATCGGCCGTTGCGTCCAAGACATCGTCTACGACCTGAAAGGCAAGCCCAAGCGCAGTCGAGTATTGCGTCAATTGAGCGAGCGCAGTTGCATCCAGCTCGGCTGCAATTGCGCCCATCCGCACTGCACAGCTAAGCAAAGCGCCGGTTTTCATGGCGTGCATTTGCTTGAGGGCAGCGAGATCGATTTTTTGGCCCACGCTCTCCAAATCAATCGCTTGACCACCCGCCATACCAAGCGAGCCCGAGGCTTTACTGAGTTCGCCGATGAGTGACAAGCGCATCTCGGCTGTGCCTTGGGTGCCCACCAATACCTCGAATGCTTTGGTTTGCAGGGCATCACCAACTAAGAGCGCCGTAGCCTCATCAAATGCTTTGTGTACCGTAGGACGACCGCGACGCAAATCATCATTGTCCATGCACGGCAGATCATCGTGCACTAAGGAATAGGCATGAATCATCTCGATGGCGGCGGCGGCTGCATCGAGCACCTCGGGATTGGAATTACCCAGTTCACCTGCAGCAAACACCAATAAAGGACGAATCCGTTTACCGCCACCTTGGGCGGCATAGCGCATGGCCTCATGGAGGCGTTGCGGTAGTAATTGGGCAGAATCCAGACGCAGGTCAAGCGCCGCTTCGGCGCGTAATGAGCCTGCCTGCAACCACACCCCAAAATCAAATGTCATTGCATCAAGCCTCAAATACCCGAACCTGCTGCTCGACTTGCGCCAATACACCCTGGCAATGGCGCAATAAAGCGGCGCCGCGTTGATAGGCGGCTAACGTTTCTTCAAGCGAAAATTGACCTGACTCCATATCGGTAATTAGTTTTTCGAGTTCCTTTACCGCCTGCTCATAGCGCAGGGCTGGGTCAATTTGGATCTCTGTGCCACTTGGGATGGCATCGGATTTTTTTGCTGGCATGCGCAGTTTCCAAAAAAATAAGGGGGTTGTATGGCTCGTATGGCTAAATCATGCCTGATTTTCCACTAAAGCAGGGTCTTCCTATAAAAGCGAGGGTTCGGAATCGGTGGGTATAATCGCCTTCCTTCCTATCCAATATCGAACTTTCGATGGTTGGATTGGTTGTTCCGCTTAGCTTCGGCTGACTTTTTCGGGGGTGGGGAGAATGACTAATCTGGCTACCGCGCAGCAGCTTGCGCCGTCCAATCTGCAGTTGCCGGTCTCGGCCTACTTTGACGCTGATCTATATCAGCGCGAAATGGCTCTGCTATTCAAGCAGGGTCCGGGCTATGTCGGTCATCAATTAATGGTCCCCGATCAAGGCTCCTACCGCACCCTTTCTGCCGAGAACGAAGGACGACTGCTGGTTCGAAATAGCGCAGGCGTTGAACTCCTCTCCAATGTATGCCGCCATCGCCAAGCCCTCATGCTAAATGGCTCGGGCCAAGTAGACACCATCGTTTGTCCTTTGCACCGCTGGACCTATGACTTAGAGGGGCAATTGTTAGGAGCCCCTCATTTTGGCGACAAGCCCTGCTTGCACTTAGGCAAATCTCCCTTGCAAAACTGGCAAGGCATGCTGTTTGAAGGTCCGCGTGATGTTATAAAAGACTTGGGCAAATTGGACGTTGCCGACGATTTGGATTTTACGGGCTACATGCTCGATCACGTTGAGGTACATGAGTGCAATTACAACTGGAAAACCTTCATTGAGGTTTACCTCGAGGATTACCATGTGGTGCCCTTTCATCCGGGGCTCGGTCAATTTGTATCGTGTGAAGATCTGCATTGGGAATTCGGTGATTGGCACAGCGTACAAACGGTGGGCATCCATAAAAACCTCGCCAATCCAGGCTCTCCCGTGTATCGCCAATGGCATGATGCGGTGCTGCGCCACCATGGCAATAAGCCGCCACGGCATGGTGCCATTTGGCTGACCTACTACCCTAATGTGATGGTTGAATGGTATCCGGGCGTACTGTGTATTTCAACACTGCATCCTATGGGCCCCAATAAAACCCGCAATATTGTGGAGTTTTACTACCCCGAAGAAATCGCCCTATTTGAACGGGAATTCGTAGAAGCCGAGCGCGCTGCCTATAAGGAAACCTGCATTGAGGATGATGAGATTGCAGAGCGGATGGATGCGGGTCGTGCCGCACTCCTCGCCCGGGGAGTAAATGAAGTGGGTCCTTATCAAAGCCCAATGGAAGACGGCATGCAGCATTTTCATGAATGGTATCGCCGAGAGATGCAGTTTTAACTGGGCTCTCGGATTGATTCACGGTAGACTATTTTTTCTTGCCGATTACGCATAAGGAGTTTGCGCTATGCATCCACTCATCACACCCAATCAATTGGAAGAGCTGGTTAATACCGGCGCCGACATTCTGATCTGCGACTGCCGCTTTGATTTAACGAATCCGCAGGCAGGTCGTGAAGCCTATAACGTAGGGCATATTTTGGGCGCCATTTACGTCGACCTGGATCACGAGCTTTCTGCCCCAAAAACAGGTAGCAACGGTCGTCACCCCCTTCCAAGCCCTAAGGCATGGGCAGATACAAGGCAGCGCCTTGGCATTGATCCAAAGACAACCGTGATTGCCTACGATAATCACGGTTCGGTCTATGCAAGCCGCTTATGGTGGATGCTTAAAGCCAGTGGGCATACGCATACCCAAGTCTTGGATGGCGGCCTCAGCGCATGGAATGGCTCGATCGGCACGATTCCGCCCGTTGTAACTCCATTAAAGGCTGCAATTGAGCCGCAGGAATGGATGGGCTCCGTTACCGTGAATGCAATGGAACACTGGCTTACTGATTCACAAGGGCAATGCGTTGTTGATGCCCGTACTGAGGATCGCTTTCGCGGGGAAAACGAAACCTTAGATCCCATTGGTGGCCACATTCCAGGGGCACTGAATCGATTCTTCAAACACAATCTGAGTGCCGGACAATTTAAATCGCCCGATGCATTGCGCGCCGAATTTAAAACACTTCTGGGCAATACATCAGCGAGTAGTGTGATTCACCAGTGCGGCTCTGGTGTGACCGCTTGCCATAATCTATTAGCAATGGAAGTTGCAGGTTTACCAGGGTCCCATTTGTACGTTGGCAGCTGGAGCGAGTGGTGCGCTGATCCAAAACGGCCAGTGGCGACCTAGCAATCTAAATCAAACTAATGCGGGCGTCTAGTGTCCACGCGAAAGCAGCACCACAAGACCAACGCCGCAGCCAATCAGGGTGATTTGCCGCAAAGACTCCTGCCAATGCGATCTGCGGTGCATTTGTGGAATTAAATCACTCACCGCAATGTAAATAAATCCGCTCGAGGCGATCACCAGCAAATATGGCATTGCCGTGTTGGCTTTTTCCAAAAAGTAATACCCAAGCACGCCGCCCAATACCGATAGAGCGCCGCTAATGAGGTTGTAGAGGAGTGCACGGGCGCGTGAGAAACCGGCATTAATCAGCACAATAAAATCACCAATCTCTTGTGGAATCTCGTGCGCCACAATTGCAATTGCGGTAAACATGCCCACTTCAAAATCAACCATAAATGCAGCAGCAATTAACACGCCATCCACAAAATTATGTATGCCATCACCAATCAAAATCATCCAACCACTCTGACCAGCCTCTTCTGCATCATGCCCATGGTGGTGATCGTGGCCATCGCCTTCGTGATGATGGCTATGGCGCAGAAGCGCTACTTTCTCAAGCAAAAAGAAGCCCAGCAATCCTGCGAGTAGCACGCCAAAGAGTACATGGGCATCCACGCCAGGCATCTCAAACGCTTCCGGCAAGGAATGCAGTAAGGCAGTAGCCAGCAAAATACCAACCGAAATGCTCACCATGCGGTCAACGAGCTTTGCTAAAACGCCCAGCGATAAGCTGGCCGCAATCAGAACACTTGAGAGACCCGCGCCTGCCGTTACTAAGACGATGAGCTGCAGAGCGGTCATACCACTCCGTTCCGTTTAAACCAATCGAGGCACTTCACCCAGCCATCGGCTGCGGGGCCGGCGCGGTAGGTCTCGCGGTAATCCGCATGAAACGCGTGGGGCGCATCGAGGTAAATCTCAAAGCGCGATGCTTTGGCCTCTAGATTTTTTGATCCTGCCGCTGCCAATGCTTGGCGCATCTTATCTACACTTTCCAGTGAAATACCGGTATCGGCTGAACCATATAAGCCAAGTACAGGGGCTTTGAGCTCTGCGGCAATGTCGACTGGATGGCGTGGATTACCGGCCGTTTTTTCACCAACCAAACGTCCGTACCACGCAACACCTGCACGTACTTCTGGCATGTTGGCAGAAAGCCACGTAATGCGGCCACCCCAACAAAAACCGGTAACGCCGACACGCTTGATATCGCCCCCATTGGCGCCAGCCCATGCAATCGCTGCTCGAATGTCACCCATGACTTGGGCATCGGGGGTTTTCGAAATAATATTGCTAAAAATTTCGGCTACGGTTCCATAGGTATTGGGATCGCCTGCGCGCACAAAAAATTCGGGGGCAATCGCAAGGTAACCTAACTTCGCAAAACGGCGGGTGACATCGGCAATGTATTCATGGACACCAAAAATCTCGCTGCATACAATCACGATTGGCAATGGTCCCTTAGCCTTTTCAGGGCGCGATACATAAGCAGGCATCTGAATACTGCCCGATGGAATCGATAGTTCGCCCGCTTTAATTCCGGCAAAGTCGGTTTTAATTACCTGGGCTAGAACGGGTTGGGATGCTGCAACAAAACCGACACCTAGGCCGGTTGCCGTTACCGCCGATGCCTTCATGAAGTCTCTACGATTAGTGCTCATCTTCATCTCCTCATTTAACGTGATTAATGCGCTTCTTCCCAATTATCACCGACACCGATGCTCACCAGCAAAGGCACCTTTAGCGTTGCTACAGAGCACATCAGCCCTGGCAACGCCTTTTGAACGTAATCGAGCTCCTCTAAAGGCACATCAAAGACCAGTTCATCGTGCACTTGCAGCAACATACGCGTTTTCAGGTTTTCGGCTTCGAGCCAATTCTGTACCGCTACCATCGCCAATTTAATTAAATCCGCGGCAGTCCCTTGCATTGGCGCATTGATGGCGGCACGTTCGGCGCCCTGCCGGCGTGGGCCATTCGAGCCCTTAATCTCGGGCAACCACAGGCGCCTACCAAAGACCGTTTCCACATAACCTTGCTCCCGCGCCTGCAGCTTGGTTTCTTCCATGTACTGGGCCACGCTGGGGTAGCGCTCAAAGTAAGTGGCGATGTATTTTTGCGCGGCAGCACGTTCAATGCCTAAATTGCCAGCAAGGCCATAAGCGCTCATACCGTAAATCAAGCCAAAATTAATCACCTTGGCGTAGCGACGCTGCTCTGACGATACTTGCTCGAGCGGAATGCCAAAAATCTCAGCTGCTGTTGCTTGGTGAATGTCTTTGCCCGCTGCAAATGCGGTTAACAAACTCGCGTCTTCTGCAATGTGCGCCATGATGCGCAATTCAATTTGCGAATAATCCGCAGAGAGTAATTTGCAGCCGGCTGCCGGCACAAAGGCCTCTCGTATGCGCCTGCCCTCCTCGGTGCGCACCGGGATGTTCTGCATATTGGGCTCACTCGATGCCAAGCGACCCGTCACTGCAACGGCTTGGGAGAAATTAGTATGCACGCGCCCAGTTTTAGGGTTGACCATGCGTGGTAATTTCTCAATGTAGGTCGACATCAGTTTTGCAAGGCCGCGGTAATCCAAAATCTTCGCTGGCAAGGGAAAATCTTCAGCCAGCTTTTGCAATACTTCTTCATCGGTTGACGGCGCGCCTGACGGTGTTTTTTTAACAACCGGCAACTGCAATTGCCCAAATAAAATCTCCGCAATTTGTTTGGGGGACTGAATATTAAATGGCTGACCTGCAAGCGCATGAATCTCGCCCTCCAAAGCCAGGAGTCGCTTACCTACCTCGAGTCCTTGCGCTGCTAAACGGGCCGAGTCAATTCGAATGCCATTGCGCTCCATCACCCCCAGCACGCGCATGGCTGGCATTTCGATCTGCTCGTATACATAGCGTAAGCCAGGGCTGTTTTCGATCTGAGGCCATAAGAAATGATGCAGGCGCAATGTGATGTCGGCGTCTTCTGCAGCGTAGTTTGTTGCCGTTGCCAAATCGACTTGATCAAAGCCAATTTGATGCGCGCCCTTACCGCAGACCTCTTCGTAGCGAATGGTCTTTACACCCAAGTGGCGTTCAGCCAAGCTATCCATATTGTGGGCCAAATGGGATTCCAGTACATAGGACTCCAATAAGGTGTCGTGCTGTATCCCTTGCAAGGCTATGCCGTAGTTCGCAAAAATATGGGTGTCGTACTTTAGGTTTTGGCCCACTTTGTAACGCTTGGGATCCTCCAGCCACGGACGTATCTGATCCAAGACCGATTGGCGATCGAGTTGATCCTCACCTGTGCGGTGTGCCAGCGGGATGTAACAAGCAATACCCTCTTCTGCGCTGAGTGAAATGCCGACGAGCTCTGCCACCAAGGCATCGAGTCCGGTCGTTTCAGTATCAACGCACACCAAATCAGCAGCGGCTATTTTGGTGAGCCATGCATCTAGCCTTGTCTGATCAACCACGCATTCGTATCGACGCTCAATCGCATTTTGCTCCGTAGCATCTTTTGCGGGAATCGTTGGTGTGAGCGCGGGTGGATGAATTGATTTTGTTGGGATTATCTTGGATGGCGAATCTGTATTGCCAACCAGATCAAATGCGGGCGCCTCGCTTGGTGAAGTGGCAGTTACTGTACTGCTACCCTCTTCACTCAAACGCTTTTCCACGTCACGCAACCAGGTTTTAAATGCAAAACGCTCAAAAAACTCTTTTAATGCGGGTAAATTCTCGGGCTTGGCGTGCAAATCATCCAGGCCAGGGATGTGCTCATTGAGGTCGCAGTCCAGTTTGACTGTGAGCAACTCCCGTGCGCGCAATAACCAAGGCAGGCTGGCGCGCAGGTTATCGCCCACCACGCCTTTGATTTCATCTGCACGTGCCATCAACTGATCTAAATCACCGTATTCGGCGAGCCACTTATTTGCCGTTTTCGGACCCGCCTTAGGAACCCCGGGGACGTTATCGACCGTGTCACCAATAATCGTGAGGTAATCGACAATGCGCTCGGGAGGCACTCCGAACTTTTGTATCACACCATCCACATCGAGCTTCTCATCGGTCATCGTATTAATCAGCGATACCGAGGAATTGACCAGTTGCGCCAAATCCTTGTCCCCAGTCGAGATGATGGTATCCCAACCAGCCTCAGTAGCTTGCCTGGCCAGCGTGCCGATGACATCGTCCGCCTCCACCCCCGAAACCACCAAGACCGGCCAGCCTAAGGCCTTTACCAGGGCATGAATTGGCTCGATTTGCGCTACCAGGTCTTCTGGCATCGAACTCCGGTTTGCCTTGTATTCGGGGTACATCTCATCCCGGAAGGTCTTGCCTTTGGCATCAAAAACACAGGCCAAGTGGTCTGCCTGGATCTCGGAACGGGCCCGCCGCATCATATTGACCATGCCGTAGACCGCTCCGGTAGGCTCTCCGGCCGCATTTCGGAGGTCTGGCATGCCATGAAAGGCCCGATACAGGTAACTGGAGCCGTCTACCAACAAGAGTCTATGTTTAGTCATACCGCAATCGTACAATCTAGTTACTTACTCGTTGCTAATTCCTTGCTATCTAGGCTGAGGAGCTGGCTTGAGATAACCTAAAACCAAGATCACTTTATGCGCCCAACCCTGCACCTTCTTGCAACTTCGCTTATTTCAAGCCTAATGGCCATTTCTGGCTCCGCCCTAGCCCAAAGTGGAAATTCCCAGGCGCTGAGTCCAGCAGAGCTGAATCGCATTAATAATCAACCGCTTGCTGCCCCCGTTGGCAACCCCGGCAAACTAGGCAATGCGGATGCGCGTAAACCCACTTTTGAATACACCGACCCAGGTGGCACTCAAGTCAGGGAATTCCGTGATGCCAATGCGCCGACCGAGGTTCAAGTCAAAGGCCCCTTAGGTACTTATGAAATGTCGCCCCCCACATCCGTCATGCCAGGGCCGAGCAACCAAAGCAATGACAATTTGCTGAGCGTACCCAGCATCAGCATTCCGTTTTAAGTCACGTTTCGTATGGCCGTATTTACTCCCGTTGAATTAAGCGATATCACTGAATGGATTTCGACCGACTTTGATATTGGAGTGGCATCGGCTGTTCGTGGTATTCAGGGCGGGATCGAGAACTCCAATTTTTTTCTAGACACTACAAACGCCCGCGGCCCAAACGAATATGTTTTAACCATTTTTGAGCGTTTGTCTGCGGCGCAACTCCCCTATTACCTTGAGCTCATGCGCCACTTGGCCGACAAGGGGATTCCTGTTCCTGGGCCGATCGCGAATCACGCGGGCACGATTTTGTTTGCGCTCAAAGGCAAGCCGACTGCAATCGTCAGTAAGTTGGCTGGCGCATCCTGTATGCAACCTGCCTCTACCCACTGCGCGATGGTTGGTGCAATGCTAGCAAAGATGCATCTCGCTGCCGCCGACTTTTCAGGCCACCAGCCCAATCTTCGTAGCCTTGGCTGGTGGCGCGAGACAGTCCCAGCGATATTGCCCCACCTGAGCGCCGATCAAAAAGCCTTGCTGGTTGATGAGCTGGCTTTTCAAGAAGCATTTTTTGCATCAGCCACATACCGTGCGCTTCCAGAAGGCGCTAGCCATTGCGATCTCTTTCGCGACAACGTCTTATTTGAAGGCCAAGGCTCGGGCTTGCGCCTGGGTGGATTTTTTGACTTCTATTTCGCCGGTACGGATAAGTGGTTATTTGATCTTGCGGTCACCATCAATGATTGGTGCTTACTGGAAGACGGCGCCCTTGATTCCAATCGCACGCAAGCCATAGTCGATGCGTATCAATCCGTGCGGCCACTTAGCCCAGATGAACTAGCCAGTGTTGTAGCCATGCTGCGGGCTGCGGCCCTGCGTTTTTGGATTTCGCGTTTGTGGGATTTTTATTTGCCCCGTGATGCGCACCTGTTGACACCCCATGACCCAAGCCACTTTGAGCGGATATTACGTAGCCGCCGCCAATCCACTTCAGGCAACGTGTTTTCAAAATCGATCCCATAAAGCACCTAGATGAAACTCAATCACGTAAATCATAAAGAAGCCCTCACCTGGATACGTCAGGGATTTTGGCTTTTTAAACAAAATCCGCTCGGGTTTTTAATGCTGGTCTTCATGTACATTTTCTTTGCACAGCTATCTATTTTGATTCCGGTGATCGGTGTCTTTGCCGTGCTCTTAGTAACCCCTGCCCTTTCGGTTGGTTTTATGACTGCATGCCGGCAAGCCATCCAAAAGGAACGGATTCTGCCTACGGCCTATTTGGCGGCATTTCGATTGCCGTCTACATTGGCACGTAAGCGCATTTTGCAACTCGGCCTGATTTACACCGCATGCATCTTAATCTTGAGCTTTTTGGCCAGCCTCATCGTCGACTTTGAGGCACTACTGCCGCTCTTGACGGGCGACCAAACCCCCAGCGCTGAGGCTATGGAACAGTTGTACAAATTAGTGTTTATTGGCGGCGCACTCTACATTCCGGTTGCGATGCTGATGTGGTTTGCGCCCCTGCTCGTTGCGTGGGCCGAAATGCCCGTGATGCAAGCGATCTTTTCGAGCTGGATGGCATGCTGGTCTAATCGTGCTGCCTTTGCCTATTACCTGCTAATTTGGAGCATCGTTCTAGTGGCTCTGCCTATGTTAATTGGCGGTTTATTCGATGCAGTCGGCCTAGAGAGTATTGCTTCTTATGTCGTTGCACCCATATCGATGGCGGGACTAACGATTATGTATTGTTCTTTCTTTGCAACCTGGAAAGGCTGCTTCACCGACAACAATATTGAGCAGTTATCGACCGAAGCGTAGGCCAGTCTAGGCGTCAATCGCCGTGAGCTTGGCAATGCTGAGTTGCAACCATTTCACGCCGTGTCGCTTGAAGTTCACTTGGGCACGCGCCTCAAGGTCCAGACCCTCTAAGCCAACAACACGACCTTCGCCAAACTTGGTGTGAAAGACTGCTTGGCCGATTGCAAAGGGATATCCTGAACGCGGTGGTGCAGCCATCCGCTTGACGGTTTCAGTCGCTTTATTGCGACTACCTAAGCGTGGCGTCTCCATATCAAACGTATCCATACCCTCGTTATCGCGCTGACGGGTGTAGCCGCCGCCCTGCCAACTGGAGCCCGTGTTACGACTGCCGCCCCAGCGTGCATCGCTTGCTTTTGGTGTCAGCCATTTCAAGGAATCGGATGGTAACTCTTCCAAAAAACGCGATGGCATGTTGTAGCGCACTTGGCCATGCAACATCCGAGATTGCGTGTGCGATAGGTAAAGGCGCTCTTTAGCGCGCGTAATCGCCACATACATTAGGCGGCGCTCTTCCTCTAAACCATTGGCTTCGTTGACGCTATTCTCATGCGGAAATAAACCCTCTTCGAGGCCCGTGATAAAGACGGCAGTGAACTCAAGTCCTTTGGCCGAGTGCACCGTCATTAACTGAATGGCATCCTGCCCGGCTTGGGCTTGGTTATCGCCTGCCTCAAGCGAGGCATGGGATAAAAAGCCAGCCAGCGGAGATGCTTCAAGCGTACCCGGGTCGTTTTCTCCAGGCAGTAATGCGGCTTCGGCATTTTGCCCATAGCCCTCTTCGGCGATAAAGGCGGTAGCTGCATTCACCAGTTCTTGTAAGTTTTCGACCCGATCTTGGCCTTCGCGCTCGGTCAAATAGTGCTGGATTAAACCGCTGTGCTGAATTACAAACTCAACCGTTTCTGGCAGAGTGTTGCGGCGGGTTGCCTCGCGCATGTGATCCACTAAACGCACAAAACCACCCAAGGCCGCGCCGGCCTTTCCATCTAAGCTCGAGGCAGCCAAATACAGTGAACATTGCTGCTGGCGCGCTGCATCTTGCAATGCCTCAATCGATCGTGCGCCAATGCCGCGCGTTGGAAAATTAACGACCCGAGAAAATGACGTATCGTCATTAGGGTTCTCTAATAGGCGCAAGTAAGCGAGGGCATGTTTAATTTCAGCGCGCTCAAAAAAGCGTAGACCGCCATACACTCGGTATGGAATACCCGATGAAAATAAGCCGTGCTCAATAATGCGCGACTGGGCATTACTGCGATAGAGCAAGGCAATATCGCTGCGCCGCAAGCCCCCATTGACGAGTGCTTTAATCTCATCAATCAGCCAACTCGCCTCCATTCCATCGCTGGCTGCCTCATAGATGCGAACCGGCTCGCCATGGCCTGCATCGGTGCGCAGATTTTTACCAAGGCGACCAGTGTTGTTGGCAATCAAGTGATTTGCCGAATCCAAAATATGGCCATGCGAGCGGTAGTTCTGCTCTAACTTGACCATGATCGGCTGAAACTGATTTTCATAGAGACGCATATTAGCGACGTCGGCGCCACGGAAAGCGTAGATGCTTTGATCATCATCGCCTACCGCAAAGACAGCGCTGGCTTTGTCTTTGGTGCGGCCGTCGTCGTGACCAGATAGGAGCTTTAACCAGGCGTACTGCAAGGCATTGGTGTCCTGGAACTCATCGATCAAAATGTGCCGGAAGCGTTCCTGGTAATGGTTACGAATTGCTTCGTTGTGTTTTAAGAGTTCGTAACTGCGCAGCAAGAGCTCGGCAAAATCAACGACGCCCTCGCGTTGGCACTGCTGATCGTAGGCGTCGTAAAGCTGCGCCATGCGTGCCTGAAAATCATCGCCACTTTCCAAATCGCGCGCCCGCATGCCGCGCTCCTTGGCGTGCGCAATGAAATATTGCAACTGCTTGGGTGGATACTTTTCATCATCGACCTTGAGGCCCTTTAGAAGCCGCTTAATTGCTGACAATTGATCTTGGGTATCTAAAATTTGAAAGGTAGAGGGCAGTCCAGCATCGCGGTGGTGTGCTCGCAGCAAGCGGTTGCAGAGGCCATGAAACGTGCCAATCCACATCCCGCGGGTATTGATCGGCAGCATCGCACTCAGCCGCATCATCATCTCTTTAGCCGCTTTATTGGTGAATGTCACCGCCAAGACCCCAATTGGCGAAACCTGGCCTGTTTGGATGAGCCAAGCAATGCGGGTGGTGAGTACCCGCGTCTTGCCGCTGCCGGCGCCAGCCAAGATCAGGGCGGACTGGGCATGGCCATTTTCGGCAATCGGAGGAAGGGTCACCGCCTCGCGTTGTTCTGGGTTTAAGTTCGCGAGTAGGTCTGAATACATTACGCCAATTATAATTTGACTCTTATGCCAATCTCCCCGAATACCCCTGAATCAAGCCCAGCCCAGTCCCAAGCAGAATCGTCTGCTGGAGTGGAGCTAGCCAAATCATACGAACCCGCCCCAATCGAAGCATTTTGGGGTCCGGAATGGGAAAAGCGCGGCATTGCTAGCGCCACCCTCGACGACGATAAAGCGGACTTCAGCATTCAGCTGCCCCCGCCCAATGTCACAGGCACGTTGCATATGGGTCACGCGTTTAATCAAACCATCATGGATGGTCTGGTGCGTCATGCCCGCATGTCTGGCAAAAATACCTTATGGGTTCCAGGAACCGACCATGCTGGCATTGCCACCCAAATCGTCGTCGAGCGCCAGCTCGATGCGCAAAAAGTATCTCGCCATGATTTGGGTCGCGATGCTTTTTTAGAAAAAGTATGGGAGTGGAAAGAAAGTTCTGGCTCAACCATTACTCGGCAAATTCGGCGCCTGGGTGCATCGATTGATTGGGGTCGGGAGTATTTCACGATGGACGACAAAATGTCGGCCTCGGTTGTAGAAGTATTTGTTCGCCTGCATGAGCAAGGATTAATTTACCGCGGTAAGCGCCTAGTGAACTGGGACCCTCAGCTGGGTACAGCGGTTTCGGATCTCGAGGTGGTGAGCGAAGAAGAAGACGGTAGCATGTGGCACATTCGCTACCCCCTCAGAGACGGTTCTGGTTCGCTGGTGGTGGCAACGACACGCCCGGAAACCCTATTGGGTGACGTTGCAGTGATGGTCAATCCCAATGATGAGCGCTATCGCCATCTGATTGGTCAATCGGTCAGCCTACCGCTGTGTGATCGCACCATCCCCATCATTGCCGACGATTACGTTGACCTGGAGTTTGGTACCGGCGTTGTGAAGGTGACTCCAGCGCATGACTTTAATGACTATGCCGTTGGTCAACGCCATCAACTTCCCCTCATCAATATTCTGACGCTCGATGCCAAGATCAATGAAAATGCGCCTACCCCATACCAGGGTCTTGATCGCTTTGAGGCCCGCAAGCGCGTCGTTGCTGATTTAGAAGTGGGCGGTTTTTTAGAAAAAGTACAGCCCCATAAATTGATGGTGCCGCGTGGTGACCGTACGCAAGTGATTATTGAACCCATGCTGACCGATCAATGGTTTGTGGCGGTTTCTAAGCCATCGCAAGACAATGCGTACAAACCGGGCGCATCGATTGCGGGTGCCGCATTGCATGCGGTCACCAGTGGCGACATTAAATTGGTTCCTGAAAACTGGAACAGTACCTATAACCAGTGGTTAGAGAATATTCAGGATTGGTGCATTTCCCGGCAATTGTGGTGGGGCCATCAGATTCCAGCGTGGTATGGCGATGATGGGCAGATTTTTGTGGCGCGATCCGAATCCGATGCAAAAGCAAAAGCGCTGGCTACTGGCTATACCGGAACACTCACGCGCGATCCAGATGTACTCGATACCTGGTTTAGCTCTGCCCTGGTGCCCTTTAGTGCGCTGGGCTGGCCTAAAGAAACCCCAGAGCTCAAACACTTCCTCCCCTCATCTGTATTGGTTACTGGCTTTGACATTATTTTCTTTTGGGTGGCGCGCATGGTCATGATGACCTGCCATTTCACGGGCAAGGTACCGTTTCATACCGTCTATGTTCATGGCTTGGTACGGGATGCGGAAGGCCAGAAGATGAGTAAGTCCAAGGGCAACACCCTAGACCCGATTGATCTGATTGATGGTATCTCGACGGATGAATTGCTTGCGAAGCGAACCACTGGACTGATGAATCCAAAGCAGGCTGAAAGCATTGGTAAAAAAACACGAAAAGAGTTTCCAGAAGGCATACCCGCATTTGGTACCGATGCGCTGCGCTTTACATTTGCATCGCTCGCCTCATTGGGTCGCAATATTAATTTTGATCAGAAACGCTGCGAGGGTTACCGGAACTTTTGCAACAAACTCTGGAATGCAACTCGCTTTGTCTTGATGAATTGCCCTGGTTCTGATGAAGACAATGGCTTTGCCCCCTGCAACGAACAATGCGGTCCCGATGGCCATCTTGATTTTTCTGCGGCGGATCGTTGGATTGTGTCGAGCCTGCAACGTACTGAGCTTGAAATTGAGAAGGGCTTTGCGCAATACCGTTTTGATAATATCGCCAGCGCCATTTATCAGTTTGTCTGGGACGAATACTGCGATTGGTATTTAGAGCTTGCCAAGGTACAGCTGCAAACGGGTACGCCAGCGCAACAACGCGCAACCCGCCGTACTCTTTTACGCGTTTTGGAAACTATTTTGCGCATGGCCCATCCACTCATTCCGTTTATTACGGAGACCTTGTGGCAAACGGTTGGACCAAAGACCGGCAAGGTCCTCGCCGAACAAGCAGGTCAATCGATTGCCTTACAGCCCTACCCTGTGGCACAACCGTCCAAGCTAGATGAGCAAAGCGAAGCTTGGGTCAATCAAGTCAAGGCGATTGTCGACGCCTGTCGCAATCTGCGAGGGGAAATGCAAATTTCTCCAGCGCAAAAAGTACCGCTGTGGATTTATGGGCCTACTGCTTTTTTAGAAATGGCGAGCCCTTATTTGCAAGCGCTTGCAAAACTATCGGAAGTCAAAATCTACAGCGACGAAGCCTTGCTCGAACGCGATGCGCCTGGAGCGCCAATTGCGTTAGTAGGCGACCTGAAGTTACTATTGAAGATTGAAGTCGATGTCGATGCTGAACGCATTCGCCTGCGCAAAGAAATTGACCGACTTGCCAATGAAATCAGTAAAGCCCGTAGCAAGTTAGATAACGAGAGCTTTGTTGCGCGCGCCCCTGTGGAAGTGGTTGCGCAAGAAAAGCTGCGTATGGCTGGATTTGAGCAAAACCATGAAAAATTGCTTGCCCAGCTGGGTCGCCTCGGCAAAGCCTAGTTGGCAGACTTGATCTCCGCTAGAATCAGCCCATTCTTTTTGTTTGATTGGATTTGCAATGATCGCCTCTTTCTCTAAGCCAGTTAGCAAAGCCGTATTTCCCGTTGCTGGCCTAGGCACCCGCTTTTTGCCTGCAACTAAAGCGAGTCCAAAGGAAATGCTGAATGTGGTGGATAAGCCCTTAATTCAGTACGCGGTGGAAGAGGCAATTGCGGCGGGCATTACTGAAATGATTTTTGTAACCGGTCGTAGTAAGCGCGCAATCGAAGATCACTTTGATAAGGCCTATGAACTAGAGGCTGAGCTTGAGGCAAAAAATAAGCATGCCTTACTGGAAATTGTGCGCAGCATTAAACCCAGTCACGTTGATTGCGTTTATGTTCGCCAACCCGAAGCCTTGGGCTTGGGTCACGCAGTCCTCTGCGCTGAAAAGCTGGTGCGCGACGAGCCCTTTGCCATCATTTTGGCCGACGATTTATTGGATGGCCAGCCACCCGTATTACAGCAAATGCTCAAGGTGCATGAGGCACAGCAAGGCTCTGTGATTGCAGTTGAAAAAATTGATCCTGCAAAAAGTAGTTCGTACGGTATCGTTGATGGAGCAGAAGTTTCCAATGGCATTTATCGGCTCTCCAATATCGTTGAAAAGCCACAACCCAAAGATGCGCCATCGAATTTAGCTGTGGTTGGACGCTACGTTTTATCGTCCTCCATCTTTGCCCACATACGAAACCTTAAGCCCGGTGCTGGTGGCGAAATTCAGTTGACTGATGCAATTGCCACTCTCCTAAAGGAAGAGCCGGTGTTTGCTTACGAATATGACGGCGTGCGTTATGACTGCGGTAGCAAACTCGGCTACATGAAAGCCTCGGTTGAGTTTGGCTTGCGCCACCCCGAGCTGGGCTCCGAGTTCGCTGCCTACCTTAAAAGTAGGTCGTTAACGTAAGTGCTTATCGGCGCTTGAGATAAAAAATCAAGGTATCGCCTTCGCTTGCGGTAGCAATCAGTTCGTTACCGGTCTGTTTCGCAAAGACCGGGAAATCATGAACAGCACCAGCATCGGTTGCCTTCACCATCAAAATCTGGCCTGACTCCATCTCCGCTAAGGCTTTTTTAGTGCGCAAAATAGGTAGGGGGCAATTCATGCCAATCGCATCAATTTCACGATTGACTTCGGGGATGATGACTTCACTCATGTCCTACTCCTCTTTTTACGACTTACTTGCCTGAATAACCCACTCTTTTACTCCTGCCAATGCAGCAGGCAAAGCGGATGGATTGGTACCACCAGCCATTGCCATCTCTGGCTTGCCACCGCCTTTGCCGCCGACTTGTTGCGCAACAAAATTAACTAGGTCACCCGCTTTCACACGTCCCGTTGCATCTGCAGTCACGCCAGCAATCAAACTGACTTTATCGCCCTGTACTGAGGCGAGCACAATCGCCGCCGTTTTTAGTTTGCCTTTAAGGGCATCCATGGTTTCACGCAGCACCTGCGCATCAGCGCCATCGATCCGAGCCGCTAGGACCATCAAACCGCCCACATCAATTGCTTGCGCTGCCAACTCATCCCCTTGGCTCGCAGCCAATTTGGAATTGAGTTTTTCCAACTCACGCTCTGCTTGACGCAAGCTGTCTTGCAACTGCGTTACGCGCTGGGTTAACTCATGGGGATTAGTTTTCAGAACCGCGGCAGTGGCATTGATCCGATCTTCTAGCGCTTGCAAAAAATGGAGTGCATGGCGACCGGTTACTGCCTCAACCCGTCTTATGCCGGCAGCGACACCGCTCTCCGAAGTAATCTTTAGACTGCCAATATCACCCGTGCGCGATACATGGGTGCCGCCACACAATTCTTTCGATGTGCCGATTTCTAAGACGCGCACTGAATCGCCGTACTTTTCGCCGAAGAGCATCATGGCGCCCGTTTTTTGCGCATCTTCTAAGGCCATCACCTGAGCAGAGGTCGCTTGGTTATGCAAAATCTCATCATTGACAATCGCCTCAATGCGGCGAATCTGCTCTTGGGTCACGGGAGCGTTATGGGTAAAGTCAAATCGGGTTTTATTGGCATCCACCAATGAACCCTTTTGCTGTACATGATCGCCCAGCACTTCGCGCAAGGCTTTGTGCATGATGTGGGTCGCACTGTGGTTGCGCATGGTGTCAAAACGCTGCTGCGTATCTACCGCCGCATCCAGGTGATCACCAATGCTCAACTTACCCTCGAGTAATTCACCTTGGTGACCAAAAACATCCGCCTGAATTTTAAATGTATCGGCAACCTCAAAGCGGGCTGCATCATTGCGCAACTCGCCTTGATCGCCGACTTGGCCGCCGGACTCGGCATAGAAAGGGGTGTTGTCCAAAACAACAACAGCAGCATCGCCCGCCTGAATCGATTGGACGGCAGCGCCATCAAGGTACAAGGCTAATACAGTGGCTTTCTCATGACGCAATCCATCGTAGCCATGAAACTGGGTCGGTGTGCCCTTGTATTCCAATCCTTGCGCCACTTTGAATTTACCTGCGGCACGCGCCTGATCACGCTGCTGTTGCATGGCTGCTTCAAAACCAGCCGCATCCACTATGACATCCCGTTCGCGGCACACATCCGCGGTTAAATCGAGAGGAAAGCCAAAGGTGTCATGCAAGCGAAATGCAGTTTCGCCATCCAGCGTTTTGCTGCCACCAGCCAACGCACTTTCTAGAATTTCCATGCCATTGGCAATCGTTTGGAAAAAGCGCTCCTCTTCTTGCTGGATTACCGCAGCCACTTTTTCTTGGGCAAGGCGCAACTCGGGGTAGGCATCGCCCATCTGCGCCACCAAGGCTGGAACCAGCTGGTAGAAAAATGGTTTGCGTGCACCCAATTTATAACCATGGCGGATCGCTCTACGCGCAATGCGGCGCAGCACGTAACCCCGACCAGCATTACCTGGAATCACACCGTCCACGATCACAAAGCTACAGGCACGAATGTGATCTGCAATCACCTTTAAGGACGGACTAGTCGCATCGCAATTGCCGCCACCAGCATTGTCCACTGCTGTTTTGGCAGCGTGCAACAAGTGCACAAACAAATCAATCTCATAATTGGAATGCACATGCTGCAGCACTGCGGCAATCCGCTCGAGGCCCATACCGGTATCCACGCTGGGCTTAGGTAATGGGTGCATGATGCCGGCTTCATCGCGGTTGTACTGCATAAAGACGTTATTCCAAATCTCGATGTAGCGATCACCATCCTCATCAGGACTGCCAGGAGGGCCGCCTGGTATTTCAGGGCCGTGATCATAAAAAATCTCAGTGCATGGTCCGCAAGGTCCGGTATCGCCCATCATCCAAAAATTATCGGAAGCGTAGCGACCTCCCTTGTTGTCACCAATTCGAATAATGCGGTCTGCTGGAACGCCAATGACCTTGTTCCAAATTTCGTATGCTTCGTCATCATCGGCATACACCGTCACTAGCAACTTTTCTTTCGGTAACTTCAAAACCGCTGTGAGTAATTCCCATGCAAATGCAATGGCATCTTTTTTAAAGTAATCGCCAAATGAAAAATTACCCAGCATTTCAAAAAAAGTATGGTGCCTGGCGGTATAACCCACGTTATCGAGGTCATTGTGTTTGCCGCCAGCCCGAATGCACTTTTGGGCAGAGGTAGCGCGATGGTATGGGCGCTTATCAAACCCCAAAAAGACGTCCTTAAACTGATTCATGCCTGCATTGGTAAACAATAATGTAGGGTCATCTCCTGGAACAACGGCGCTCGAGGGCACAATTTGATGCCCTTTGGCGGCAAAAAAATCGAGGTAGGCTTGGCGAATTTCAGTAACTTTCATATCCTCAATTATGGCATTGACCGAATACTAGGGTAAACCCTTTGTATGCGTACGATTCTGTGCCTTACAATCGCACAACATTAGAAAAATTAAAGTGGCTATTAATAGCCCAAAGGAGCGTGCTTTGAAGATTCGTAACCAAAGGGACTTTGGTGCCGGCATCATGTTTATTGTTGTTGGTATCTTTTTTGCTGTTATTGCAACCCAGTACCGAATGGGTACCGCTGCAAAAATGGGTCCAGGCTATTTTCCATTCTGGCTAGGCGTCTTAATGGCGGTGATCGGGCTGATTGTTTTATACAATTCGCTCTCGAAAAAATCCATTGAAGAAAAAATGCCCAAGTGGGATTTTAAAATCATGCTGTGGATCACCGGGTCGGTTGTGCTCTATGGCATTTTGTTACCCACCATGGGATTTATTTTTGCGATTTTTGCACTGGTATTCGTCTCCGCCTCAGTCAGCCATGATTTTGGCTGGAAGGGCACCGCGCTGAATGCGCTTTTCCTGGTTGGGTTTACCTATTTGGCGTTTGTAAAAGGGCTGGGGCTTTCTTTCCCGCTTTTTCCATTCTTCATGAACTAAGTTGACGAGACAAATCAAATGGAATTATTAGCTAACCTGTCACTTGGTTTTGAAACTGCGTTTACGCTGCAAAACCTGTTGTATTGCTTTATTGGTTGCGCGTTAGGCACCTTGATTGGCGTATTGCCAGGTTTAGGGCCAGTAGCAACGATTGCGATGCTACTGCCTGCAACCTATGCATTGCCTCCGATTGCCGCCCTAATTATGCTTGCCGGTATTTATTACGGCTCACAGTACGGCGGCTCAACCACGGCAATTCTGCTCAACATCCCGGGCGAAACTGCTTCTGTCGTTACCGCAATTGATGGCTACCAAATGGCGCGACGCGGTCGTGGTGGCGTGGCGCTCTTTACCGCTGGTATGGGCTCATTCTTTGCAGGCTGCGTAGCCACACTGATTTTGGCCGGATTTGCTGCGCCATTAGCAGAGGTAGCTTTCAAATTCGGTCCAGCAGAATACTTTTCCTTGATGGTATTGGGTTTGATCGGTGCAGTTGTGTTGGCATCGGGCTCACTCTTGAAGGCGATCGGCATGATCATTTTGGGCCTCTTGATGGGGCTGATTGGTACCGACGTTAATTCTGGCGTTGCGCGTTACACCTTTGATGTTCCTCAATTAAGTGATGGCATTGGTTTCGTTTCCGTTGCCATGGGTGTCTTTGGTTTTGCCGAGATCATGATGAATTTGGAAAAGAAGGGGGTCACTGAGTCGTTCCTAAACAAAGTAACCACCTTGATTCCAACCTGGACTGACATTAAGCGCATGACTCCAGCGATTCTGCGCGGTACTACGATTGGCTCGATTCTGGGTATTTTGCCTGGTGGTGGCGCCGCTTTGGCAGCCTTTGGTGCCTACTCCGTTGAAAAGAAAGCGTCGAAGTACAGCCACGAGTTCGGCAAGGGTGCGATTGAGGGCGTTGCTGGTCCAGAATCTGCTAATAACGCGGCGGCACAAACCTCCTTCATCCCCCTCTTGACCCTAGGCATTCCGCCCAATGCCGTGATGGCGCTGATGGTGGGTGCAATGACCATTCATAACATTCAGCCTGGTCCTCAGGTGATGACGAGCAATCCAACCCTGTTTTGGGGTTTGATTGCATCGATGTGGATCGGTAATGTGATGCTCATTTTGCTGAACTTACCGCTGATTGGTATTTGGGTGAAGTTATTGCAAATTCCGTATCGCTACCTGTATCCAGCGATTTTAGTGTTCTGCTGTATTGGTGTGTATACCGTTAATAACTCGATTATGGACGTTTACATAACAGCATCATTCGGCATTATTGGCTACTTGTTCTTTAAGCTTGGCTGCGAGCCCGCGCCACTGCTTTTAGGGTTTGTGCTCGGGCCGATGATGGAAGAAAATTTCCGCCGTGCTTTGTTGCTTTCGCGCGGTGATTTCACCACCTTTGTAACGCGTCCGCTCTCACTTGGGCTGCTGATTGCTGCCGCATTGCTGGTAGTGATTGTGGCCCTTCCTGCTGTTAAGAAGAGCCGCGAAGAGGTATTTGTCGAAGAGTAAGAAATCCCCGCTCTGTAATTCGATCAAGACCCGCACTTACCCTGCGGGTTTTGTCTTTCTGGGTACATGCCTTTTCTTCTCTACAATACTGCTATGGCCCTTGATAGCAAACCTCCAAAATCTACCGCTCCCGTTGTGGAGCCATCTAATTTTTTACGTCAGATCATCGATTCCGATTTAGCGAGCGGCCGCTATCAAGGCAGAACCAATCGGGCTGGCGCAACCGTTCCTGCCATCATTACGCGCTTTCCGCCGGAGCCCAATGGCTACTTGCATATCGGTCATGCCAAGAGCATCTGCCTCAATTTTGGTTTAGCCGCCGACTACAGCCTTTTGCCTGGCGGTGCACGCTGCAATATGCGCCTGGATGACACCAATCCCACCAAAGAAGATGTGGAGTATGCAGATAGCATTTTGGATGCGGTGCAGTGGCTTGGTTTCGATTGGAAAGCCCAAGGCGAAGTGCACCTGTATCACGCCAGCGATTACTTTGATCGCTTATATGCGTTTGCCGAACTCTTGATCGAGAATGGCAAGGCCTATGTCGACAGCCAAAGTGCGGATGCCATTCATGCCAATCGCGGTAACTTCAATCAAGAAGGCACAGCAAGCCCATTTCGCGATCGCAGCCCCGCAGAAAATCTTCAGCTCTTCCGTGATATGCGGGATGGTAAGTTTGCCGATGGTACTCATGTTTTGCGCCTGAAGATTGACATGGCCCACCCCAATATCGTGATGCGCGATCCGGTGATTTACCGGATTCGGCATGTAGAGCACCACCGTACCGGCAACACATGGTGTATCTACCCCTTGTATGATTTCACACACTGCATTTCGGATGCGCTTGAAAATGTATCGCACTCGATCTGCACGCTGGAGTTTGAAAACAATCGCCCTCTGTATGACTGGATTCTGCATGCACTCAAAGAGCTGGGCGTCTTCACAGAGCCTCTGCCTCACCAGCATGAATTCGCCCGCCTTAATCTAACGCACACCCTGACTAGCAAGCGCAAACTCTTGCAGTTGGTCGAAGAAAAGAAAGTGGATGGCTGGGATGATCCACGCATGCCTACGATTGTAGGTATTCGTCGCCGTGGCTACACCCCAGAAAGCATTCGTTTGTTTTGCGAGCGCATTGGCGTAGCCAAGGCCGATAGCTGGATTGATATGAGCACGCTCGAAGGCGCACTACGGGATGACTTGGATGCAAAAGCACCGCGCGCGATTGCGGTTCTAAAGCCCCTCAAATTAGTGATTGAAAATATGGATTCGGGCACCAGCGAAATCTGCTCGGCGCCACGCCATCCGCATCACCCTGATTGGGGGCGCCGTGAATTTCCATTCACGCGGGAACTCTGGATTGAGGCAGACGATTTCATGGTCGAGCCTATCAAAGGTTTTTTCCGGCTTTATCCACCGATCGGTGATCAGCCTGGTAGTCGGGTGCGCTTACGTTATGGTTTTGTGATTGAATGCACTGGTTTTGAACTGGACGCCAAGGGTGAAGTGAAGCAAGTGCATGCGCGTTATTTTCCGGATAGCAAGAGTGGTACGCCTGGCTCGGATAATTACAAAGTCAAAGGGAATATTCATTGGGTCAGTGCGCAACATGCGCTGGCAGCGGAAGTGCGCTTGTATGAGCACCTCTTCACCGACCCTCATCCCGATAGTGGTGAGAAGAATTTCTTAGACCACCTTAATCCTCAATCTAAAGAAGTGATCACTGCCTACCTGGAGCCCTCGATGGTCGATGCGTTAGGAGAATCCCGCTTTCAGTTTGAGCGCCACGGCTACTTTGTGGTGGATGCAGTTGACTCCAAACCTGGCAAACCGATCTTTAATCGCGCGGTTGGCCTGAAGGATTCATGGAAGTAAGTTCGCTCAGAAAATCCTGTGTGCTAGCGTAGCGCAGTTGTACTTTTAATTCGTTCAAGCGGTCATTGCCCACGCGCCGTGATTCACGCATAAAAGACCATAGCATCGGACTCACCAACTGCTGCACTTGATCCGCCGGCAAACGCGGTGGACGCTCCAAACCAAATGCATCAGCAACTTGATCAAAGTAATCGCCCATTTTGGTTTGCGCGCCATCGCAGGCATTTACCAATCGCTGCGGCTTGCCGTGATAAACGGCGGCGCAAACAATCCGCGCTAAATCGTCGGCCTGAATGTGATTGGAATAGGCGTCTAGCTCTGGCAACAAAGCGGGTGTACCTGCTTTAATCCGCTCCGTCGGCAATCGATTCGCATCATAAATTCCAGGCACCCTCAAAATACTGAGGCGGACGTGGTGCAGCAGAGACCATTGGCGCAATTGCCATTCTGCATTCCAGCGCCGTTTCGCCCGCTCACTTTGCGGGTTTGCCGTGGTGGTTTCAATGGCATCGCCACCACCACAGTCGCCATATACCCCCGTCGTGCTGACGTACACCAGTCGCCTGACAGTTACTGCGCCTTGCGATAAAATCCGTAATAGGTTTTGGGTGCGCAGGTCGGTTGCACCGGTATGTTGTGGCGGTGCTAAATGCACCACCGTATGGGCTAAACCACGCAGGCGCCAAAGCGTGTCGATCTGGTCTAAGTTGCCCAGCATTGGAATCGCGCCCATGGCCCTGATTTCTGGAAAACGGGTGCTTTGCGAAGTCAATGCAAATACACGATAA
Organism: Polynucleobacter meluiroseus; assembly: GCA_945947155.1. GTDB lineage: Bacteria > Pseudomonadota > Gammaproteobacteria > Burkholderiales > Burkholderiaceae > Polynucleobacter > Polynucleobacter meluiroseus_G. The sequence goes on along the minus strand of CAMEXM010000004.1, from coordinate 27,042 downwards.
GCCTGAAAGCGAGTGAGCTGTTGCAGTACCCGCATACCGATGTCGCCGCACCCCACGATTAAAACGCGGGGGCGCTGAAATGGTGCTACTTGAGTGTGGTGTACCGATGGCATACCTTCTATCGTACCGATTTATTTAAAGGAATGAGATTGCCTTATCAAGTTACTCTGAAATCCAGTGGCAAACAGTTTGATGCCAACCTAGACGAAACCATTTTGCAAGCTGCCCTGCGGCAAGGCATTACCCTGCCCTATGGTTGCAAAAATGGCGCCTGTGGTTCGTGCAAAGGTCAGGTGACCGAGGGCCTTGTTCGCCATGGAAACCACAATGAAGGCGCTCTCACCGCCTCTGAAAAGACCGCAGGCAATGCCTTGTTTTGCTGCGCCTACGCACAAAGCGATCTGGTGATTGCAGTACGTGAGGTGCAGGGCGCCGGCGACTTATCGATTCGGAAGGTCCCCTGCCGCGTCAATGAAATCGATCGCCCCAGCCCGGATGTTGCCATTCTGAGGTTGCAACTGCCTGCCGCCGAGCGCTTTCAATTTTTAGCTGGCCAATACATTGAATTTCTACTCAAGGACGGGCAACGCCGCGCCTACTCGATTGCTTCTGCGCCAGAGGCAGAGAGTCCACTGGAGTTGCATATTCGTCATACCTCTGGCGGCTTGTTTACGGATTTTGTGTTTGGTGTGCCTGATAAACCTGCGCTCAAACTAAAAGACATCTTGCGCTTTGAGGGGCCCATGGGTAGCTTCTTTTTGCGCGAGGACAGCACTAGCCCCATTATTTTTGTCGCAGCAGGAACGGGTTTTGCCCCAATCAAATCGATCATCGAACACATGCAAGCCAAAAAAATAGAGCGTCCGATGACCCTGTTTTGGGGCGGGCGCCGACCCAGTAACCTTTATTTAGACAGCCTTTGTCGCAGTTGGGCCGACAACATGCCCCACTTTAAGTACGTTCCGGTGATTTCCGATGCGCTGCCAGAAGACCGGTGGACCGGCCGAGATGGCTATGTTCACCAGGCGGCCATGGCCGATTTCCCTGACATGCGCAGCGTTGAAGTCTATGCCTGCGGTGCACCCGTCGTGGTCAATGCGGCACGTGCTGATTTTGTCGCGGCATGCCAATTGCCCAGCGATAGCTTCTTTGCGGATTCCTTTACCAATGCCGCTGATTTACTTACTGCTCAGGCCTTATCTGAAAAACCCCTGCAGTAATCCCAACCTTTTTGTATGATTGAGCCATGAACAAGCCGTACGACATCCCCTCTACCCCACTGAGCCCAGCTAAAGTTGACAGCCACTCCGTGATGTTCATCACGCAGCGCCCTGAGCTCGTGATGACCGAAGGGCTAGGCTCTTGGTTGGTTGATCACAACGGCAAACGCTACCTTGACTTTTTGCAAGGCTGGGCTGTCAATTGCTTAGGTCATAGCAATCCCGGCATGATCGCCGCGATGAATGCCCAAGCGCATAAACTAATTAATCCAAGCCCCGCTTTTTACAATGAGCCGATGATTCATCTATCGAATCTCCTCACAGAGCAGAGCTGCTTTGACCGCGTCTTTTTTGCCAATAGTGGCGCCGAGGCCAATGAGGGTGCAATCAAGTTAGCCCGCAAATGGGGGCAACTCCAGAAATCTGGTGCTTACGAAATCATTACCTTTGAACACTCCTTTCATGGCAGAACCTTGGCCACCATGAGCGCCTCCGGCAAACCAGGCTGGGACACCATGTTTGCGCCGCAAGTACCCGGTTTTTTAAAAGCGGAATTGAATAACCTCGAGTCAGTAAAAAAGTTAATTGGCGATAAAACCGTAGCAGTCATGGTCGAGCCAGTGCAAGGCGAAGGTGGCGTGATACCCACCACAACTGCATTTATGGAAGGCTTGCGCGCATTGACGCACGAACACAAGGTGCTGCTCATCGTTGACGAAGTCCAAGCAGGCTGTGGGCGTACTGGCAAACTATTTGCTTACCAGCACTACAACATCAAGCCTGACATCATGACCTTAGGTAAAGGAATTGGTGGTGGCGTTCCTTTGGCTGCATTGTTAGCGACCGATGAAGTCGCCTGCTTTGTTCCAGGTGATCAAGGTGGCACGTACAACGGCAACGCACTGATGACTGCGGTTGGCATCAGCGTTATCGAGCAACTACTTGCTCCCGGGTTTTTAGATGAGGTTGTTCGTAAGGGCGAATTACTGAGCCATGAATTGCAAACCCTTGCAACCGATTTCAAGCTGGAAGGTGAGCGGGGCAAAGGCCTATTGCGGGCCCTCATGCTGGGCAGCGATATCGGCCCTAAACTGGTTGAAATGGCGCGTGATCAAGGCCCAGAAGGATTGCTGCTTAATTCCCCAAAGCCCAATTTACTGCGCTTCATGCCATCACTGGCTGTGACCGATGATGAAATCCACCTGATGTGCCAAATGTTGCGTACATTGCTTGGTCAGGTGAAATAAGGTATCTAACTCGTTAGGTTTTTGGGTAGCGAAAAGGTAACGTCTTCCACGATGCCGGGCAAGGACCGAATTTGCCGCGGTCCAAATTCTTGAATCCGGGCAACGATCGATTGCGCTAGACTTTCTGGAGCAGATGCACCTGCGGTTAAGCCGATGCGTTTTTTTCCTTCAAACCATTTTTCTTCCAGCTGCTCGGGTGCATCCACCATGTAGGATGGCACGCCTAACTTTTCAGACAGTTCCCGCAAGCGATTGGAGTTCGAGCTTGCTTTGCTTCCCACCACAATAACGAGATCGACTTGTGGCGCCATAAATTTAACGGCATCTTGGCGATTTTGCGTTGCGTAACAAATGTCTTGCTTGCGTGGCTTTGAAATATGGGGGAATTTTTTGGTTAGGGCATCGACAATTTCTTTTGTTTCATCGACCGATAAGGTAGTTTGGGTAACAAAGGCAACCTTCTCATCGGCGGGGAAATTGAGTTTGGCTACATCGTCCAAATCCTCAATCAAGATAATGCCTTGGCCAACTTGGCCCATCGTGCCCTCAACCTCGGGATGGCCGGCATGACCAATCATCAAGACGGTAAAGCCCTCTTTGCACATCTTGACTACTTCCAAGTGCACTTTAGTGACCAGTGGGCAAGTGGCATCGTAAACCTGCAAGCCGCGTTCTTCGGCATCGCGCCTGACTTCTTGCGAAACGCCATGGGCACTAAAAACCACAATCCCACCGCGCGGAACTTCTTCCAACTCTTCTACAAATACCGCGCCCTTGGTGCGCAACTCATCCACCACATACTTGTTATGCACAATCTCATGGCGCACATAAATGGGCTTACCAAAGCGGCTCAAGGCCTCATTCACAATATTGATCGCACGATCAACGCCCGCGCAAAATCCTCTGGGTTGGGCGAGCAAAATTTCGAGTTGATCAGTTTGGCTCATAGTGGTCTACATAATGGCTACGATTTCTGCTTCAAAGGTAATGGGCTTGCCTGCCAGGGGATGGTTGAAATCAAACCACGCCCCTTCATCTGTCATCGATTGCAAGACACCGGCATATTGAGCACCGCTTGGTGCGTTGAATTCAATCACATCGCCAGGAGAAAAGCTGGGTGTTTCATCGGTATTTTCTTTCAAGGTCTCCATCGTGACCCACTGTACTAATTCTGGTTTGTGCAATCCAAAGCCCTCCTCGGGAGGAATCACTACCGTCCTGCGCTCTCCGATTGCCATGCCGAGCATCGCCTTTTCAAAACAGGGGGCAAATTGACCAGTACCAAACATCACCGTCGCCGGGTTGTCCTCAAAGGTGTTGATGTAGTCCTCCCCGCCAGGCAAAACCAAACGGTAGTTGAGGGTCAAGTAGGAGTCGGGTTGAACAGTTGCAGTCATCCGAATATTGTAGCGAGGACAACGGGCGGAGTACATTCTCCGATTTCCGAATGGCCCAAAGGCCAACAGCCACGCGAGAAACTCCGCCTCAGCGGCCCTGAGGCGCTCTCAGACGCTGAATTGCTGGCGATCTTCCTACGCGTCGGCGTAAAGGGAAAAACCGCTGTGACCCTTGCTCAAGACCTTTTAGGGACCTTTGGTAGCCTTCCCAGGTTACTTAACTCTAGCGCCGAGGAAATTACCCGCTGCTACGGTATGGGAATATCCAAGTGGGCACAAATTCAGGCTGCCTATGAGCTAGTCAAACGTAGCTTGGAGCATGAGCTCATGCACGACTCCGTTTTAGGCTCACCCGCCCAAATGCGCGAGCTGATTCAAGCCAAAATCGGGCACCTGCCCCATGAGGTCTTTCTTTGCCTACACTTGGACTCTAAAAACCGCTTAATTGAATGTCAGGAGCTCTTCAGGGGTTCTGTGGCGCAGACGGCCATCTACCCCCGCGAGATCGTCAAAGAGGCACTGCTTCGTAATTCCAGTGCCCTAATCGTGGCCCATAACCACCCCAGTGGAGACCCCTATCCCAGCAAAAAAGACATTGAATTAACTCGCGCCCTTCAACAAGCACTGCAATGGGTCGCAATTAGCCTCCTAGACCACTGCATTGTTAGTTACAGCAGTTTCTTTTCTTTTGTCGAGGCCGGCATTATGGATATTGATTTAAATTAGTAGTAAGCACTAACTTATTTTATAAAATACAGGAAATCAGTTGGCCGTATTTACTAATCCACAAAAGGGCTGGCTCATTTAGCCATTCGCCTGCTACAATCTTCTTTTTTCGCAATTAAGGAGTCGTGTCATGGCAAAAGTTTGCCAAGTCACTGGGAAAAAGCCGATGGTTGGCAACAATGTTTCCCATGCAAACAATAAAACGAAGCGCCGCTTTTTGCCTAATCTGCAAAATCGCCGTTTCTGGGTTGAATCAGAAAATCGCTGGATCAGCCTTCGCTTAACCAACGCAGGTTTGCGTGTGATTGATAAGAATGGCATCGATGCCGTTTTAGTTGATTTGCGCGCACGCGGCCAAATCTAAAGGAATACTGAAATGGCTAAGGGCGGCAGAGAAAAGATAAAGTTAGAGTCATCAGCAGGTACTGGTCACTTCTACACAACCACCAAAAACAAACGTACTAAACCTGAGAAGTTAGAGATCATGAAATTCGATCCTACCGTTCGCAAGCACGTTTCGTACAAAGAGACCAAGCTGAAGTAATTCAGTTTCAGCTCAATAAAAAACCCGCTGTGTGCGGGTTTTTTATTGCCTCGTTCGTTTTAGCGCACCGACAATGGTGCGCAATCTGACTTAGCTGTAGCGACGCAATCGAATCGAGAAGTCCCGTAAGTTCGATACGCCACTCTCCTCGGCCTGCTGACACCAAGTGCGAAGCTGACTTAAGAGTTGCTCGCCGGTCGCATTGGAACGACTCCACAGGGCCTGCAAATCGCGGCGCATTTCAATCATCTTACGCAGTTGCGCATTTTGCTGTATTAACTCTTCCAGCTTATGCTTTTCGGCAGTCGTTAATTGGGTCTCATCCTTGCAAAGCCAGGTGCGCGCGTCATTCAAATGAGCAGCAAGCTCTTGCATATGCTGAACTTCACTGGTGAAGAACTTCTTTAAAGATGCGCTGTAGCGCGCCATTACTTCGTAGCGATTCGCAATAATGGCTTGCAAGGTCTCTTGATCTGCAGGGCGTACTTCTGACAACACAGGCTTAGGTGGTACTTTTTTTACCCTAGCCAAACCAACTGCACTCATCATTTGAATGTAAAGCCAGCCAATATCAAACTCGTACCACTTATTTGACAACTTCGCGCTGGTTGCATAGGTGTGGTGGTTGTTGTGTAGCTCTTCGCCGCCAATCAAAATACCCCACGGCACGATATTACGAGAAGCGTCTTCATTGTTGAAGTTGCGATAGCCCCAAAAGTGACCAATGCCATTAATTACACCGGCAGCAGTGATCGGTATCCATAGCATCTGTACCGCCCATACCGTTGCCCCAATGGCGCCAAATAAGAAGAGGTCGATGATCATCATGAGCGCAACACCTTGCCATGAGAATTTCGAGTAGAGGTTGCGCTCGAGCCAATCATCGGGTGTGCCGTGTCCAAACTTCTGCAAGGTCTCTTGGTTTTTCGTTTCCGACTTATAAAGCTCAGCGCCGCGAGATAAAACAGTATTAATTCCCAAGACCTGGGGGCTATGGGGATCATCAATCGTTTCGCATTTGGCGTGGTGCTTGCGGTGAACAGCTGCCCACTCTTTGGTGACCATGCCAGTAGTAAGCCAGAGCCAGAAGCGGAAGAAGTGCGAAGCAATCGGATGCAAATCGAGCGCACGGTGTGCTTGGCAGCGGTGCAGGAAAATGGTGACGGTAGCAATGGTGATGTGCGTTAACGCTAAGGTAAACAGCACAATTTGCCACCAAGCCCAATCCAGGTAGCCATGAGCCAACCACTGGATAAAGCCATCGTACAAGGCAGTAATGTCAAAGCTAGAGTTCAAAGCATCCCCTAAACGGAATCAGTAACTCTCTATTTTAAGCTTTTCGCCTAAAAATTGCCCCGAAGAAACCATCGGTTCCATGTAAATGGGGCCATAGCTGCCACCACGGGTTATCCGGACTTGTCCCAATCGGCTGAACCCCATCCAAAAAGTGGTCTTTGAGCACTTCAGCAGCAGGTATTAACTCAAACTCAGGGTGTTTTTCTAAGAACTGCAGGGCAATGGTCTGATTTTCTTGGGGCAGTAAGCTGCACGTGGCATAGACCAAGCGGCCACCGGGTTTCAGTAGGCGACTGGCTGAAGCCAAAATGCTGGCCTGCTTTGCATTGAGCTCAGCAACCCCAGCAGGCGTTTGACGCCACTTCAGATCGGGATTGCGGCGCAACGTGCCAATGCCACTGCAAGGGGCATCCACTAAAACACGATCAATTTTGCCGGCCAAGCGCTTCACTTTCGAATCATTCTCACTATCGATCCACACGGGATGGACATTCGAAAGACCGCTGCGAGCCTGACGTGGCTTCAAGTTAGCCAGCCTACGCTCAGATGTATCAAAAGCGTAAAGGCGGCCGGTAGAGCGCATTAAGGCGCCCAAGGCTAAGGTCTTGCCACCAGCACCTGCACAAAAATCAACTACCATCTCGCCGCGCTTAGGGCCTAATAAATGGCAAAGCAATTGGCTGCCTTCATCCTGCACCTCAAAAAGGCCTCCTTTAAACCAGCTGGAATTCTGCAATGCGGGCTTACCCATAATGCGAATGCCATCGGGAGAAAAAGGCGTTGCTACCGCTTGATAGCGACCGCCCAATGCGTTCATTTCTTCTAATAGGGTATCGCGATTGGCCTTAATGGTATTCACGCGCAAATCCAGTAAGGCTGGGCGCATCAAGGCAATCGCAAGTTCTTGGCGTTGGGCTTCGCCCGGCGATGACTCAAATGCATTCCACAGCCATTCAGGCAAATTGTTGCGCACCATCGGCGCTAAGGTATCGCGATCGAGCTCAGAGTAGCGTTTGAGCCAGTCATATTCAGTAGGCTGAATAACGTGGGCCAAGTCAGCCAGAGCGCTCTCTGGGCGATTGGCAGAGCCGAGGCCGCCCTCAGACAATGCGGACATCATGCCAAGTAGGGCAAGGCGTCTCGCTTGGGTTCCACTCCCGCTCGAAGCAAATTGCGACATTTCATTTTTACGGCGCAGGATAGCAAATGCACTCTCGGCAATTAAGGCGCGATCGCGGTTACCGAGTTGGGGCTCTGCACGAAAGTAGCGACTGACCACGCGATCAGACGGTTGCTCAAAACTCAGGAGTTCTGGAAGCAGGCGCTCCAAATGGGCAGCATGCTGTGGCAACGCCTTGGCGTGGGAGAAATTCTTCTGCCCGCTAACGGGCGCAACTTCGGGGCCTCGTCGCTGAGGGCGACTTTGGGTGCGGGCGCCAGATGCGGGTGAACGATCAGAGGCTCGGCTGCGAGACTGCTTTGCGCCGCGCTCGGGTCTTGCCTTATTCATATACAAACCATTGCGACTCGGGGGGCTGCACCTTCACTTGATTTCCTTCTATTCGCAATCGATCGTCAAGGAACCATTTTACGGCCCGCGGGTAGATTTGATGCTCCATTTGTAAAACCCGTGCAGCCAATTGCGCTACAGAATCACCCGGAAGCACAGGAACAGTGGCTTGGCAGATGATGGGGCCCTCATCCACGCCCTCGCTGACAAAGTGCACGCTGGCGCCATGCGTCCTTACTCCTGCCTCCAAAGCCCGTTCATGGGTATGCAAACCGGGGAAACTGGGCAGCAGAGATGGGTGAATATTGATCAACTTTCCGGCGTAATGCCGAATAAACTCCGGCGTTAGAATGCGCATAAAGCCAGCCAAAACCACTAAATCCGGCTTGAGCAGGTCTATTTGCTCCATTAGTGCCCGATCAAATGCGGCCCGGTCTGGGTAGATTGTGTGATCTAGGGATAGCGCAGGAATACCTTCAGAGCGAGCAAAATCAAGGCCCTTGGCCTCAGGGCGATTTGCTATTACCCCGCTAAATCGAACTGCCCAATTCTCTTTTTGGGCTGTTTTGACGATGGCTTCGAAATTCGATCCGCGTCCGGAGATTAAGGTAACGATGGAGTGCATGCCCACAATATAATTCAAGGCTACCCTGAAAGCGACTAGTGAACGTATTCCGAGGCTCCGCCCAACTTCGCGCTGCACCCCCTTGTGCCCTTACCATCGGCAATTTCGATGGCGTGCATCGGGGTCATTACGCCTTGCTGCAGGCGCTCACTGCGGGTGCACGTGCTAGGGGTCTTGACTCTTGTGTGATGACGTTTGAACCACACCCCAAAGAATTTTTTACCCCTACCGAAGCCCCGCCACGCATCTTGAATTTACGCGATAAGTTAACTGCTTTTGCCGACATTGGTATTGACCGCGTGGTGATCGAGCGCTTTAATGCCGCCTATGCCAAATTGACCCCCGAGCAATTTGTTGCTGAAATTCTGCTGCGACGCCTCAATACCAAATGGATTTTGATTGGCGATGACTTTTGTTACGGCGCAAAACGCGCAGGGGACTTTGCTAGCTTGAAACGCGCCGGCGATGCGTTTGGTTTTGAAGTTTCCAATATCAATACGGTGCTAGAGAATCAAGAGCGCATCTCCAGTTCAGCACTGCGCAGCGCATTGGCGGAGGGTGATATGCCCAAGGCGGCGCTACTACTAGGTAGGCCATATTTTATTTCCGGTCACGTTATTTATGGCCGTCAACTTGGCAGAACACTGGGCTTTCCCACCTTGAACCTGGCTGTAGCAAATCACCTGCACGAGCGAAAGCCTGCGATGACCGGTATTTTTACCGTCCTCGTTCATGGCCTTGGAGACACGCCCTTACCGGGGGTTGCCAGCCTAGGGGTTAGACCAACGGTGGAAGATGCGGGGCGTGTTTTACTTGAGGTTCATTTATTTGATTTCAACGCCCAAGTCTATGGCCGCATTATTAGTGTTGAACTCTTAGAAAAAATACGGGACGAGGCAAAATACCCTGATCTCGACTCGCTGCAGTCTGCTATTCAAAACGATGCGCAATGTGCGCGTGATTATTTCCAGAAAAAAGTCTATGTCTGATAAATCCAATTCTTATCCCGTCAACCTTCTGGAAACTGCTTTTCCGATGCGGGGCGATTTACCCAAGCGCGAGCCGCAATGGGTAGCCCAGTGGCAAAAAAATAAACTCTACGAAGCCATTCGGGAGGCACATGCAGGGCAACCCAAATTCATCTTGCACGATGGTCCTCCCTATGCCAATGGCGATATTCACATTGGTCATGCGGTCAATAAGATTCTCAAAGACATGATTGTTAAATCCCGCTGGCTGATGGGCTTTGATGCTGCCTACGTTCCTGGCTGGGACTGCCATGGCATGCCAATTGAAATCCAAATTGAAAAACAGTTTGGTAAAAATTTACCGACCGCCGAAGTCCAGGCCAAAGCACGCCAGTACGCTAGCGAGCAAATTGCGAAACAGAAAATCGACTTTGAGCGCTTGGGCGTTCTGGGTGACTGGAACAACCCCTACCTCACCATGAATTACCGCAATGAGGCGGATGAAATTCGTGCGCTGGGCTCCATTTGGAAAAAGGGTTATGTCTTCCGTGGCCTAAAACCCGTCAACTGGTGTTTTGACTGCGGCTCTGCGCTCGCCGAGGCTGAGGTCGAATACCAAGATAAAACCGATCCTGCGGTCGATGTCGGATTTGCCTTTGATGATGCGCAGCGAAGTAATTTAGCCAAGGCATTTGGTATCCCTCGCTTGCCAGAGAAAAAAGGCATGGTTGTAATCTGGACCACTACACCTTGGACGCTTCCTGCGAATCAGGCGCTCAATGTTCACCCCGAGCTGGAATATGCTTTGGTGGAGACGGATCAAGCCCTGCTTATTCTGGCCAAAGACCGTGTTGAAATTTGCCTGCAAGAGTATGGTCTCGAAGGCAAGATCATTGCGACCTGCGCCGGTCAAAAATTAGCTGGTATATCTTTTTGGCATCCACTCGCATCGCTCGATGAAGGTTACCGTCGCCTCTCACCCATCTATCCAGCAGAGTACGTCACACTCGATACCGGTACAGGCCTCGTGCACTGTTCACCGGCCTACGGCGAGGAAGACTTTAAGTCCTGCAAAGCCAATGGCTTAGTCGATAAGGATATTTTGAATCCAGTAATGGGCAATGGAGTCTATGCATCATGGCTCCCTCTTTTTGCCAATGAATTTGTCTGGAAAGTCAACCCCAAGATTGTAGAAGCGCTGCGCAGCGCAGGCAGCCTTTTAAAAGACAAATCGTATAGCCACTCCTACATGCATTGCTGGCGCCATAAAACACCCATCATTTATCGCGCTACTTCACAGTGGTTCGCTAGCATGGATAAAAAACCGGCCGATGGAAAAGCCAGCTTGCGTGAAATGGCCTTGGCAGGTATCAACAATACGCAGTTCTATCCCGCCTGGGGCAAGCAACGTCTGCACAGCATGATTGCTAATCGTCCAGACTGGACCTTATCGCGCCAGCGCCAATGGGGTGTGCCGATGGCATTCTTTGTTCACAAAGAAACGGGTGAGCCACATCCCCGCACAGCCGAACTCCTGGAGGAGGTTGCCAAGCGCGTTGAAAAAGATGGCATTGAGGCCTGGCAAAAACTCAATGTGGCTGAACTGCTGGGTGACGATGCCTCCCAATACGAAAAGAACCGCGATACCTTGGATGTTTGGTTTGATTCGGGAACAACCCACTGGCATGTGATTCGCGGCTCACATCGTGATGAGCTCTATCGCCCCGAGGCCGAGAGTGCCGATGGCCGTTTGGCTGATTTGTATTTAGAGGGCTCTGATCAACATCGCGGCTGGTTTCACTCATCGCTACTCACCGGCGCCATGCTCGACGGTAAACCACCATACAAGGCATTGTTGACCCACGGTTTCACGGTCGATGGCCAAGGTCGGAAAATGAGTAAGTCGGTCGGCAACGTCATCGCACCACAACAGGTAGCCGATAAGTTGGGCGCTGAAATCATTCGCCTTTGGGCTGCCTCTACCGACTACTCGGGCGAGATGACTATCTCCGATGAAATTTTGAAGCGGGTGGTCGAAAGCTATCGCCGCATGCGCAATACCTTGCGCTTCTTGCTGGCGAACTTAGCCGACTTTGATCCAGCGCAGCACAGCATGCCGAGCGCAGAGTGGCTTGAGATCGATCGCTATGCGGTTGCACTAGCGGCGCAATTACAAGGGGAGATTCAGACGCACTACGAGGCCTATGAATTTCAGCCCGCAGTGGCGCGCATGTTGACCTTCTGCTCTGAAGATTTGGGCGGCTTTTATTTGGATATTCTCAAGGATCGCCTTTATACCAGCGCACCCAATTCGAAAGAACGACGCGCGGCGCAAAATGCCCTATTCCACATTACCCGTAATCTGCTGAAATGGCTTGCCCCTTTCCTCTCATTTACCGCAGAAGAGGCTTGGGCATCGTTTCCCCATGGATCTGAGAGCAAAAGTAAGAGTTCTATCTTTATGGAAGAGTTCGGCATATTCCCAGATGTCGCCAACGGTACAGAATTACTCGCCAAATGGAATCGCATTCGGGAGATTCGCTCTGAGGTTACTAAGGCCATCGAAATTGAACGCGAAGCAGGCCATGTCGGCTCTTCCTTACAAGCGGAGCTCACCATCAAAGTCGATAACGTCGACTTTGCCATCCTGCATTCACTAGAAGACGATCTACGCTTTGTCACCATCACGTCCAGTGCTAGTATTGAACTCAGCAGCGCGGGGCTGGAGGTTCTAGTGCGTGCCAGCCAATATAAAAAATGCGGTCGCTGTTGGCACCATACCGCAGATGTGGGAGCAGATCCTGCGCATGCCGAACTCTGCGGTCGCTGCATTCGTAATTTATTTGGTAGCGGCGAGCAACGCGCATTTGCCTAACCAAATCAGATCGCTGTGAACGCCAAGGCCGACCCCCACAATCAGCGCCGTTTTTATGGCTGGCTCAGCTTGGCTTGCCTCGTGCTCATTTCGGACCAGTCAACGAAATTATGGGCACAAACAACACTGCAATTTGCCGTACCTGTACCGGTCACTGATTTTTTAAACTGGTTCTTAATTTACAACCCGGGTGCGGCATTTTCTTTCTTAGCCAATAGTGGCGGATGGCAACGCTGGTTTTTTACTCTGCTGGGATCGGCCGCAGCTCTTTTTATGATTTGGTATTTGCGCCGGCACCAAAACGACACCCTACTTTCCTTGGCTATTAGCTTTATTTTGGGCGGCGCAGTCGGTAATGTGATTGATCGCCTTGTCTATGGGGCTGTAGTCGACTTTATTGATCTGCACTATGCGCAATGGCATTGGCCTGCTTTTAACATCGCTGATAGTGCGATTGTTCTGGGTGCCATCCTGATTATTTGGGCTGAAATCCGCCCAAAAAGAGCATCAACCCCTGCCTAATCTAGCCATTCCCATTAAACCCGTTTAATCTTCGACTATGCAGTCACTTCTCAATAAAAAAATTGTTCTCGGTATCTCTGGTGGAATAGCCGCCTATAAATCGGCTGAACTAGCACGCCTATTGATGCAAGAGGGGGCTAGCGTTCAGGTTGTCATGACCGATGCTGCAGCCCAGTTCATTACGCCAGTAACGATGCAGGCCCTAACAGGTAATCCGGTATACACCAATCAGTGGGATGCCCGCATCCACAACAACATGGCACACATCGAGTTATCGCGCGCAGCAGATGCGATTCTGATTGCGCCCGCCAGCGCCGATTTGATGGCCAAACTATCACTCGGCCTCGCCGATGATCTCCTTACTACCTTATGCTTAGCGCGCGATTGCCCCTTGCTACTGGCTCCCGCCATGAACTTACAAATGTGGCAACATCCGGCAACTGCACGCAGTGCAGAGCGCTTGCGCAGCGATCAGGTTGAATTACTTGGTCCTGCCAGCGGCGCTCAAGCCTGTGGCGAAGTAGGCATGGGCAGAATGCTCGAGCCCGCTGAAATCACCGAGCAATTGATTGCTTTCTTTCAAAAAAAAGTATTGGTAGGTAAGCGGGTATTAATTACCGCGGGGCCCACCTTCGAAGCAATTGATCCGGTTCGTGGCATTACCAACCGCAGCTCCGGCAAAATGGGGTTTGCTATTGCCAGAGCCGCCCTTGAGGCCGGTGCCGAAGTTCATCTGATTGCTGGTCCCTGTGAATTAAATACACCCCTTCTTGCCACTGGGAAAATCCAGCGGACCGATGTGGTCTCTGCCAAAGACATGTACGAGGCAGTAATGGCATCATCGAACTGCGATCTATTTTTTGGCGTCGCTGCAGTCGCAGACTGGACCATCACCAACCCCTCCAAAGAAAAGATCAAACGCCAAGGTGGCGGCAAATCCATGCCGAACCTAGAGTTCACGCCTAATCCCGATATCTTGCTCACCTTAGCGAAAACCGCAAACAAGGGAAAAGGTAAGCCGCACCCCTACTGCGTTGGTTTTGCTGCCGAGTCGACCAAACTTGAAGAGCATGCCGCTGAAAAACGTAAGCGGAAAGGCATACCGCTGATTGTGGGAAACATTGGTCCCGATACCTTTGGTAGCGACCTAAACCAACTGCTTTTGATTCATGATCAGGGCAGCAAAAAGTTAGCGAAGGCCCCAAAACTTCAGTTAGCACGTCAACTGATTCAATTTGTCGCAACCCAACTCTAAAAACACCATGCAAACACTGCAAGTCAAAATTCTCGATGAACGCATGCGTAGCCAGATGCCTAGCTACGGGACCCCAGGCAGCGCTGGACTAGACCTGCGCGCTTGCGTCGATGCCGCAATCGAGATTCCTCCAGGTCAAACGGTATTGGTACCCACTGGTTTATCAATCTATGTGGAAGACCCTCGCTACGCTGCCCTGATCCTGCCCCGCTCGGGCCTCGGCCATAAACACGGGATTGTCTTAGGAAACCTCGTTGGCCTGATTGATTCCGATTACCAGGGACAGCTCATGGTGAGCACCTGGAATCGCAGTAGTCTGCCCTTCACCCTTGAGCCCATGGAGCGCTTAGCGCAGCTTGTGATCGTGCCCATACAACAAGTGGAGTTAAAGATCGTTGATGAGTTTGTAGAGAGCAGTCGCGGGACTGGTGGGTTTGGAAGTACGGGTCGCGCTTAAAACAACTCAATCCTCAAGCTCAATTCCAGATCAACAGCTACACATTCTTTTTAGAGAAAAAAACACCAGCCCTGGAGCTGGTGTTTTCATTACAAGGTAGTTTGCTTCGTTGTTAGATTTCCTCTGCGGGGGCCACATCGGTCTTGCTGGCCTTAGATGGTGGGGTCGCCTGATGAATATCCAGTACTACCTTGCCATCCGCGTCAACCCCAACCGCAACCGTACCGCCTTGTGCCAAGCGCCCAAAGAGCAATTCATCCGCAAGGGCTTTGCGGACGGTGTCCTGAATAATGCGTTGCATAGGCCTTGCACCCATCAATGGATCAAAACCATGTTTCGCTAAATGCGCCCTTAACTCAGGACTAAAGGTAGCGTCGACTTTCTTCTCATGCAACTGCTCTTCAAGCTGCATTAAGAACTTATCTACTACCCGCATGATGATGGTCTCATCCAGGGCCTTAAAGGACACAATCGCGTCTAAGCGGTTACGGAACTCCGGCGTGAAGAATTTCTTAATATCCGCCATCTCATCGCCAGACTCTCGCGCATTGGTAAAGCCAATCACAGACTTCTGCATGGCCTCCGCACCGGCGTTGGTAGTCATGATGATGATGACGTTGCGGAAATCGGTCTTGCGGCCATTGTTATCCGTCAGCGTGCCATGGTCCATCACCTGCAAGAGAATGTTAAAAATATCCGGGTGGGCTTTTTCAACCTCGTCGAGCAACAAGACACAGTGGGGCTTTTTATTTACTGCCTCGGTTAACAAACCGCCCTGATCAAAGCCGACATACCCTGGAGGCGCACCAATCAAGCGACTCACCGCATGGCGCTCCATGTACTCCGACATATCAAAGCGCAGTAACTCAATACCCAAGATGTAAGCCAGCTGTTTTGCAACCTCCGTCTTACCGACGCCGGTTGGGCCCGAGAATAAGAAGGATCCAATAGGGCGATCAATCTTGCCAAGGCCGGCGCGCGTCATCTTAATGGCGCTGGCCAATGCTTCGATCGCTGGATCTTGGCCAAAGACAACGCTCTTAATATCGCGATCCAATGTTTGCAACTTACTACGGTCGTCAACGGTGACTGATTGCGGCGGTATGCGGGCAATCTTTGCCACAATCTCCTCAATCTCCGGACGACCAATGGTCTTCTTCTGCTTCGATTTGGGCAAGATCCGCTGGGCAGCGCCTGCTTCGTCAATCACATCAATTGCTTTATCAGGCAAATGGCGATCATTGATGTAGCGTGAAGACAATTCTGCAGCAGCAACTAAGGCGGCAGAAGCGTATTTCACGCTGTGGTGCTCTTCAAAGCGCGACTTGAGGCCACGCAAGATTTGCACTGTCTGATCCACCGTAGGCTCAACCACATCGACCTTTTGGAAACGACGTGCCAGTGCAGCATCCTTTTCAAAAATACTGCGGTATTCCGTAAAGGTGGTTGCACCAATGCACTTGAGCTGGCCGTTCGATAAAGCCGGCTTCAGTAAATTACTGGCATCCAAGGTGCCTCCAGAAGCAGCGCCTGCACCAATCAAGGTATGAATCTCGTCAATAAACAAAATGCCATTGGAATTATCTTTAAGGGCCTTGAGTACGCCTTTCAAGCGCTGCTCAAAATCACCGCGGTATTTCGTGCCGGCAAGGAGTGCGCCCATGTCCAGTGAATAGACCGTGGCATTGGCCAAAATATCGGGCACCTCACCTTTGGTAATACGCCATGCCAAGCCTTCCGCAATCGCGGTTTTACCCACGCCCGCCTCGCCCACTAACAGCGGATTATTTTTACGACGACGGCAGAGTACTTGCACAACGCGCTCGACCTCGCTATCGCGCCCAATGAGGGGGTCAATCTTGCCTTGGCGCGCCATGACATTGAGGTTTTGCGTGAACTGGTCCAGTGGGCTTTCTTTGCCACTGGCCGCGGATTCTTCGTTCTCCTGGCTAGGATCAGCTGCTTTTGCTGGCTCGACTTGATCCTTACGAATGCCATGACTAATAAAGTTGACCACATCCAAGCGGGTAACGCCTTGCTGTTGCAAGAAATACACCGCGTGCGAATCCTTTTCACCAAAAATGGCGACGAGAACATTAGCGCCGGTTACTTCCTTCTTACCATTGGACGTCGATTGCACGTGCATGATCGAGCGCTGGATCACCCGCTGAAATCCCAGCGTCGGTTGCGTATCCACTTCTTCGGTGCCAGGCACAACCGGGGTGTTGTCATTAATAAAGTTTTTAAGCTGGGCACGTAGCTCAGCAATGTTGACTGAGCACGCTTTGAGGACTTCAACTGCAGTCGCGTTATCTAAGAGTGCGGCGAGAAGGTGTTCGACGGTGATGAACTCGTGCCGCGCAGCCCGTGCATCAACAAACGCCATGTGCAAGCTCACTTCTAATTCTTGGGCAATCATGCTTCCTCCATAGTGCACTGTAGTGGGTGACCCGCTTCACGGGATAGTTCAACAACTTGGTGCACTTTGGTGGCAGCCACGTCACGGGTAAAGATTCCGCAAACGCCTTTGCCAGCCAAATGAACCTGGAGCATGATTCGGGTGGCCGTCTCATGATCCTTATTAAAATACTCCTGAATAACCATCACCACAAACTCCATTGGGGTGTAGTCATCGTTCAGAAGCATGACTTTGAACATGGCAGGGGCTTTAAGCTTCTCTGCCTGCTTTTCAAGTAATGCGGTGTCGCCGATGCCCGGAAGAAGTGGGTTGGTATTGCCTGGAATTTTGATTGCGCGACTCATATGAACCATTCTAAACACAAGGCAGAAACCTTGACTCAAACCACGTTATGTTGCAAAAAAACGGCAAAAACTGGGGTTAATGATCATATGGGGACGATTTTGGAGATACAAAGGGGTTTCTACTAGTACGAATAACGCCATAACTCCTTGACACCCCCGCTAAAAGGGCAAACAATCGGAGTAGTGCTTCTAGTTGAGGTTCTATTAGGCGTGTTTTGGAGCGAGACTGATTAAAAGGTATTCCCCCCATTTTCACGGTTGTTTCAAGTTTATGTAATGGAGTTCGCATGGCGACCGGAGTTGTTAAGTGGTTTAATGATGCAAAAGGTTTCGGGTTTATTAAACCTGATGATGGTGAAGAAGAGCTGTTCGCGCATTTCAGCGCGATTACTATGGGCGGTTTTAAAACCCTCAAAGAAGGCCAAAAGGTAACGTTTGACATTACCCAAGGTCCAAAAGGCAAACAAGCGACCAATATTCAAGGCACTTGATCACTGTCCTTGATCAAATTAAAAGCCCAGGGTATTCTCTGGGTTTTTTTTCGTCCTGATTTTTTGTTTGCTCACCTCTTTATTTAGAATGCAGTCATGTTGACTTTCATTCGCCAATTTGGTTTTGCCGGATTACTCGCGCTTACAGCGAACCTTGGTATTGCGCAAAATGTTAATACCAGCCTTCCCATCATTGAGCTTAAAACTAGCATCTACCGCATACAGGCAGAGGTAGCGAGTACGCCGCAAGCACGGCAAGTCGGGCTAATGAACCGCACCTCGATGCCAACTGACTCTGGCATGCTATTTATCTTTGATCAAAAAGCGACGCATTGCTTTTGGATGAGCAATACCAAGATACCTCTGGCGATTGCTTTTATTGCCGATGACGGTAAGATCGTCAATATTGAAGAAATGCAGGCAGAGACTTTAAATAATCACTGCCCTAAGGCGCCCATTCGCTATGCCTTAGAAATGAACCGGCAATGGTTTAGCCAGCGGGCAATTGGCCCTGGTAGCCTGATTCAGGGCTTACTACGCAAATAAATTAGTCGAAGTGGCAAACGTAATGCACAGGTAATTCCGCGCGAATCACAAAATATCCGCCCGCCTCAACTGTCCAGCTTTGGCCTGCACCAAAGGGTTGCTCAGATCCACCGTTGACACTCACATAGGCTGTGCCATCGACTACTTCCATGACCTCGCGGGTACTCAAATCAAAACGCAGGGTGCTCGGTAATATAACCCCAACCGATTTACGAGTGCCATCAGCCAGCGTAACGGTATGCGATACGCACTTCCCATCAAAGTAGATGTTGGCTTTTTTTCCTACGGAGACGTGATCGAATTGCATGGCAACTTTCTTTATCGTGGTTCTAGGTTGAGATGGAAGAGGTCATTATTTAGCAGTGCGCTTCCGTTTTGCAATTTCAGCAATACGCATACGTAAGGCATTGAGCTTAATGAATCCCCCAGCATCGGCTTGGTTGTATGCGCCACCATCGTCATCGAAAGTAGCAATGTTCTGATCAAACAGGGTGTTGACAGAGTCCCGTGAAATAACGGAGACGGATCCTTTATAAAGCTTGAGGCGTACCACGCCATTGACGCCAGTTTGGGTATGGTCAATTAAAGTCTGCAGCGCCAAGCGCTCTGGTGACCACCAATAGCCGTTGTAAATCAAGCTGGCATAGCGTGGCATTAAGTCATCCTTCAGATGCGCCACTTCGCGATCGAGTGTGATGCTCTCGATACCGCGGTGGGCTTTGAGCAAAATCGTGCCACCAGGGGTTTCGTAGCAGCCGCGGCTCTTCATACCGACAAAACGATTTTCGACTAAATCCAGACGGCCAATGCCGTGTTTGCCGCCCAGGCGATTGAGTTCTGCTAAGAGCTCGTGGGGCTTCATGGCTTTACCGTTAATCGCTATCGGATCTCCAGAACGGAATTCCATTTCGATGATCTCTGCGGCATCGGGTGCGTTCTCGGGGGAAACCGTCCAGCGCCACATCGACTCTTCTGCCTCGGCATTGGGGTTTTCAAGGTGACGACCTTCAAAGCTAATGTGCAGTAAGTTTGCATCCATGGAGTAGGGAGCCCCACCCTGCTTATGCTTCATCTCAACTGGAATGCCGTGTTTTTCGGCATAGGCAAGTAGCTTTTCACGGGACAATAAATCCCATTCACGCCAAGGCGCAATGACTTTGATCCCTGGTTCAAGTGCGTAATAACCCAGTTCAAACCGAACCTGATCATTACCTTTGCCTGTAGCGCCATGCGAAACCGAATCGGCCTTGACCTGGCGCGCAATCTCAATTTGCCGTTTCGCAATCAGGGGACGAGCAATCGAGGTGCCGAGTAAATACTCGCCTTCGTATACCGTATTGGCTCGGAACATCGGAAACACAAAGTCACGGACAAACTCTTCACGTAAATCATCGATGAAGATGTTTTCTGGCTTGATGCCAAATTGCAGTGCTTTAGTGCGTGCTGGCTCAAGTTCTTCGCCCTGCCCCAGATCGGCGGTAAAGGTAACGATTTCACACTGATAGGTATCTTGCAACCACTTCAAGATCACACTGGTATCTAAACCACCCGAGTACGCTAAAACTGCTTTTTTAATTTCCGACATGATGTAGGTGTTCACTTTACGTAATATTTTGATTCAAACGCCATTTTAAAAAAGGAATGCCAAGACGGCAATGCATTAATCCAAGCGGCCACACAACAGGTACTCCATTAATGCTTTTTGGACATGCAAGCGATTTTCAGCCTCTTCCCAGACGACGCTCTGCGGACCATCGATCACGGAGGCCGACACTTCCTCGCCTCGATGGGCAGGCAGGCAGTGCATAAAGAGGGCATTCGGCTTGGCCAAGGCCATCAAACTATCCGAGACCATCCAATTTTTAAACGCCGCCATTCTGGAGGTATTTTCATCCTCAAAGCCCATGCTAGTCCAAACATCTGTACTCACAAGGTCGGCGTCTTTGCATGCGTCCCTGGGGTCATTGCAAACCGTTAGTTGCTTGGCTGCTGCAGGACTTAATCGTGCGGGATCAAGGGCATAGCCATCGGGCGCAGAAAAACGCACCTGAAAGCCCAATACTTCAGCCGCCTGAATCCAGGTGTAAGCCATGTTATTTGCATCGCCAACCCAGGCCACCGTTTTTCCTTGAATCGGTCCGCGCGCCTCGACAAAGGTAAAAACGTCGGTTAGTACTTGGCAGGGATGAAATTCATTGGTTAAACCATTGATGACTGGAACCCGTGAGTTTGCGGCAAAGCGCTCGATGATGTCTTGGCCAAAGGTGCGAATCATGATGATGTCGGTCATTCTAGAAATGACTTGAGCTGCATCCTCAACGGGCTCGCCACGACCTAATTGGGTATCGCGCGTATTAAGGTAAACCGCATGGCCGCCAAGTTGGTGTATGCCCGCCTCAAATGAAAGCCGAGTACGGGTGGACTGTTTTTCAAAAATCATCGCCAAGGTACGGTCATGCAAGGGATGCCAGGTTTCATAGCTCTTGAATTTAGTCTTGAGCCACGCTGAGCGCGCGAGGAGGTAGTCGTACTCGCTGCGCGTCAGATCAGTAAATTGTAAATAATGCTTCAATTGGCCCGGCACTTGGGGCTTTGCTAAAGAGGTATTCATAAGGCCCTCCGAGGAGTTTGTACTAATCTTTTCAAAACGCAATGCATTCATCAATAAGGCGATTAAATGCAATCTACACTGTTAAGCTATAGGGTAACGCGGCACGAATGCCCCAACCAAAGTACCCATCCATTTGAAACACAAAAAACTGTTTATCCAAGGCGTTACATCAACCGGCAAGCCATTTCGGCCAAGTGATTGGGCTGAGCGACTCTGCGGGGTTATGGCTTCATTCAGGCCGCCGGGAGACAATGCAGATCCACGCTTTACCTATTCACCCTATGCAAGGCCGGTACAAATAGCGCAGATCAATTGCGTCGTGATCGATACCCGACTGCATGATCTTGACCCGCGCGCCCTCGACTTTGTTCTCAACTTTGCCAAAGACAATGATTTGACCATCGAAGAAGCATGTGAATTCGAACCCAAATCACAAACCCCTACTTAAAAAGCAAAACCCGCCCTAATAAGGAGCGGGCTATGGCTTGGTACTGCTAAGCAAAAACGACTTAGGCAGCCATTGCCTTAATTGCAGCAGACAAACGGGACTTTTGACGGGCCGCGGTATTTTTGTGTGCAATTTTCTTGTCTGCAATTTTGTCGATGGTTGCTTGAGCCGCAACAAATACTTTTGCAGCGGCTGCTTTATCGCCGGTATCGATCGCTTTACGCACAGCCTTAATGGAGGTGCGTAATTTGGAGCGCAAACTGGAGTTGTGCTCGTTCTGTTTTACTGCTTGCCTGGCGCGCTTGCGTGCCTGTGCGGTATTGGCCATGTTTAAACCTACCTATGTAATTTCAATGGGTTAAATCGTTCAATAGCAAACTGAATAAATCGCCTTTACAAAGTAAAACCTCTTTTTGAGGGTTTTCTTGCGAATTTCTTTAGCCAGCTCACCAAAGCCCACGATTTTACCTTAAAGGAGTTAAAAAGCCCAGTTGCCTGATAAATAGGTGAAAATTGACCTATGAACCTGCTCTCCGCTGCCGCCAAGGTTAGCTCCTTTACCATGCTATCGCGCATTACAGGGCTGTTACGCGAAACCCTGATTGCCCGTAGTTTTGGGGCCTCCGAGTGGACGGACGCCTTTAATGTGGCATTTCGGCTACCAAATCTGCTCCGTAGGCTGTTTGCCGAAGGGGCATTTTCCCAAGCATTTGTGCCGATTTTGGGGGAAGTTTCCAGCAAGGATGATCCCGCCCAGTCTAAAACCCTAATTAATGCAGTGGCTACCCTGCTCTTTTGGGCCCTAGTGCTTACCGTTGGCCTTGGCATTGTAGGTGCCCCACTCTTAATTTTGGCGATTGCCACCGGCTTTAGCGGCAGCCCCGCTTACGAAGCCAGCGTGCTCATGACCCAAATTATGTTTCCCTACATTGGACTGATTTCAATGGTGTCGCTGTCGGCAGGCATTCTCAATACCTTTCAGCGCTTTGCGATTCCAGCCTTCACCCCCGTTTTACTGAACTTGGCATTAATTGGCAGTGCGCTCTGGCTTGCGCCCCAACTCGAGCAACCGATTTATGCCCTTGCATTCGGTGTAGTGGTGGGCGGCATTTTGCAATTGGCGATTCAAATTCCTGCGCTGCGCCGACTGGGCTTACTGCCCCGCATTGGTGTATTGCCGCAGGCCATATGGGGTGCTTGGCTAAACCCCGATGCACGCCGAGTATTAAAGCTCATGGGGCCGGCTGTCTTTGCCGTTTCTGTTGCGCAAATCTCCCTTGTGATCAATACCAACATTGCCTCTCGCTTGCAAACCGGCAGTGTCTCTTGGTTATCTTACGCCGATCGCCTGATGGAGTTTCCTACCGCCTTACTGGGTGTTGCGCTGGGCACCGTACTACTACCGAGCCTAAGCAGGGCCAATGCCCAGCAAGACATAAAGCAAGCGAGTGAGCTCTTGGTTTGGGGCTTACAGCTTACCTTTTTACTGGCTGCGCCCTGCGCAGTAGCGCTGTTGCTGTTTGGCGAGCCCATCGCTGCGGTGCTTTACCACTATGGCCGTTTTACCGCACTGGATGTCGTGATGACGCAGCAGGCTTTGGCCGCCTATGGTGTTGGGCTAATTGGACTGATTCTGATCAAAATTCTGGCGCCCGGATTCTATGCCCGTCAAGATATTCGAACGCCAGTACGCATTGCTTTGCTTGTATTGATCTCAACTCAGCTGGCTAATATTGTCTTGGTGCCTTGGCTGGGCCATACCGGCTTGGCGCTTTCTGTTGGGCTTGGTGCCTGCTTAAATGCCGCCCTACTGTGGATTGGCTTACACCGGCGTGGTGCAATTGCGCCCGGTTTTGGTTGGACTAAATACCTCTTTCAACTTGCCATTGCACTGATTCCTTTATCGCTATTGCTCTACTATGGCGCCAACCTGCACCAGTGGATTGCCATGCAGAGTGAGCCATGGACGCGGGTTGGCTTATTGGCCGCCTGGATTCTAGGCGCCGCTGTGGTGTATTTCATGGCCCTTTGGATTGTGGGTATTCGTTGGCAGCATTTTCGGCGTCATGCAAAATAGGCCATATGCCGACACGCCAACTTGACTACTTCACCTCTCTCGTTGCCGAGGATGATCATTTTCCATTAACCGAATCCGCGATTGCGGTTGCGCAGCATGCCTTTCCAGACCTGGATGTGCAGCACACCCTCGATGAAATTGATGCCCTTGGTAGCAAGCTAAAAAAACGCATCACCTCCGATACGTCGCAAGTACAACGCCTCCAGCTGCTCAAGCATTTTTTTTACACCGAACTGGGATTTGGTCCAAACGCAAATGACTTTTATGCGCCTGAGAATTCCTATCTGCACCACGTGATGGAGAGTCGTCGCGGCATTCCGATCTCCCTAGCGATCTTGATGATCGAGCTCGGTCAGCAAATTGGTCTGAAGATTCGTGGGGTCTCATTTCCGAATCACTTCATGATGCGGGTCTCCTTGCCTCAAGGTGAAATCATTATGGATCCGCTCAATGGCGCCACCTACTCCAAGGATGAATTGCAATCCATGCTTGACCCCTACCTCGATGCTAAAGGCTATCGGGGTGAGACTGCGCTTCCTTTAAGTATTTTCTTGCGCGCCTCCAGTAGCCGAGAAATTCTCTCGCGCTTCTTGCGTAACCTGAAATTAATTTACACCGAACATGAGCGCTGGGAACGCTTGCTTGGCATTCAAGAGCGCTTGGTGATCTTGTTGCCCGACGCCATCGAAGAAGTGCGTGATCGTGGCCTTATTTTTGCCCAACTGGAATACGTACGTCCAGCTCTGCAGGACATGCAACACTACATAAGTGAAGCGCCCGAAGCGAGCGATGCGGAAGCGATTCGTAACCATATTGCTAACCTCGAAAGCCAAGCTCGCTAAGATTAAAACGATTGCATTCAACGCGCCATGCCGACTGAATCGCATCCAGCACCCCTATTGTCGGTAGCGGGTCCTACCGGATCCGGTAAGACCCACTTAGCCATGTTGCTAGCAGAGGCGGCACAGGCACGCGGCATCACGGTCGAACTCATCAGCATGGACTCTGCTCTGGTCTATCGGGACATGGATATTGGTAGCGCCAAACCCACTCTAACGGAACGCGCGGCAGTACAGCATCACCTTATTGATATTCTCGATCCAAGCGAAGCCTACTCTGCAGCTCGATTTGCAAGCGACACCAAACGGCTCGTCACTGAAATACGGCAACGGGGCAATGTGCCAGTCATCGTCGGCGGCACCATGCTCTATTGGCGTGCTTTTGCTTATGGCCTATCCAGTCTTCCGCCAGCAGATTCAGCCATCCGCGCGCATCTGGATGCCCAAGGCAAGGCACTGGGGTGGCCGGCCATGCATGCGGAGTTAATGGCGCTTGATCCCATTACAGCAGCGCGCTTAGAGCCCAATGATTCACAGCGCATTCAGCGCGCCTTAGAGGTCGTGCAGTCCACCGGCAAACCGATGTCAGCATGGCTTGCAGAATCGCCCAGTGACGACGGTCGTGCAGGCTCATTGATTCCCGGCTGGCTTCGTCTGGTCTCATTAGAGCCAAGCGAGCGGGCGCAGCTGCATCAGAATTTAGAGAGTCGCTTTGATACCATGCTGCACGCTGGATTGATTGATGAAGTTCGAGCGCTCCGCACTCAGCCCGGCATACATGCCGACCTACCCTCGATGCGCGCAGTCGGCTACCGCCAAGTATGGGAATTTTTAGAAGGGCACATCAGTGCAGAACAAATGCGTTACAAAGCCTTAGCAGCAACGCGGCAACTGGGCAAACGCCAACTCACCTGGCTCAGGGCAATTGAGGGTCGAACTGTGTTTAACCCGTTTGATGCGAGCGGCTTGCAGTCAGCCCTGCAATACTGCCTTCAAGAGTTGGGTACGGTTAAATAACAATCGTTTGCGCTGCATTGGGTGCACGCTCAACCACCTCGCCCACGATCCACGCTTTTAAGCCCTGTCCCTGGAGTGAAGTGAGGGCTTTGTCCGCCTCGCTTTTTGCAAGAATGACGACCATACCAATACCGCAATTAAAGACGCGAACCATCTCTGCATCGACCACGCCGCCCTTCATTTGCAGCCAACGGAATAAGTCAGGCAGAACCCAACTGTCACGGTGCAAAATCGCTTGGGTATGTTCTGGCAAAACACGGGGTACGTTATCCACCAGTCCACCACCGGTAATGTGAGCCATGCCCTTTACATCGACTTCGCCAATTAACTTTAATAGTGGCTTGACGTAGATTTCAGTCGGCGCCATCACCACATCAATCAAAGGACGTCCGCCAAGATCATCGCTTGGCTTTGCCCCAGCACGTTCAATAATCTTTCGCACTAACGAGTAACCATTGGAGTGGGCGCCACTCGAGCCCAAAGCCAAAATGACATCGCCGGGCACAATGCGGCTGCCGTTGATGATCTTGGATTTTTCAACCGCGCCGACAGCAAAACCAGCCAAATCGTATTCGCCATCGGGGTACATGCCAGGCATTTCAGCAGTCTCGCCGCCAATAAGGGCACAGCCAGCTAATTCACAGCCAGTTGCAATACCGCCAACCACCGTTGCCGCGGTATCCACCGTCAGCTTGCCGCAGGCAAAGTAATCCAAAAAAAAGAGGGGTTCTGCGCCCTGTACCAAAATGTCATTGACACTCATCGCCACTAAATCTTGACCAATGGTGTCATGGCGATTCCATTCGAATGCCAATTTGAGTTTGGTGCCTACGCCGTCGGTACCCGATACCAATACTGGCTCTTGGTAACGCTTGGGCACCTCAAACAAGGCGCCAAAGCCGCCAATACCAGCCAGAACACCCTCACGCATGGTTTTCTTTGCCAGCGGCTTAATGCGGTCGACCAGGGCATCGCCAGCATCAATATCAACACCAGCATCGCGGTACGAGAGGCTTTGGGCTTGGGAATTAGGGGATGAGCTCATGGGGGATCGTTTGGAAATAAGGTAAAAGCATGCGTTGATCGGTAGAATCATTGAATTCTAGAGGATCAATGCCCCATGGCAGAAATTTTTACCCCTTTTTTAGCTGCTTTTATTCTGGCCTATGCCCTACGACCCGTAGCAAGCCGGCTTGAGGACCTGCACGTCCCCCGCGCCCTAGCAGCGACCTTGACGATTATTTTTGGCCTGAGCCTAGTTACTGGGCTCTTCCTGCTCCTGATTAATTTACTTGGCCATGAAATTCCCCTAATCAAAATGAAATTGCCCATTTGGGTGCAAAACACCCAGGCGTGGTTAGAGCCAACCTTGGCCGAACACCACATTCAGTTTGATTGGGTCGCACTACGTGAATCGGTCACTCAAAAGCTAACAGCCCATCTCAACACCAATGCGAATGCTTTAATGAGCTCGACCCTCGACACCATTTTGCTTTCAGGTAGCTCGGTTGTGCATGGTTTTGTTAATCTCATTTTGACTTTGTTCGTCTTGTTTTACTTGTTAATCGATTGGAATCACTTTTTTAAATTAACCGAGGACTTGATACC
>CAMEXM010000003.1 GCA_945947155.1 Polynucleobacter meluiroseus | reverse complement strand
ATCCCGCTTTGGCAAAATGCTTGGCGATCTCGATGCTGTCGCTTGACTTCTGCGTGCCAATACCAACAAAAATATGCGCTTTGGCTTGATCAGCAATGCGGTAACTAAACTCCGTTACATTGCGCTTGCCGAGTAATTGGCAGAAGCGTTTGAAGGAGCCTCGCTCCTCGGGAATGGTAACTGCAAAGACGGCCTCCCGAAATTCACCGACATCGGCGCGCTCGGCTACAAAACGCAGGCGACTGAAGTTCATATTGGCGCCGCATGCAATGGCAATTAAGGTTTTATCTTTTACTTTTTTCTTTTCAACGTATTTCTTGAGACCGGCAATCGCAAGTGCACCAGCGGGCTCCAAAATACTGCGCGTATCGGTAAATACATCATTAATGGCAGCACAAATTTCATCGGTGTCGACGGTGATGATGTCATCCACCACGCGTTTGCAAATGCGGAAGGTTTCTTTACCGACTAACTTGACGGCAGTGCCATCGGAAAATAAACCCACCTCTTTTAATTCGACGCGCCGACCGGCTTTGAGTGACTGGCGCATGGCATCGGAATCAGCCGCTTGTACACCAATAATTTTGGTTTCTGGGCGAACCGCTTTGACGTACTCGCCAATGCCGGCAATCAGGCCACCACCGCCAATGGCTACAAAAATGGCATCAATCGGAGCTTGGTGTTGTTGCAAAATTTCCTGTGCGATTGTTCCTTGACCGGCGATGACGTCGGGATCATCAAAGGGGTGAACGAAGCTTAATCCCCGTTTTTTTTCTAATATCTTGGCATGATCAAAGGCATCGCTATACGATTCGCCAAACAAGACGAGCTCCGTCCATGATCCGCCACGTGCCTTGACCGCGTCGATTTTGACTGCAGGGGTCGTTACTGGCATCACAATTACTGCCTTGCATTCCATTTTGGCGGCTGCAAGGGCTACGCCCTGGGCATGGTTTCCGGCCGAGGCGGCGATGACGCCGCGCTTGAGAGCGGCAGGGCTCAGTTGTGCCATTTTGTTGTAAGCGCCGCGCAGCTTAAAAGAGAAAACCGGCTGGTTATCCTCCCTCTTGAGCAGAATTTGATTACCAAGACGCTGCGTTAAAGCGGGCGCTAGCTCCAATTCCGTTTCGCGTGCGACGTCGTAAACGCGAGCCGTTAATATTTTCTTTAAATAGTTGATTGCCATGCAATGAGCGTACCACGGATGGCCCCTAAGCCCTTAGTTTTGCAAGGTTTTATTGGGGTCGTCAGCCAAATTAGGGAATTCCTGTCAGGATTGGATTACTCCTTTAAAATGCCTATTTAACGAACCTCACTCCATGAACGCCCCACTCGGATTAAATCAATTGCTCACTGCTGAGGCTGGGGAGCCCCGTTTACGGGAAATTCCGTACAACTACACCTCTTTCTCAGACCGTGAAATCGTTATTCGCCTTTTAGGGCCAGAGTCCTGGCGCGTACTGGATTCACTCCGGGGTGTCCGCAAGACAGGTCGCTCGGCTCGCATGCTCTTCGAGGTATTGGGTGATATTTGGGTGGTTCAGCGCAATCCCTATCTGCAAGACGATTTATTGGATAACACCAAACGCCGCAGCATGCTGATTAGCGCGCTCTGGCATCGCTTGAGTGAAGTTGAAAAAAGAATGACGGGCGATTCGGCCGACCAAGTTGAAATCTTGATTAAAGCAGCGCGTTCTGCGGTCGAGTTGTTTGAGCAGAATTTTGAAACTGTTGCCCAGTTACGTAAACGCGCGCACAAGGTATTAGGTCGCCACACTGCTCTCGACAATGTCGCCTTTGACGGCATGTCGCGTGTTGCCCACGTGACCGATGCAACGGATTGGCGCGTTGAATACCCGTTCGTTGTATTGAAGCCAGATACCGAAGCAGAAATACCAGGCTTAGTTACGGCCTGTATTGAGCTCGGGCTCACCATCATTCCACGCGGGGGTGGCACTGGCTATACCGGTGGCGCCATCCCCTTAGTTGCTATGTCGGCAGTCATCAATACGGAAAAACTGGAACAAATTGACCCTGTAGTTAAGGTAACGCTACCTGGTTTAAGCGAGGCAGTACCAACCATTTTCACGGGTGCCGGTGTTGTAACGCGTCGCGTTGCCGAGGCGGCAGAGCGCGCAGGCTTGGTGTTTGCGGTAGACCCCACTTCGGCGGATGCTAGCTGTATTGGCGGCAACGTGGCAATGAATGCAGGTGGTAAGAAAGCAGTTTTATGGGGCACTGCTTTGGATAATCTGGCCAGTTGGCGCATGGTTGATCCCGAGGGTAATTGGCTCGATGTGATTCGTGTAAACCATAACCTGGGCAAGATTCATGAGGCCGAGGCTGCGCAATTTGATCTGGTGTGGTCCGATGGATTGCAGGCGCCGGGCGAGAAGGTATTGCGTCGCGAGACCCTTCATATCGAAGGTCGTCGCTTTCGGAAAGCGGGTTTAGGTAAAGACGTCACTGATAAGTTTTTATCGGGACTGCCAGGTGTACAAAAAGAGGGATGTGATGGCCTTATTACGAGTGCCACCTGGATTCTCCATCGTATGCCGCAATACATGCGCACCGTTTGCCTAGAATTCTTTGGACAAGCCCGTGAAGCCATCCCGAGTATTGTGGAGATCAAAGCCTATCTCGATGGTTTAAGTCGTGAGGGCGGTCCTATTCTCGCTGGTCTTGAGCATTTGGATGATCGCTATTTAAAAGCAGTGGGTTATTCCACGAAGTCCAAGCGCAATACCCTGCCTAAGATGGTATTGATCGGCGACATCGCCGGCGATGATGAGTCTGCTGTCGCTGCTGCGACAAGTGAAGTGGTGCGCATGGCTAATTTGCGCGTGGGCGAAGGCTTTGTTGCAGTTAGTCCCGAAGCGCGTAAGAAATTTTGGTTAGATCGGGCGCGTACTGCTGCGATTGCACGCCACACCAATGCCTTCAAAATTAACGAAGACGTAGTGATTCCACTCGATCGCATGGGTGAATACACCGATGGCATTGAGCGCATCAATATTGAACTCTCCCTTAAAAATAAACTGCAGTTATTGGATGCGCTTGAAGCATTTTTGCGCAAAAGCAATTTACCGCTGGGCAAGGCCGATGAAGACGATGACATTTCTCCCACCGAAATCCTGGGTGATCGTGTCGATGGCGCTATTGCACTGTTACACCAGGTGCGGGCGCGTTGGGCTAGTTGGTTGACTGACCTCGATCGTTTCTTTCCTGAGCTACAGAACTACACCCTACGCGCATCGTGGAAGACCGATGTGCGTGCGGAGCTGCGCATCATTTTTGGCGGCGCTGCGTTTGAACAGATTTTGGCTGAGCTAGAAAAAACCCACCAGGCTATTTTGCGTAAGCGTGTATTTGTGGCGCTACACATGCATGCCGGTGATGGCAACGTGCATACGAATATTCCAGTGAACTCCGATGACTACGGCATGTTGCAAGATGCACATCGCTCGGTTGATCAAATTATGGCTTTAGCGCGCTCGCTCGATGGTGTGATCTCAGGTGAGCACGGCATTGGTATTACGAAGCTCGAGTACCTTACCGAAGAAGAGTTAAAAGACTTCAGGGCGTATAAAAATCGCGTTGATCCGGAAGGCAGATTCAATAAGGGTAAGTTGATGCCCTATGCGGATTTGAGCATGGCGTATACGCCCAGCTTTGGATTGATGGGCCACGAGTCCTTGATCATGCAGCAAAGCGATATTGGCGCGATCGCCGATAGCGTGAAAGATTGTTTGCGTTGCGGTAAATGTAAGCCCGTTTGCGCCACTCATGTGCCCAGGGCAAACATGCTTTACAGCCCACGCGATAAGATCTTGGCGACATCCCTGCTGATCGAAGCGTTTTTATATGAGGAACAGACCCGGCGCGGTATTTCAATCCGCCACTGGGAAATGTTTGATGACGTAGCGGCCCACTGCACGGTCTGCCATAAGTGCGCTACACCTTGTCCAGTCAAGATCGACTTTGGTGATGTGACGATGAATATGCGCAACTTACTGCGCAAGATGGGTCAGCAGCGCTTCAATATTGGTACAGCTACATCGATGTTCTTTTTGAATGCCAGCAACCCCGACACGATTCGCTTGACGCGTAAGGTAGTGATTGAGTGGGGTTATAAGGCGCAGCGCATTGCAAATAATTTGCTACGCGGCTTTGCCAAAAAACAAACAGCTACGCCACCTGCGACGGTAGGTAAGCCGCCGATGAAAGAACAGGTCATTCATTTCATTAACAAGAAGATGCCGGGGAACTTGCCCAAGAAAACCGCCCGAGCCCTCTTGGATATTGAAGATGCCAATTACGTCCCGATCATTCGTGATCCAAAGATAACGACTGCAGATACCGAGGCAGTATTTTATTTCCCAGGTTGCGGCTCTGAGCGTTTGTTTTCGCAAGTAGGCCTTGCCACTCAAGCGATGCTTTGGAATGTCGGTGTGCAAACCGTATTACCACCGGGTTACCTGTGTTGCGGCTATCCCCAGCGCGGTAATGGTGAGTTCGACAAAGCAGAGAAGATGATTACAGACAATCGCGTGCTGTTCCATCGGGTAGCGAATACGCTGAACTATTTGGATATCAAAACGGTCGTAGTGTCGTGCGGTACTTGCTACGACCAATTGGCGGGTTATCAGTTTGAGCAGATCTTCCCTGGATGCCGCATCATTGATATTCATGAATACTTATTGGAGAAGGGTGTCAAGTTAGAGGGCGTGACGGGCGTACGTTACATGTACCATGACCCCTGCCATTCGCCGATGAAGTTGCAAGACCCACTGAAGACGGTGAATGAACTGATTCAGACGGAAGACAAACAAGCCATCTTGAAGAATGAGCGCTGCTGTGGTGAGTCAGGTACTTTGGCGGTGACACGCCCTGATATTTCGACGCAGATCCGCTTTCGTAAGCAGATTGAAATGGAAAAGGCGGCCGCCAACTTAAAAGCGGATTTCACTGGCGAAGTCAAAGTGTTAACCAGCTGCCCATCTTGCTTGCAAGGCTTATCGCGCTTTGATGCCGATAGTGCAACTACCGCAGATTACATCGTCGTTGAAATGGCGCAGCGTATCTTGGGCGACAATTGGATGCAAGATTACGTCACCCAAGCCAATCAGGGTGGCATTGAGAGGGTATTGGTTTAATGATTCCAACAAATGTAGTGATGCACCAGCAATCCAAGGTATTGGAGCTGAGTTACGAGAGCGGCAATTCATACCGTTTGCCATTCGAATTCTTACGCGTGTTATCGCCCTCAGCAGAGGTCCGGGGCCACGGTCCTGGTCAAGAGACTTTGCAAACCGGCAAACGCGATGTTGGGATTAATGATCTTGAGCCAGTAGGCCACTATGCGATTCGCCCCATGTTCTCTGATGGACATGATTCTGGATTGTTTTCCTGGGAGTACTTGTATTTTCTCTGCGAAAACCAAGATGCGTTGTGGAATGATTACCTCGATAAGTTAAAGCAAGCAGGCGCAAGCCGCGACGTCGCGATGGCGCAAACTGGCCACGAAGGCCATTCCTGCGGAAATAAATAAACACCCCAGATGCCGCAATATGAATAAAACCCATTTTGGTTACCAAACGGTAGACGAGGGAGAGAAAGCAGGTAAGGTCGCCGATGTCTTTCACTCCGTAGCCAATAAATACGACGTGATGAATGACTTGATGTCATTTGGCTTGCACCGCATTTGGAAAAAACTCACGATTGCTAAGGCACAGGTTCGTCCTGGGCAGCGCATTCTTGATATTGCTGGAGGTACGGGCGACCTCGCTGCCGCATTTGCAACTGCAGCAGAGTGGGGTAAGCATCCCGATGCCGAGGTTTGGCTTAGCGATATCAACGCGTCGATGTTGGGAGTGGGGCGCGATCGCCTAATCGACCGAGGCATGGTTTTACCCTGCGTGCAATTCGATGCTGAGTCCATTCCCTTCTCAGCAAATCACTTTGATGTGGTGACGGTTGCGTTTGGGCTTCGTAATATGACGCACAAAGAGCGCGCCTTAAGTGAAATGCTGCGCGTGATCAAACCGGGTGGGCGGGTGTTGGTGCTCGAGTTTTCGAAGCCCGATGCCATGTTGCAGCCGGCGTACGATGTGTATTCTTTCAAGGTGCTGCCGTGGTTGGGTGAAAAAATTGCCCAAGATGCTGAAAGTTATCGGTATTTGGCGGAATCGATTCGGATGCACCCCGATGCCGAAACCTTAAAAAAAATGATGCTAGAGGCCGGTTTTGATGCTGTTTATACCCATAGATTAACTGGGGGTATCGTTGCGCTCCATATTGGTATTAAATACTAATTGTTAGTTTTGTCGTTATGCATTCCTGGAGACTTAAAAAAATGAATAAAAATGCTATTAAAGCTATCGTATTAACTGTCGCACTGACCTTTTCTTCGGTTGGCTACGTCGACGCTAAGCGCCTCGGCAACGGAAAAAATGTTGGCCAATCGGCCCCAGTACAAAAGCAGGCGCAGCCTGCACAAGCTCAAAAGCCTGCACAGCAAGCACAGCCTGCGGCACCCGCCGCTGGTAATGCAGCAGCGGCAGCACCCAAGCGCCCTGGAATTGGCGGCATGTTGGGTGGTTTAGCGGCCGGCCTTGGTATTGCTTACCTTCTCTCCCATTTTGGTTTGGGTGAAGCCGCGGCTTCGATGTTTACCGGAATTTTGATTGCCTTGGCAGTTGGCTTACTCCTTTTCTTTATCGTGAAGCGCTTTATCCCATCGATGTCGGGTGCAGGGCGCGCAAGCCCAGCCGCTGCGGGTAGTAATGGCATGCAGCGCACGGCACATGAGCAAGGAAACGCCCGCAACGAGCCAGGCTTTGTACCTGTAGCCGCCTCTTTTGGTGGCGCAGCAGCAGTCGTTCCTGAGGTGGCGAAATCCGTACCAGAGGGATTTGACGAATACGCATTTTTGGACAATGCAAAGCACTATTTCGTTAAATTGCAAAAAGCATGGGATGACGGCGATTTGAATTCCTTGCGTGAATTTGCTACCCCCGAGATGTTTAGTAACTTAACGCAAGATTTGAAAGCACGCGCAGAAGCAAGTAATCAAACTGACGTGGTGAGCTTAAACGCCGAGCTGTTGGGTGTTGAAACGGGCCAAGACAATTATTTAGCCAGTATTCAATTCACTGGCATGATTCGCGAGCAGGCAGATGCTCAAGCGGAGTCATTTACCGAAATTTGGAACCTGAGCAAGCCAATTCATGGCGCTGGCGGTTGGGTTCTAGCCGGGATTCAGCAGTTGGTTTAAGCTTAGGCTTTCCCCACGGAAAAACCCGCATTCGTGCGGGTTTTTTGCACCCATGAATTCGGTATCAACATCCGCTCGGCCTATTACCAGCGCAGCTATCTGCCACGGGATTAATCATGTCTTGACGGGGGAGCCGTGGGCTAGCGCGGAGCTAGCAAAGCACTCCGGCAAAGCCATTGCCCTAGAAATGCCTTTTGGTCGATTTGCCGTGCAAATTAACAATAACGGCCTTTTGGATGCTGTGCACCATTCAGATGCGTCTGCTCAAAACTCTGACGGGGAAGTGCTATCACCAGTTAGAACAGCCCTGGTACTCACGATTTCAAGCCAAGCACTTTCTACCTTACTGACCAGCAGCGGCCCCATTCTGGAAAATGCATTTAAATCAGTGACGATTGCGGGCGATGCCGATTTGGCTCAGTTATTGGGCCGCTTAGCGGGGCAGTTGCGCTGGGAATACGAAGAGGATCTCTCGAAACTCATTGGGGATGCACCAGCCCATTTTGCTGTGGCACAAGGCAAAAAAATAGTAAGTGCGGGTAAGGCAGCCAGTCGCGATCTGCTTGAAAATGCCGTTGAGTACCTTAGTGAAGAAAAGAAGGTTTTATTGAACCAGCGTGACTTTGCAATGCATAAAAATCAACTCATGGAATTACGCGATAGCGTCGAGCGTTTGGATAAGCGTATTGCAATACTGCAGCAAAGGAGTAAATAAGTATGGCTCGCTTTGCACGACTTTGCTTTATCTTTTTTACGGCATGGCGTTTTGGTTTGTTGCCCTTGTTGCGCGACAACCTCAAGCCCGGTATAAAACGGATCTTACTTTCGATCGCTTGCTTTGCGTCTCCGAATTCATTACCGCGGGGTGTACGGATACGACTAACACTAGAGGCGCTTGGTCCAATCTTTGTTAAGTTTGGCCAAGTCCTGTCCACCCGCCGTGACTTATTACCGGACGATATTTCGGATGAATTGGCTAAGTTGCAAGATCAAGTGCCACCGTTTTCAAACGCCGAGTCACGCGCGTTAATTGAATCTGCTTTGGGCAGACCAATTGAAGAGGTTTTTCTTCAGTTCGATGCCACTCCAGTTGCCAGCGCTTCCGTGGCGCAGGTCCACTTTGGGGTTTTGCGTGGCAGCTTGCAGCGTCCTGAATGGGAAGGGCGCGAGGTAGCAATCAAGGTCTTACGCCCAGGCATCTTGCCGGTGATTGAAGATGATTTGGCATTGATGCACGACTTGGCCAAGATCGTTGAAAAGGTATCGGCCGATGGCCGGCGCTTAAAGCCCCGCGAAGTAGTCGCCGAGTTTGATGTCTATTTACATGACGAATTGGATTTGATGCGCGAGGCAGCCAATGCTAGCCAGTTGCGGCGCTACTTTATCAATTCAGATAAGTTGATGATTCCGGAAATGTATTGGGATCTGTGCCATACCAGCGTGATTGTGATGGAGCGCATGAATGGGATCTCGATTGGTCGTACCGAAGAATTGCGCGCAGCTGGGGTTGATTTTAAAAAATTGGCAGCGGACGGTGTTGAAATCTTTTTTACCCAAGTGTTTCAGTATGGCTTCTTTCATGCGGACATGCACCCAGGCAATATTCTGATCAGTCTAGAGCCGGAGCGATTTGGGCGATTTATTTCTTTGGATTTTGGAATTGTGGGCGCGCTCAGTGAGTCCGATAAAAATTACCTAGCGCAAAATTTCTTGGCTTTCTTTAATCGCAATTACCGCCGCGTTGCCGAATTACACATTGAGTCTGGCTGGGTACCTGCGGATACGCGCGTAGAAGAATTAGAGGGTGCGGTACGTTCTGTGTGTGAGCCCTACTTTGATCGCCCCCTTAAAGAAATCTCTTTAGGTATTGTGCTGATGCGTTTGTTTCAGACTTCGCGGCGCTTTAATGTGGAAATCCAGCCCCAACTGACTTTATTGCAAAAGACGCTATTAAATGTTGAGGGTTTGGCGCGGCAACTGGATCCCGATCTGGATTTGTGGAAAACCGCCAAGCCAATCCTCGAAAAGTGGATAAGCGAGCAATTGGGTTGGAGGGGCTTCGTTGAGGGCCTCAAAACAGAGGCGCCCAATTGGGCTAAAATCCTGCCCACCTTGCCCCGTCTCTTGGCTGATAGCCTAGCCCTGTCTACAAAAGCCGAGCAAGGTGCCGAGTTAGTTTTACTGAAAACCCTGATTCAGGAGCAGCGTCAGACGCGGCGCCTAATTAGCGGGGCTTTGCTGTTTGCGGGCGGCTTTATTACGGGCGCGGTATTGATTTCCCTTAGTATTTTCTAGACCAGACCCCATTGGGTCCCTCTAGCCGTTAAAATGCCGGCTAGGCTGATTAATTATGAAAAAATACTTTATTGCAGGCATTCTGGTTTGGGCTCCGGTGGCGATCACGGTTTGGGTGATCTCATGGGGCCTGGGTCTACTCGATAGCATTTTTGGATCGGTCATGATGGCC
The DNA here is from genome assembly GCA_945947155.1 of Polynucleobacter meluiroseus. Lineage (GTDB taxonomy): Bacteria > Pseudomonadota > Gammaproteobacteria > Burkholderiales > Burkholderiaceae > Polynucleobacter > Polynucleobacter meluiroseus_G. The sequence continues at coordinate 51,909 of CAMEXM010000003.1, read as the reverse complement.
ATCATTACCGTTTCCCCTGGGGAATTCTCCCCCGACTTAAAGCATTTTCGTGATATTCCAGCAATTGGCGTGCTAATTGTGGTGGGCGTCATCATGGTCACCGGTCTTGTTGCGATTAGTTTTGCAGGCCAGTGGTGGTTACGTGTTTGGGACAAGCAGGTAAATCGCATTCCGGTAGTGCGCTCCATCTATTCGAGCGTAAAACAAGTTTCCTCCACCTTGTTTTCTGGAAGCGGTCAGGCTTTTCGAAAAGCCTTGTTAATTCGCTATCCTCATCCGAACTCGTGGGCAATTGCGTTTCAGACGGGTACACCCGCTGCAGAAATCAGCTCCAAAGTCGGCGAGGATTATGTCAATGTATTTTTGCCTACCACCCCAAACCCCACATCTGGGTTTTTCATGATTGTCCCCCGGTCTTCTGTCATCGAGTTGGATATGACGGTAGAAGAGGCCTTGAAGCATATTGTTTCAATGGGCTCTGTGCCACCAGGTGTTCGTACGAATACTCCCACACTTACAAAAAATATAGATTCATAGGAAAGTTATGTCGATGCGAAGCCATGCCTGCGGTCAGGTAACGGAAACACTTATTGGTACAGAAGTCACGTTGGCTGGCTGGGTTAATCGCCGCCGTGATCATGGTGGGGTAATCTTTATTGACTTGCGCGACCGCGAGGGTTTTGTGCAGGTGGTTTGCGATCCCGATCGTGCCGCCATGTTTGCGCTCGCTGAGCAGATACGTAATGAATTTTGCATTCAGATTAAAGGCCTCGTGCGTGCGCGCCCAGCAGGCACTGAAAATGCGGATCTGGTGAGCGGCAAGATTGAGATTTTGTGCCATGAGCTCGTGATCTTGAATGCATCGGTTACGCCACCATTTCAACTCGATGATGAGAACCTGTCTGAGACTACACGCCTCACCCACCGCGTATTGGACTTGCGGCGGCCCCAAATGCAAAAGAATTTGCGCCTGCGTTACAACGTCGCAATGGAAACCCGCCGCTACTTGGACGCTGCTGGATTTATCGATATCGAAACACCGATGTTGACCAAAAGTACGCCAGAGGGTGCGCGCGACTATTTGGTGCCATCCCGAGTGCATGACGGTCAATTTTTTGCTTTGCCCCAGTCGCCCCAGTTGTTTAAGCAGTTATTAATGGTTGCTGGTTTTGAGCGTTACTACCAAATTACTAAATGTTTCCGTGACGAGGATTTACGGGCAGATCGCCAGCCTGAATTTACCCAGATCGATTGCGAAACCTCCTTCTTAAATGAACTCGAGATACGCGATCTTTTTGAAAACATGACGCGCCATATTTTCAAGACCGTGATGAATGTGGATTTACCGAACCCATTTCCAGTGATGCCCTACTCGGAAGGCATGGCGCGCTTTGGTTCAGATAAGCCCGATTTGCGCGTGAACCTGGAATTTACCGAGTTAACCGATTTGATGAAGGATGTCGACTTTAAAGTCTTCTCTGGTCCGGCTAATCAAGCCGATGGACGCGTTGTAGCCTTACGCATACCGGGTGGCGCTGAGATTAGCCGTAGTGAAATTGATGACTACACCCAGTTTGTTGCAATCTATGGCGCTAAAGGATTGGCTTGGATTAAGGTGAACTCAGTAAGCGAAGGCCGTAATGGCTTGCAATCACCCATTGTCAAGAATCTTCACGATGCTGCAATTGACGGTATTTTGAAGCGCACCAATGCCCAAGATGGCGACATCATTTTCTTTGGTGCTGATAAGGTCAAGGTGGTCAATGATGCCATCGGTAACTTGCGTTTGCGCATTGGCTTATCAACCTGGGGTAAAGCCCATGGCCTCTTTACTGATGCATGGAAGCCGCTGTGGGTGGTTGACTTCCCGATGTTTGATTACGATGACGGTGAGGGGCGCTGGGTTGCTTGCCATCACCCATTCACTAGCCCCAAAGATGAGCACTTGCAGTTTCTGGAAACGGATCCGGGTAAGTGTTTAGCAAAAGCCTATGACATGGTCCTCAACGGCAGTGAAATCGGTGGCGGCTCGGTGCGAATTCACCAGGAGGTAGTGCAGAGTCAGGTATTCCGCGCCTTGAACATTGGTCCCGAAGAGGCACAAGCCAAGTTTGGTTTCTTATTGGACGCGCTGCAGTATGGTGCGCCTCCCCACGGCGGTATCGCCTTCGGTTTAGATCGGATTGTCACGATGATGACGGGGTCCGAATCAATTCGCGATGTCATTGCCTTCCCCAAAACCCAGCGTGCGCAATGCCTCTTAACCCAGGCCCCAAGTCCAGTGGACGAACGCCAGTTACGAGAATTGCACATACGTTTGCGTCAAGCAACGCCAGCAGCGCAATAGGATCGATACCCTCTCTTGAAAATCCCCATTTCAGTATTGGTTGTGATTCACAATGCGGATGGCGAGGTTTTACTGATTGAGCGTGCTGATCGCCCCGGATTTTGGCAGTCGGTGACAGGCAGCCTTGATTTTCTGAACGAGCCTACGCGTGAAGCCGCAATACGCGAGGTGTTTGAAGAGACGGGCATTGATGTCACTGCATTGCCGTCTGATGCACTGCAGGACATGCAGCACGCCATTGATTATGTGATCTATCCGGATTGGCGTTACCGCTATGCGCCCGGTGTTACCAGTAACCGCGAGCACTGGTTCTCGCTCTTTGTCCCTAACAATACCGCGGTGCGCTTAGCGCCGCGAGAGCACACTGCTTTTGAGTGGTTGCCCTTTACTGAGGCTGCAAAACGGTGTTTTTCGGAAAGCAATAGCGCAGCCATCCTGCGTTTGCAAGCCATCCATGCAGCAAAGTAGACCATTTCACTAAGATAGCTTGATGAGACCGAGTTCCCACTCCGCAGCAGCTGATTCTGCTAGCCCTCCAAAAGCAAATGCATTTACCCGGGGGGATTGGCGCGTCATTCGAGATTTACTGCCTTATTTGCTAGAGCATAAGGTGCGTGTGGCTTTGGCGCTGTCGTGTTTGATTGCGGCTAAATTTGCGAACTTGGGTATTCCAATCCTTTTAAAGGATTTGATTGACACGCTGAATGTCAAAGTAGATACAGCGCAAGCATTGATGTTGATTCCTGTGGGTTTGATTCTGGCATATGGGGCGCTGCGTGTATCTGCTTCTTTGTTTAATGAGTTGCGCGAAGCCTTGTTTGCGCGAGTGACCCAAAATGCGGTACGTAAGGTGGCCTTACAGGTATTTAATCATTTGCATTCCTTGGCGCTGAGTTTTCATTTGGCACGCCAAACGGGTGGAGTCAGTCGTGATATTGAGCGCGGCACCCGCGGCATCCAGTCGCTGATCTCGTATTCGCTTTACAGCATCCTCCCGACCCTAATTGAGTTTTGTTTGGTCCTTGGCTACTTGGCGTATGCCTATGATATTTGGTTTGCTGTTATTACTTTTGTAGCCTTAGTCCTCTATATTATTTTTACCGTCATGGTGACTGAGTGGCGTACGCATTTTAGAAAGACCATGAATGACATGGACTCGAAGGCAAATCAAAAGGCCATCGATTCCTTATTGAATTTTGAGACAGTTAAGTATTTTGGCAATGAGCAGTTTGAATCGCGTCGCTATGACGATAATCTAGTTCGCTATCAAACCGCAGCCATCCAGTCGCAAAAGTCATTGGCGGTTTTGAACTTAGGCCAGCAGATCATCATTGCCATTGGCCTCGTATTAATTCTGTGGCGCGCTACGATTGGTGTCAGTAATGGCACCATGACCTTGGGCGACCTCGTACTCGTCAATACGCTGATGATTCAGTTGTATATCCCTTTAAATTTCTTGGGCGTGATTTACCGGGAAATCAAGCAAGCCATTACCGACATGGATCGCATGTTTACCCTATTGAGCACCGATCGGGAGATTGCCGACAAACCCAATGCTCCGGCACTGCACATTACGAATTACGACACTGGACCTCAGGTTTGCTTCGAGCATGTGTCGTTTTATTATGAAAAAAAGCGACCCATTTTGCATGACATTAGCTTTACGATTCCGGCGGGGACCATTACAGCAGTGGTTGGTCAAAGTGGGGCTGGAAAAAGCACCTTAGCCCGCTTACTGTTTCGGTTTTACGATATTCAAAGCGGCCGCATTGAAATGGATAGTCAGGGCATTGATGCGGTTCAACAAGCTAGTTTACGCAGCGCAATTGGCATCGTGCCACAAGATACAGTTTTGTTTAATGACACCATCGGATACAACATTGCCTACGGTAAACCAGGCTCATCGATGGAAGAAGTGCAAGCGGCGGCAAGAGCAGCCCAAATTGATGGCTTTATTCAGCGCTTGCCTGATGGGTACAACACCCAAGTGGGTGAGCGTGGATTGAAGTTATCGGGTGGCGAGAAGCAGCGCGTAGCCATTGCCAGGACATTGCTTAAAAAACCGGCCATGCTGATCTTTGATGAGGCCACCTCGGCCCTTGATTCCAAGACGGAACGGGCAATTCAGGAGGAGTTGCTGAATTTAGCGCGTAACCGAACTACCTTGATTATTGCCCACCGACTCTCTACCATTACCCATGCCGATCAAATTTTGGTGATGGAGCAGGGTGAGATTATTGAGCGTGGTACCCATGTCCAGTTGCTTGAAGCCCGTGGCCGGTATGCGGAAATGTGGCAAATGCAAGAGCGCACTGCAGTTGATTAGAATGGTATTGAAAGCATATTCATGGCCCACCCAGAAGAAAAAATACTGAAAGACACCTTTGCGGCTGCACTTGCCGTTGCAGAGCCTAAGCACATCGTTCCGGAGTGCTTGGCGCGTATTTTCCCGGCGGGCAGCGAGCCAAGGGGGCGCTGCTTGGTTATTGGCGCAGGTAAGGCCAGCGCAGCTATGGCTACTGCGCTAGAGTCCCATGCTGCGAGCCATTGGCCTCATGCGCAGCTCGAGGGTATTGTTCTGACACGCTACGGCCACGCCTCCCCCACACAACACATTACGATCGTTGAGGCAGGCCACCCTGTTCCCGATCAGGCTGGAATGGATGGGGCAGCCCAGATGATGCTCCGCGTGGGCGAGCTCAAAGCGGGGGATATCTTGATTGCGCTCGTCTCGGGTGGTGGATCGAGTTTACTGACCCTCCCGCAGGCTGGAATCACGATTGACGATATGCGCCAGACCACCGAAGCGTTGTTGCGTAGCGGCGCACCAATCGAAGAAATGAATATCGTACGCAAGCATCTGTCTGCTATTTTGGGCGGCAATGTAGCTCGCCTTGCGATTGCGCGCGGTGCTCGAGTCGAAGCATTGTTGATTTCGGATGTCACTGGTGACTCGCCAGCCGATATCGCGAGCGGTCCCTGCGCCGCAGACTATTCCACCTATGAAGATGCCTGCGCGATTTTATCGAAATACAGTCTCGGACCCGATGTCATTCCGGCCAGTGTATTGGCGCACCTAGAAAAAGGGCGCAGCGGACTTATTCCAGAAACTTTAAAAGAGGTCGATTTAGTAAACCAGCCGGTTCGCAATCACGTGATCGCAACAGCCCACCGCAGCCTAGAGGCTGCCGCGGAGTGTGTGCGGCAGTTTGGTTACACCCCATTTATTTTGGGCGACACCATTACAGGCGAAGCAAAAGACGTTGCCTTGGTGCATGCTGGATTAGCCCGAGAGGCCATCACCCATGGCCAATGGGGCACCTTACCAATGGCCTTGATTTCAGGCGGTGAGTGCACGGTGACCTTACCGGTTGGTGTAAAAGGCCGCGGCGGACGTTGCAGTGAATTCTTGTTATCGCTGTTTGCAGCTACGCCTGATCTCGACAGCATTGCCGCACTGGCTGCCGATACCGATGGCATCGATGGCAGTGAGAAAAATGCAGGCGCTTGGTTCACCCCGGCTACTCGCAAACGGGCGCGTGATGAACATAAACGGGCTGGACATTATTTAGCAGCGCACGATTGCTATGGATTTTTTAGTGAACTGGACGCTTTGCTTGAAACAGGCCCAACATTAACCAACGTGAATGATTTCCGCATTATTTTATTGCCCGCTGGATTGGGAGCAAAATCATGACTTCAGTAAAAAGTATCACCTTAACTCAGCCTGACGATTGGCATTTGCATGTGCGTGATGGCGATGTATTGAAATATGTTTTGCCCCATACTGCCAAGCAGTTTGCCCGGGCCATCATCATGCCCAATTTACGCCCACCCGTCACAACGGTTGCCTTGGCCGCTGCGTACCGCGGCCGCATTGAGGCGCAACTCAAAGCCAGTGGAATTAGTGGCTTCACCCCACTCATGACCTTATACCTAACGGACAATACTCCAGCAGATGAGGTGCGTAAGGTACGCGAGGCAGGAGTTGCTGGATTTAAACTCTACCCTGCCGGCGCAACGACCAATAGTGATGCAGGCGTAACCAATATCAAACACTGTTATAGCGCGCTGGAAGCCATGCAAAAAGATGGCGTACCTTTATTAATGCATGGCGAGGTGACGCATGCTGAGATTGATGTGTTTGATCGCGAAGCCGTCTTTATCGATACCATCCTAGAGCCCTTGCGACGCGATTTCCCCGAACTCAAGATTGTGTTTGAGCACATCACGACGCGGCAAGCAGCACATTATGTTCGCGATGCACACACGAACAATCGAAATACCTTAGCCGCGACAATTACGCCGCAGCATTTGCTGATGAACCGCAATGCGATTTTTGCGGGCGGTATTCGACCACACAATTATTGCTTGCCTGTTCTGAAACGCGAAGAGCATCGTTTGGCTTTGGTTGAAGCGGCTACCAGCGGTAACCCTCGATTCTTCTTGGGTACGGACAGTGCGCCCCATGCCAAAGGCCTAAAAGAAAACAGTTGCGGTTGTGCGGGCTGCTATACCACTTTCAATGCCCTTGGTTTGTATGCGGAGGTATTTGAAGCGGCCAATCAGTTAAGTCGCTTTGAGGCCTTTGCAAGTTTTTATGGCCCGGATTTTTATGCAATGCCGCGCAATACGAATACCATTACCTTGCATAAAGTGGCGGAGAAAGTTCCTGAGGAATTGCCTCTGGCAGAAACTGTCGTCGTACCACTGCGTGCTGGCGAAACAATTGCATGGTCCTTGGCTAAATAATTTATCGGCAGAGGCATGCAGTCTCGGTTAGACTGTCCGCGCAGAGTCAATTAGGCAATCGCCGCTTTCGCAAGAAAGGGGAGGAAAGTCCGGACTCCATAGGGCAGGGTGTTGGCTAACAGCCATCCACGGTGACGTGCGGAATAGGGCCACAGAGACGAGCGTATTTAGTTACGGTGAAACGCGGTAACCTCCACCCGGAGCAATCCCAAGTAAGCAGACGATGAGGCGGCCCGCTGAGTCTGCGGGTAGGGAGCTTGAGCCGCCAGGTAACTGTCGGCCTAGAGGAATGGTTGCCCCCAAACGCGAGTTTGGGCGACAGAATCCGGCTTATCGATTGACTCTGCACTTTCGCTTTTGCTGCTTACTCCGCTACAACATCAATGCTGTAAGTAATTTCAGCCATTTTGGCGAGCATGGTGGTGGCAGAGCAGTATTTTTCATGGGAAAGCTGCACGGCTCGAGAGACTTTGCCCGGATCCAAGTCCTTCCCTTTGACGGTGAAGTGCAGATTAATTTTGGTAAAGACCTTGGGCTCGACTTCAGCTCGCTCTGCCGTTAAAGCTACTTCGCACCCGCTTACTGCCTGTCTGGCCCGCTGGAGGATTAAAACTACGTCAAACGCCGAGCACCCGCCAGTACCGGCGAGGAGTAATTCCATGGGCCGCGCAGCCCCATTTTTGCCTCCTGCATCGGGTGGGCCATCCATTTGAAGCTGGTGGCCACTGCCGGTTTCGGCAGTAAAGGCCATGGTTCCAGCGCCTTGCCAAGTGACTTTGCATTCCATATTAGTGAATCCTTACTTCAAAATTAGTTAATATAAACAATTATTTACGATTAAAATTATGATAACTACGCTACTAAAAAGATTTCTTGCATTGCAACATAATTATGAATAAAATAACCCTATTGACGGCAGGTTATGTAACATACATTGATCAGTTGCCTGCAATTGTCTCCTCCACCCAAACATCGGTGGATTCCAGCCCAGGACTCGTTCCTGGGTTTTTTTGGGTTACAATTTAAGGCTTTACTAAATTACCGATCTAGTCAGCGGTAGTTGTTGTGTCAGTTTAATTGATCAATCTGCGAGCCTGCAACCATAAGCAGGGCCAAAGGGCGAATGATTGAATTGAAGGTAATTTTTTGACTATAACAATTTGAGAAAATCATGAAAACTTTTTCCGCAAAATCCCATGAGGTGAAGCGTGATTGGTTCGTGATTGACGCTACGGACAAAGTCCTCGGTCGTGTCGCCAGTGAAGTGGCACACCGTTTACGCGGCAAGCACAAACCTGAATTCACCCCCCACGTTGATACGGGCGACTTCATTGTCGTTATCAATTCATCTAAGCTGCGTGTCACTGGCACCAAAGGCTTGAACAAAATTTATTACCGTCACAGCGGATACCCTGGCGGTATTAGCTCGACCAACTTCGATAAGATGCAAGACCGCTTTCCTGGTCGCGCACTCGAGAAGGCTGTGAAGGGTATGTTGCCTAAAGGCCCACTCGGCTACGCCATGATCAAGAAATTGAAAGTCTACGGCGACGCTACTCATCCGCATACGGCTCAACAGCCTAAAGTGCTCGAGATCTAAGGAAACCATATGGCTATTAATTACGGAAATTGGAACTACGGTACAGGTCGTCGCAAGAGCTCTGTTGCCCGCGTCTTTATCAAATCAGGCAAAGGTGAAATCACGGTTAACGGTAAGCCGATTGACATTTATTTCGCCCGCGAGACATCCCGCATGATTGCGCGTCAGCCTTTGGCGCTGACAGCCCACCTCACCACCTTTGACATCAAAGTGAACGTGAGCGGTGGCGGTGAAACTGGTCAAGCAGGCGCAGTGCGTCACGGTGTGACGCGCGCATTAATTGACTACGACAACGCACTAAAACCAGCCCTGTCAAAAGCAGGCTTGGTCACACGCGATGCTCGTGAAGTTGAGCGTAAGAAGGTTGGTCTGCACGGCGCGCGTCGTCGTAAGCAGTTCAGCAAGCGCTAATTTCTTTCAGTCGCTCTGTTTTGCTGAAAGGGTCGCGCAAGCGGCCCTTTTTGTTTCTACAATCAGGGTACAAATAAGAATGGCGCAACAAGCGCTGTACGATAATTTGGATTAAGCGCATTTGGGAGAATGGGATGATTAAAGTAGGCATTGTTGGCGGAACGGGATACACCGGGGTAGAGCTCTTGCGTTTACTCGCACAGCATCCCCAGGTCACCATTCAGGCAATCACATCGCGTACCGAGGCCGGTATGCCGGTTGCCGATCTATTTCACTCGTTGCGCGGCCGAATAGACTTGAAATTTTCTACACCAGACGATGCCAAGCTGGATCAGTGTGATGCCGTGTTTTTTGCAACACCGCATGGAGTCGCAATGTCGCAAGCAGAATCATTGCTGGCTGCCGGTGTGAAGGTGCTCGATTTGGCGGCAGACTTCCGTTTAAAAGACACTGCTGAATTTGCCCAGTGGTATGGCATGCCGCATGCCTGCCCCGCGATTTTGGCAGAAGCGGTTTATGGCCTCCCTGAAATCAATCGTGAGGCGATTAAACAGGCGCGCGTAGTCGGTTTGGCAGGTTGCTATCCGACCTCGGTGCAGTTGGGTTTTGCCCCGCTCTTGTCGCCGAAGTCGACAGGCGGTAAGCACTGGATTGATGGACTGCATTTGATTTCTGATTCCAAGTCGGGCACTTCCGGCGCTGGCCGCAAAGCCGAGGTCGGCACCTTAATGGCTGAGGCCAGCGATAACTTTAAGGCCTATGCCGTTAAAGGCCATCGCCATAGCCCTGAAATCACCCAAGGCTTAAAAGCCATTGCCCAATCCGATCAAATTGGCCTGACCTTTGTTCCGCACCTCACACCCATGATTCGGGGGATTCACTCGACCTTGTATGCACGCATTACCGAGGACGGCAAAGACGTCGACTTTCAGGCGGTTTTTGAGCAATTTTATAAAGACGAGCCTTTCGTGGATGTGATGCCTTCCGGTAGCCACCCCGAAACCCGGTCAGTACGCGGCAGCAATGGCCTGCGAATTGCGATCCATCGTCCCGGAAATGGCGATACCCTGGTGATTTTGGTGGTGGAGGACAATCTGGTTAAAGGGGCCTCAGGCCAAGGCGTACAGTGCCTTAATTTGATGTTTGGGCTGCCGGAGACCATGGGCTTGACCCAAATTGCCCTCACGCCTTAAAGTGGTATTAGTGCGTTTTAGATGCCCTTATGCCACTGCGGGCATTTAGAGCCTAAAATAAGGAAACACTTTTGAACTAGGAGTCATTTATGACACAAGTTGCTACAACCCAATCCAACGATCTTGCTGAGCCGCCCATTCCATTGGTCTTTACCGACAGTGCAGCAGCAAAGGTAGCTGATCTGATTGCCGAAGAAGGTAACCCTGAATTAAAGCTGCGCGTATTTGTTCAAGGCGGCGGATGTTCTGGATTTCAGTATGGCTTCACTTTTGATGATGCTGTGAACGAAGACGACACCGCTTTTGATAAAAATGGCGTAACGCTATTGGTCGATTCAATGAGCTTTCAGTACCTCGTTGGTGCCGAGATCGATTACAAAGAAGATATCAATGGTTCGCAATTTGTAATCAAGAACCCCAATGCCACCACAACCTGTGGTTGCGGATCATCTTTCTCCGCATAAGCTATTGCCTTTAAGCAGGGTAGCAAGCGCCTAAGATTCGAGGCCCACTTGCTCCCGTAACGGCCGGCAGATTTGCTGGCCGTTTTGTTTTGTGCGCCCACGCTAGCCATGCAAAGGCGAGGGCCTCAACCAGTTGTGGATCGACTCCATTTGCTTCGCTGCTGCGGACTTCAGGAGCATGGCTGAAAACCGTTTGCGCATGGTCGCGTAGTCCATTTAGAAGTGCGGTGTTGCGAACTCCGCCGCCACACACAATCAGGACTTCGGTTTGCGGTGCATATACGTGAATGGATTGCAGCGCTGCAGTCACAGTGAGGCGCAATAGCGTGGCTTGTACATCCTCTGCCCTAAAGGCGTTGCTGCCCAGTTGCTTTTCTAACCACGGTAGATGAAAGTCATCCCGACCGGTGCTTTTGGGAGGCACTTTAGCAAAAAAAGGATCTGCCAACATACTCTCCAGTAGGGACTCAATCACCGTACCTTGGGCTGCCCAAGCACCATCCTGATCAAAGGCATGCCCGTGGTGTTTTGCAATCCATGCATCCATCAGCATGTTACCGGGGCCACAATCAAAGCCAGTGACAGCGCCAGTCTGCGGAAGGAGCGTTAGGTTGGCGATACCGCCGAGGTTCAGTACAGCCGTGTTTTTATCGCCTGCAAATTGTTGCGCATGAAATGCTGGCACCAAAGGGGCGCCATGGCCGCCCGCAGCGAGATCACGGCTCCGAAAGTCCGCAATCACATCAATGCCAGTGAGTTCCGCCAGTAATGCGGGGTTCAGAGTTTGATGCGTATAAGCCAGTGCGGTGTTGGGGCCTGCTTGGTGCCGAATGGTTTGCCCATGCGCGCCAATGGCGCTGATCTCGGATGACTGCCGTTTACTATCGGTTAGCAATCGTTTGACCAGGTCCGCATACGCCATTGCCAAGGCATTCGCAGCTAAATGCTCGCGGTGGATTTCATTATCGCCAGGCGTTTGGAGGGCAAATAAGGCTTGTCGGAGCGGGGGTGCAAAAGGGGTACTCACAGCCCCGAGGAGTTGGGCCTGGCCATCGGGACCAATTTCGGCAAGCACCGCATCAATCCCGTCAAGGCTCGTGCCAGACATCATGCCGATATAAAGGGAGTGGAACTTATGCATGCAGTAGCTGACTCTATTCTGAGGAATGCGACAATACGATTATCGTAACTGAAACCCTAATTTAACCGAACTCGATAATTGAATCAGTATGGCGGCTACCCCAGAATCGAAATACCCACTAACCCCTGACGTTTTTGCTGCCCTAGAGGTAACAAAACGGGGGTGTGACGAACTTTTGGTCGAAGCCGATTGGCTAGCCAAGCTAGCCCGTAGCCAGGCTACGAAAACACCATTGCGAATTAAGCTGGGCCTCGATCCAACCGCGCCGGACATTCATTTGGGGCATACGGTCGTTCTAAATAAGTTGCGACAATTGCAAGACTTGGGCCATACCGTGATTTTCTTGATTGGCGATTTCACGAGCATGATCGGCGATCCTTCGGGCAGAAACGCAACGCGGCCACCGCTAACAGCAGAAGCCATTGCTGAAAATGCCCAAACCTATTACAAGCAAGCTAGCCTGGTGCTTGATCCAACTAAAACCGAAGTCCGTTACAACAGCGAGTGGTGTGATCCGCTGTGTGCGCGCGGCATGATTCAGTTGGCGGCACGCTATACCGTCGCACGGATGCTCGAGCGCGATGACTTTACAAAGCGCTATCGCTCGGGTGTACCGATTTCGGTACACGAATTTCTGTATCCGCTAATGCAAGGCTACGACTCCGTAGCTTTAAAGAGCGATTTGGAGCTGGGCGGCACAGACCAGAAATTCAATCTACTCGTCGGCCGTGAGTTGCAACGGGAATATGGTCAAGAGCCACAGTGTATTTTGACCATGCCATTGCTCGTTGGTCTTGACGGTGTTGAGAAGATGAGCAAATCCAAGGCCAATTACGTTGGCATCAGTGAACAGCCAAACGAGATGTTTGGCAAGCTCATGAGTATTTCCGATGAATTGATGTGGAGCTACTTCACATTGCTGTCATTTAGACCGCTTGCTGAAATTGATTTAATGAAGCAAGAAGTGGCGGCCGGCCGCAATCCGCGTGACTGCAAAGTACTCCTTGCTCAAGAAATCGTGGCTCGCTTTCATTCGCAGGCGGCAGCAGAAAAAGCCCTTGAGGATTTTAATCATCGCGCCAAAGGCGGTATTCCAGACGACGTTCCCGAAGTCACCTTATCGGGCGCGCCGCTCGGTATTACTGTTTTAATCAAGATGACGGGCTTAGCGCCCTCGAATGCAGAAGCCAATCGCAATATTGAGCAAGGCGGGGTGCGGATTGATGGAACGGTGATTAGCGATAAAGGATTACAAGTCGCTGCAGGATCTTTTGTGTTGCAGGTGGGTAAGCGTCGTTTTGTGAAAGTGACGCTGAGCTAAATCAGTCTATGTAAGTAGGTCGAGGTTATTGCTTGGCGGTGTTAAGCCAAAGTGCGCATATGCTAAGCGCGTAGCAATGCGGCCACGCGAAGTGCGCTGCAAATAGCCCTGCTGAATCAGATACGGTTCGAGAACGTCTTCAATCGTATCGCGCTCTTCACCAATTGCTGCAGCCAGGTTATCAATCCCAACAGGGCCGCCATCAAACTTATGCAGGATTGCTTCGAGTAATTTACGGTCCATCACATCAAACCCACTGGGATCAACATCGAGCATCGCCAAAGCAGCGTCGGCCATGGCTTTGGTGATAACACCAGTACCCTTGACTTCGGCAAAGTCACGTACCCGTCGCAACAAGCGATTGGCAATTCGTGGCGTGCCGCGTGCACGCCGGGCGATTTCAGTAGCGCCACTCGGATCAATCTTGGCTTTCAGTAAATTGGCAGAACGCTCCACAATCAGGGTGAGCTCATCGGTTGTATAAAACTCCAGGCGCGCCACAATACCAAAACGGTCGCGCAATGGGTTGGTAAGCATGCCGGCACGTGTCGTAGCACCAATTAAGGTAAAGGGTTTGAGATCCAGCTTCACACTGCGCGCGGCAGGACCTTCGCCGATCATGATGTCAAGCGCATAGTCCTCTAGAGCAGGGTACAGAATCTCTTCTACAACGGGTGATAAGCGATGAATCTCATCGATAAAGAGAACGTCGTTCGCTTCTAAATTAGTGAGTAGGGCTGCTAGATCGCCTGGGCGATCGAGTACGGGGCCGCTGGTTTGGCGCAAGTTCACACCGAGTTCGCGGGCAATGATATGTGCCAATGTCGTTTTACCTAAACCAGGCGGTCCAAAGAGTAAGACGTGATCGAGCGCTTCATTGCGCGCACGCGTCGCGCTAATAAAGATTTCTAGCTGCGAGCGGGCTTTGGTTTGGCCAACGTATTCATCGAGCTGGCGCGGCCGTAAGGCGCGCTCAAAGACAGCTTCTGCATTGCCTGCCGAGCCACTAACCAGTCGATCTCCTTCAACCGGAAGATCATCCGGTAGAGCGCTTAAATCGTCGGTGTGTATGGCCATGATGAGAGTGTATTCGTTTCGTGCAATCTACACTTTGGATAAATACTTTAAGCCCTGACGAATGCCTTCTGATACCGAGGCATCGGGACTGATTTGTTTAATTGCCAAAAGTGCTTCCTTTTCAGAGTATCCCAAGGAAAGCAATGCTTGCAGCACTTCGCTGCTGGGCTGCGCAATTACTGCTGCCCCCACGCCTTGACCTAAATCAGGACCCAGTTTTCCTTTGAGTTCAAGCAAGAGGCGCTCGGCAGTTTTTTTGCCAATCCCCGGAACTTGGGTGAAGCGACCCGGTTCTTGCAGGGCAATTGCTTGGGCCAGTTCATTCACACTCATGCCGGATAAAACGGCAAGCGCCGTACGCGAGCCAACACCACTAATTTTAATCAGCGCCCGAAAGGCCTCGCGCTCGGATTCTGTGCCAAAACCAAAGAGTTGTTGTGCGTCTTCACGCACTTGAAAATGCGTCAGCAAGGTAATGGTGTGGTTGATGCCAGGTAATAGATAAAGGGTGCTCATGGGTACATCAATTTCATAACCAACGCCATGGCAATCCACCACTAAGCGCGGTGGATGTACAGCAATTAAAGTACCTTGAATGCGTCCAATCATGGGGTGATCTTACTCTTTGCTTGAGGGCTTGGGTTTGAGGGCTGCAGGTAAGCGATAGTGGTGTGCAGCGCAGATGGCGACACCCAATGCATCGGATGCATCTTTACCGGGCGCGCGGCTTAAGCGCAGTAAGCGCTTCACCATTTCTTGCACTTGCGGCTTGGTAGCCCGCCCCGTACCGACAATCGACTGCTTGACACGCAGGGCGCTGTATTCGGCCACGCTAAGCTTGGCAGATACGAGGGCAGCAATGACCGACCCCCTGGCTTGCCCTAGCATCAGGGTAGAGCGTGGATTGACGTTTAAAAAGACCTCTTCAATCGCAGCCGATTCGGGATGGTAAGTGTCTAAGACTTCTTTAACGCCGTTATACAAGGTGCCTAGGCGCTCAGGAAGGCCTTTCTTGGGGTCGCCGCTTTCGATTGTTCCAGAGGCTACGTAGGTCATTTTCTGGCCATCCACATCAATGATGCCAAAGCCAGTTGTGCGAAGTCCAGGGTCAATTCCGATCCAGCGCATGGGTTTCTGTCAATGCCCGTTTGGTTCTAGTGGCGGAAATGGCGGGTGCCGGTGAAGACCATCGTAATGCCATGCTCATTTGCAGCGGCGATGATTTCCTCATCGCGCATGCTGCCGCCTGGCTGGATCGCACAGCTTGCGCCTGCAGAAACCACCACATCCAAGCCATCCCGAAACGGGAAAAACGCATCACTAGCAACCGCCGAAGAGGCTAGACTAAGACCTGCGTTTTCAGCCTTGATACTGGCCATACGTGCCGAATCAACCCGGCTCATTTGACCAGCGCCAATACCCAAAGTCATACCATTGGCGCAATACACAATGGCATTGGATTTGACAAACTTAGCAACGCGCCAAGCGAACATCATGTCCGTGAGCTCTGTTGGGGTCGGCTGGCGTTTTGAGACCACACGTAGCTCGGATTGCAGGACATTTTTAAAGTCCGGTGATTGCACCAATAAACCACCACCCACACGCTTCATATCGAATGCATTAAATTCCGAGCCGAGTGGAATTTCGAGTAAACGCACATTTTGCTTGTTTGCAAACAGGGCTTTTGCTTCGGCAGTAAAGTGGGGTGCAATTAACACCTCAACAAATTGCTTAGAGATCGCTTCGGCCATCGTGCCATCGCAGGGCACATTCAATGCAATGATCCCACCAAAGGCAGAACTCGGATCGGTTTTAAAGGCTTTTTGATAGGCCTCAAGACCGCTTACACCGGTAGCGACGCCACAGGGATTGGCGTGTTTGATGATGACGCAGGCTGCAGCAGCAGAATCGGCAGAAAAGCTCTTCACGCATTCCCATGCGGCATCCGCATCGGCAATATTGTTGTAAGACAGCTCTTTGCCCTGAATCTGATGGTAATTGGCGAGAGCACCTGCAACGCTAGCCGTATCACGATAAAACGCAGCCGATTGGTGCGGGTTCTCCCCGTAGCGCATCTCCTGCACTTTAGTAAAGGCCAGGTGCAGGGTCTCTGGGAAGGGCGAGCGGCTAGCGTGGTCTAAATTGCCGCCCAGCGAGGAGAGGTAGTTTGCAATGGCGCCGTCATACTTAGCGGTATGCGCAAACACTTTTTTGGCCAGGCGCAAATTGCTTTCATACGAAACCGTATTCTGATGCGCCTTCATTTCGGTCAAAATAGGCTCGTAGTCATCCGGTGAAATCAGCACCGTCACATCCTGATGGTTTTTTGCTGCAGCACGCAGCATCGCCGGTCCGCCAATATCAATGTTCTCAACCGCTTCGTCAAAAGAGCAATCGGCTTTTGCTACGGTTTGATTGAAGGGATAAAGATTGATAACCAGCATATCAATCGGCGCAATGCCCTGTGCCGCGATCGCATCCATATGCTCCTTGGAGTCGCGGCGCGCAAGTAGGCCTCCGTGAACCATTGGGTGCAGGGTCTTTACTCGACCATCAAGCATTTCTGGGAACTGGGTGAGGGACGCTACCTCGGTAACGGGTAAGCCATTTTCCGCAAGGAGCTTGGCTGTTCCGCCGGTGGAAATTAACTTGACTCCCAAAGCAAGTAGCGATTGGGCAAAAGGAACAATACCCTTTTTGTCGGATACAGATAAGAGTGCGGTGCGAATCATGATGGTATGTAGGCGTTCAAAGTATGGGTATGAGAGCAGCGCTTTAAATCAGTTGATGTTCGGTTAACTTTTTATGGAGCGTATTACGATTAATACCGAGGTATTGGGCAGCCAGCGATTGATTTTGCTTGGCGTGCTGCATTACTACTTCGAGCATGGGTTTTTCCACCACGCTCAAAACCATGTGGTAGACATCATTGGGGGGGTTGCCATTAAGGTCGGCAAAATAGCGCTGCAATTGGGTTTGAACGCATTCACTAATGGGGTGTTTATTAGGCATCGTGTAACTCAGTCTATTTAAGCAGCTTCTAAAAACAACAGGCGATCCGAATGGGATTTCATTTCATCAAAAAAATCATTCACCATTTGCAATTGGGTTTTGCAGTCATCTGCGGTATTCATGCGCTGGCGAAAGGCATGCGAGTCACGTAAGCCTTTGCAATACCAGCCAATATGCTTGCGGGCGGTTCGTAGCCCGATGTATTCGCCATAAAAGGCGTAGTGGTCAATTAAGTGGGCATTCATGATGGTCTGAATTTCAGCCACTTCCGGAACATCTAATTTTTTACCGGTTTTCAGGTAATAATCAATTTCCCGAAATATCCAAGGACGACCTTGAGCAGCGCGGCCAATCATGATGGCATCCGCACCGGTCTGCTCTAAAACAAATGCCGCTTTTTCAGGCGAATGAATATCGCCATTGGCTACTACCGGAATGCGTACTGCAGACTTTACGGCAGTGATGGTTTCATATTCGGCTTCGCCGTGATACAGATCAGCACGGGTGCGGCCATGCACCGTTAGCATGCTAATACCCGATTGCTCTGCAAGGCTCGCAATCGCTAACGCATTTTTATGCTCCCGGTCCCAGCCGGTGCGTATTTTTAATGTCACCGGTACCGCATCTGGCCCGGTGCCAACAGCATTCACCACGGCTTCCAAGATCTGTTGCACTAAGGGCTCATCGCGCAATAAGGCAGAACCTGCCGCTACATTACATACTTTCTTGGCAGGGCAGCCCATATTGATGTCAATGATTTGCGCACCATGATCAACATTGATCCTGGCGGCGGCAGCCATCATGGCCGGATCGGCGCCCGCAATTTGAACTGCAATGGGTTTGAATTCGCCTTGATGATTAGAGCGGCGCTGGGTTTTTTCACTATTCCACAGCAGGGCGTTGGAGGCGACCATTTCAGAGACTGCATAACCTGCCCCTAGTTTTTTGCAGAGCTGCCGAAATGGACGATCGGTCACGCCAGCCATGGGGGCTACGAAGAGTCGATTGGCTAATTGGTGCGGGCCGATTTTCATAAATGCCGTGGCGTCAATGGAAACATCAATGGGGGTGTGCGTGCGAATATTGCAATAAATAAGCACTCCATTGTAGCGTAGGCGAAGTCTAGTCTGCCTAATTTTTAAGCAAAAAGTAGTTGACTAGGACGCGCTTAAAAAAAGAGGGATGTTATCTATCGACGACCAAACATCATTTGGCGCGCCAGTCCCGTTTTCAGGGGCGGTAACCACTGCAACAGTGACAGTGCCGTACCACGGGCTGCGATCACCGGGGTGAGCGGCGAGGTAAATACGCGCGCTAAAAAATCAGTAATACCAATCGTTGCTTTTCGATCGGCATGCCTGCTGATGCTGTATTCATGCAATGCATTATCAATCGCGTTACGTGATTTAGTAGAGTGCGATTGCTTTGAAAACAAACCGCTGAGTTGTTCTGCTAAGAGGTAGGCATCACGCAAGCCGAGATTTAAGCCTTGACCAGCAACGGGGTGGAGAGCTTGCGCTGCATTACCAATCCACACTTCATTGCCTTGCACGATGTCTTTGCGGTAGTTCAGGCCCAATGGGTAGAGTCGGCGATCACGAATCGATTTAAATTGGCCTACGCGCGAACCAAAGGTCGATTGGATTTCGTGTAAAAAGTCGGCGTCTGAAATTCCATTCAGTCTTTCTGCGGTGGCTGGTGAGCTGCACCACACCATATTGAGTACATTATTGCCGTGATGGCTAGGCAGTAAGGCCAATGGACCTTCACTAGTAAAGCGCTCCCATGCATGGTGAGGCTGAGCATGTTCAACTTCAACCAGACCAACCAAGGCCGATTGCTGGTAGTCGCGACCCGACTCGACCCAGTTTTGCTGGGTAAAGAGGCCACCTTCGGCATGCACAATACAGCGGGCAGTGGAATGATCCTGATCTCCATCGAGGCTGGTATGTTGCCAAACAAAGTGGGGCGCACTTTTTTTCAATTGACGTAGGGACTCTCTGAGGGCAAGGTGAATGCCGCGGTAACGCACAATATGGCCGAGAGCCTCTTGATCCAATTCATCGCGGGTCATCCGTGCGCGACCAAACTGACCGACATGCGATACGTGCACCGAATGGATTGCGCACGAATCAGTGGGCCATGCCTGAATCGTATCCAGCAGTAACTTGCTGCCGTGGGATAGGGCAATGCCCCGGGTATCGCTGGCAACAATGTCACTATCGTTTTGTGGATTGCGATCAACTAGATGGAGCGAGAGCTCTGGAAATTTTTGCAAGCACCATGCGGCGCATGCCAAACCCACGGGGCCACCACCGATGATTTGTACATCTACAGAGGTATTCGATAAAGACATGCTTAGCCGCGCATCACTGCTTCGATTTCAGTGGCCTTGACGGGGACGCCTCTGGAAATCAAGTCGCATCCATTTTTGGTTACTAGGGCATCGTCTTCAATCCGAATGCCGATATTCCAAAATGCCTCTGGCACATCGTCTGCGGGGCGAACATACAAGCCGGGCTCGATGGTTAACAGCATATTTTCCTGAAGAATACGCCAAGGCTTTTCAGGGGTATTGCTGGTACTTGCTTCGCGATAGGATCCGACATCGTGTACGTCCATACCCAGCCAATGGCTTGTCCGGTGCATGTAGAAACGGCGGTAAGCCCCCGTTTCGATGGCATTGTTGACGGAGCCCAATTGATGCAATGAAAGGAGTTTTTCATCCAACATGCCCTGCGTTAAGACGCGTACCGCAGCATCGTGGGGCTGCATAAAGGTATTGCCAGGTTTGGTGGCATCAACGGCTGCTTCTTGTGCAGCTAAGGTGATGTCATACAGTGCCCGCTGAGCCGCTGAGTAGCGCCCATTAATTGGAAAAGTGCGCGTTATATCAGAGGCATAGCCATCGAGTTCACAGCCAGCATCAATTAAGCATAAATCCCCGGATTGCAGTTCGGCAGCGCTGGCACGGTAATGCAAGATGCAGGCATTGGCGCCAGCAGCAACGATGCTGTTATAGGCCACACTTTGTGCGCCGCTGTGACGAAACGCGTGCAATAACTCAGCCTCAATTTGGTATTCGCGTTGGCCGGGTCGGCAGGTGCGCATCGCACGCAAATGCGCTTCTGCAGAAATCGCTGCGGCACGCCGCATGGTTTCAATTTCGCTTGGATCTTTAAAGAGACGCATCTCATGAACGAGTGCTTCAATGTCACGAAACTCCGATGGGGCACTAACTCCAGCGCGCGCTTGGCCGCGAACGCGATCAATCCAATGGCGTATGCGGCGATCGGTTTCAGCACTGCTGGCTAAGCGAATGTACAGCGTCATTTGATCGGCCAGCAGCTTGGGTAACTCCTGATCTAATTCAATATTGGGGTAAGCACGGTCTATCCCCAGATAATCTGGAGCGGCTTCTGGCCCTAAACGCAAGCCATCCCAGATTTCACGTTCAGCATCTTTAGGGCGGCAAAAGAGGTGCGCTACAACGGTATTACGGTCAACTTGCAAAACCAGGGTGGCACCCGGCTCATCAAATCCAGTCAGGTAAAAGAAATCACTGTCATGCCGATAGGGGAATTCACTATCGCGATTGCGCAGTTGCTCTGGTGCTGTGGAGAGGATGGCGACTCCACCACCAGACTGTTCACGAATGCGTCCAGCCAGCTGGGCGCGACGTTGGCGGTAGAATTCCGTCTGAAAAACGGGGGGGTTAATTGAGGTCATAAGATTGATTTAACTCGTGTAAACGCTGTGGCGTTCCTACATCGTGCCATGGACCGGTATATTTTTCACCGAAGACGTGATTTTCGGCCATAGCTGAGCGAAGCAAAGGGGCTAATTTTGCAGCCTTACCCGGCTGTAGGTCTTTAAACAGGGATTGGTGATAAATGCCAATGCCAGAAAAGGTCAGTTTTGTTTCCTGCAACTGGGGGGTGATTGGCTTGTCGCTGACACGATCCCCTTGCAGGTAAAAATCGCCCTCCGGGTGCTGTGGGGGGTTGGGCACCAGCGCTAAATAGGCAAGCGGCTTAGTCCCACTATTAAGATGCGCTTGAAAGCGGCTTGTGAATGCAGCAATGGGGAAGCCAGGACAAAACACATCGCCATTGATCACCAAAAAGTAGGGCTCGGGATTGATTAACGGCAGTGCCTGACGGATGCCCCCGGCGGTCTCAAGTGCAGTTTCCTCCGGTGAGTACTGGATTTGCATTCCCCACTTTGCGCCATCACCCAAAGCCAACTCGATTTGCTCGCCGAGCCACGCATGGTTAATGACGGCCCGATTAATGTTTGCGGCTACCAATGCTTCAATGTGCCATTGCAATAATGACTTGCCCTGAATCTGCAGGAGCGGCTTTGGTGTGGTATCCGTCAGCGGGCGCATGCGTTCCCCACGCCCTGCGGCCAACAAAAAACAAGGCAATGGATTTGGTGTGGGTGATTTGTAAATAGGCTGCATTACTTTATCGAGCTGATGCCATTAGCACGCTCTAATATTCTGGCCAGTGGTTTTAATTCAATGTAACGATTAGCAGTAGCAAGAGTGTATTTCAATACCAGTGGAATATCCTTGAGATAACCATCTTTGCCATCGCGGTGATACAGGCGCGCAAAAATTCCTAATACCTTGATGTGGCGTTGCAAACCCATCCACTCAAAGTCACGGTAGAACTCGCCAAAATCAGCGTGCACTGGCAAACCTTTTTTACGACCTAACTCCCAATAGCGCGCAACCCAGTCAATCACCTGTTCTTCAGACCACTCTATGTAAGCATCGCGCCACAGGGATGCAGCATCGTAAGTAATCGGTCCATATACCGCATCCTGAAAATCCAAGATTCCCGGATTTTTTGTTTCAGTGCACATCAGGTTACGCGAATGAAAATCCCGGTGGACATAAACCTGTGGCTGGGCAAGATTATTTTTTAGGATCAAACCAAATGCATTGCGCATGTATTTTTCTTCATCTGCAGTAAGTTCAAATTGCAAATGCTTTTTTAAATACCACTCGGGCAATAGATCTAATTCGCGTTGCAATAACGCTTCTGAATAATCCGCTAATACGCCAGGCTGGCTTGCTAATTGCATTGCCACTAGCGCATCGATTGCATCGCTATACAGCGCATCTGCTTTGGAATTGGTGAGTGCTGTCAGGTAGGTGGTGGACCCCAAATCGCTTAGCAGCAAAAACCCATCGGCTGTATTTTTTTCTAGAACATGGGGTACATGCAGTCCTGCATGCTGCAGTAATTCGGCGATCGCAATAAAGGGCTCAACCGGCTCCGATTGCGGGGGCGCATCCATCACAATGAGGGTGGGATACAAGGCATTTTGGCTATGGAGCCGAAAATAGCGCCGAAAGCTGGCATCGGCGGATGCGGGCACAAGCGATGACAGGTCAAGCTTCCAGCTGGGAGGCAGGCCTTGTAGCCAGTGGCAAAGGGTATCTAGGCGGTTAATGGGCATATCGATTCGTATAATAAGTGGGTCTGCATTTATGAGCCATTATCGCCGTCGCGCTGGCCTTTGCGCCCCCCTTATTTTTACCCCATTTTTACGACTAACGATGGGGTGTTTTTGGCTGTATTTTTCAACGACAGCATTCGCTCAGGCGCCGGCCTCAAGCCTCCCATCCTCACCGCGCAATAACGCCAATTTTGTCTTGATTCCCGACCGCGGTAATGTCAGTGTTTTAAAGTTGGACGATCAATTGCGAGTTGGAAAACCCATTTCGGATAACCAAGCGTTAACGTTCACCTTTAGTGATTCGATTCAAGGCATTGTTGATCGTGAAATGAAATTAAAGGGCCGGGCTCAAATTCGACGAAACGATACCGTTATCAAGGCCGATGAAATTATGTATCACCCCGATACAGATGTTGCCGATTTAATCGGTAATGTTGAGATGATTAAAGGCAACTCCACCTTTCGGGGCCCTAAGGCTAGCTTCAAAGTCGATGCCCGGCAAGGGGAGATGCAAGAGCCGAGCTACGAAATGCGTGACAACCGCTCGAGTGGTAAAGCGAAAAAATTAACGATTCAATCATCCGATGTTTTTGTGTTTGATAAGGGAACGTATTCGACCTGTTCGCCCGATAACTTGGATTGGTATTTCACAGCAGACCGCATGGAAGTTGATAACGAACAAAAAGAGATGACGGGTACCAATGGGGTGATGCGATTCTTTGATGTACCGATTGCATATACACCTTACTTTAGTTTGCCAGTCTCCAATCAGCGGCGCTCGGGTTTGCTTGCGCCGATCGCGGGCTATGGATCGAATAATGGCTTTGATGTAACTCAGCCTTATTATTTTAATATTGCGCCCAATCGCGATCTGTTAATAATGCCGCGTTATATGTCGTTTCGTGGCACCCAATTGGGCGGCTCATATCGCTACATTGATCCAAAATATTCCGGTACCGTAGCGGCGGAATTTTTGCCTTACGACAAAATACTCGGGCGCGATCGTTGGAAGTACGATTGGCAGCAGCGCCAAAGCATTGCGCCTAATTGGAATGGGTATGCAAATATTGCGCGGGTCTCGGATAATTTATACCCAATCGATTTTTCAAGGGGCTTGGCTGGTGGTATCACCAATCAATTTAGACAAGAGGTGGGAACTACATCCTTAGTAAATGGCTGGAATGTTTCGGCAAGGGCAATGACCTTCCAGACCTTGCAGCCTGATCCTACGGTCACAGTGCAATCGCCGTATAACGTATTGCCACAAGTTGTTGCGGCATACAACAGTCAAAACGCCTTACTGAATTCCGATCGAAGTCAGCAATTTGTTAGTTTGCCCACGGGCCCGCAGGTGAGTTTCTCGAGTGATTTCACCCGTTTTGCTTATAACATTGGCGGCAATTTAGCGGCTACTGCACCGGGTGTTTTTAGTCAAGCCGACCGAACGGTAGTCAAGGCAGCAGTTGGTATGCCAACCATAGCCCCCGGTTACTACATCAAGCCTAAGCTGAGTGTGCAGTCGAATAATTACAATGCCACTGCTTTTGTACCTGGTTATGCGCCGGCACAGGGCTTTACCATACCCACCTTAAGTTTGGATTCGGGTTTGGCATTTGAACGCGAAGCCGCTGAGCTCAAAGGCTTTTTTGGTCGGGACATGCTAGTGACGATGGAGCCCCGCGCGTTTTACGTCTACACCCCATTTCAAGACCAATCGTCTACCCCCTTGTTTGATACTGCCAATGCCGGTTTTGGTATCACCCAAATCTTCAGTGAAAATACCTTTGTGGGTAATGACCGTATAGCCGATAACAATAAGCTAACCATGGGCGTGACCAGCCGTATGATTGAAGCTGGAACTGGGGCAGAGCGAGCTAATGTGACCTTAGCGCAGCGCCAGGATTTCAGTGGGCAGCGGGTAGGTTTGACGAACACGATACAAAATCCCACCACATACTCTGATACCTTGGGCGCTGGCTCGGTTCGACTGATGGGAAACTTTAATGTGGATGTATTCGGCCAGTACAACACTCAGCTCAATCGCCTTGTTCAGACCACGGTTGGGGGTAGCTGGAGACCCACCATGGGCAGAAGCCTTAATTTTGGCTATCGTAATGTTTGGAGTCCGCCCGTACTAGCTTCGCCTGAAAATAATTTAGCAGGAACGCCAGGTGTCACCACCACCGATCAATACAATATTTCTGGGCAGTGGCCAATAACCCGCAAAATTTCCACGTTAGGTCGCTGGGGATACGACGCCCTCACCATGAATACCCTTAATTTACTGGCGGCTTTGGAATACAAAGAAGACTGCTGGACCGGACGATTTGCTTATTCTCAGGTTCGTAATACCACCCAAATCACTACAACCCAGGTACTTTTTCAAATTGAATTTAGGGGATTTGGTGCCGCCGGCAGCAATCCAGTTGATATCATGAGGTTAAATGTTCCAGGATACATGCCAACTACCAGAACATTGCCGCCCTCAATTTATGAGAACTACCAATGACGTCTTGCATGAACCGAAGCATTAAATTTATTTACCCCCTTTTTTTGCTTGCCTGTGTTGCAGCGGCATCCCCAAGTTACGCCCAATCCAAGGCGCCTGTAAAAGCGCCTGATAGCAAAATACGGGATATTGATGGTGTCGCTGCTGTAGTCAATACCGGTTACGTCACTCGTAAAGAAATTGATGATCGCGTGGCAACAATTACAAAACAGGGTGGCGGTGCAGCGATGCCCGATAAAGAAACCTTGCGCAAGCAAGTATTAGAGCGCTTGATTGTAGAAAAAATTCAATTGCAAGATGCTGAACAAAACGGCATCAGCGTTACCAATGCCGAGCTCGATAAAATCATTGCTGACATTGCTGCCCGAAATAAGTTAAGTATGGCGGAATTTCGGGCAACCATCAAGAAATCGGGATCGAGTTTTGAGCGCTATCGTGAAATGCTGCGAGAGGACGTCATTGTTACGCGCTTTCGGGAGCGTGAAGTCGATTCGCAAATTAAAATCTCCGATGCGGAAGTCGATAATTACATTAGCGATCGCAATCGGGCCATGAATGCCCCAGCAGCAAATGCGTCGGTAGCAGGTGGCCAAGAGGAATTAGATGTTGCCCAAATTTTTATTCCCGTCGATACGAATGCGGGACCGGGCACTATTGCGGAAGCGCGTAAACAAGCCGAAGCCTTGTTACGGGAAGCACGCGGCGATGTGGATTTCTTGCAGCTTGGCGCAAAGGCGGCAAAAGAAAACCCCCGCATTAAATTCCAGAATTTAGGCTATCGCACACCAGACCGATTACCCCAGCTCTTTCTTGAGGCGGTTCGTAACATTGGTTCTGGACAGCTGGCCAATGGGGTTGTAAAAAGCCCAGCCGGTTTTCATGTACTTAAAGTCTTAGATCGCCGAGTAGTGATGGCAGCAAGCCAAGCCCCAATTCCCGATGCGGTGGTAGACACCACACCAAAAAACATTACGATCACAGAAACCAATGCGCGCCATATCCTCTTACGTAATCGGGCCGGACTAACGGATGCCGATGCGGAGCGGCGTTTGTCTGGATACCGTGATCAAGTTCGTGCCAAGGCGGCTGATTTTGGGGATTTAGCAAAGAAGCATTCTGAGGATGGCTCTGCGGCCAACGGCGGCGTACTGGGCTGGATGTCACCCGGTCAACTGGTGCCCGAGTTTGAATCCGCTATGAATCGATTGCAAATCGGGGAAGTAAGTAATCCAGTGAAGACCGAGTTTGGTTGGCACTTAATTCAAGTACTTGAGCGCCGGGAGGCTCAGCTCACATTAGAAAAGCAGCGCGAATTCGCACGGGCTGCCATACGTGAACGTAAGTTTGAGCAGCTCTATCAAGATTGGCTGCGTCAATTACGCGATACAGCGACGGTGCGTATTCTTAACTTAGACAATGTCACGCGTTGATTTAGTCCTTACAACGGGTGAGCCGGCTGGTATTGGTCCTGAGGTATCAGCTCAAGCAGCTCAAATGTTTTTGCAAGAGAAGGCAGATGCCCACATTACATTGATTGGTGATCCGACCCTTTTTGACGAAGGTGTAAGGCACCCGCGCTTGCAGATTGAGTCAGTGAAGTTGAACAAGCCAGCTGTTTCAGGCCTGCTCGATGTAAATAATGCAGCCTATGTACTGGCTACACTTGATGCCGCAATAGCTGGCTGTCAGGCGAATCGTTTTCAGGCCATGGTAACTGCCCCTGTGCACAAGGGAATTGTTAACCAATCTGGCATTGCCTTTACGGGGCACACAGAGTATCTGGCAGCCGCATGTGGAGTAGAGCGCGTAGTGATGCTGTTGTGTGCCAACTTGCCTGCTGGTTTAATGGGTCTGCAGCGCGGCTTGCCATTGCGTGTTGCTCTCACAACCATCCATGTACCGCTTGCTTTAGTTTCAGCGCAGATCACGGTCAAGTCAGTGCTTGAGACGATTCAAATTCTGCACGCCGGTTTGAAAAATCAATTTGGTATTGCTCAGCCACGAATTTTGGTGGCTGGCCTCAACCCCCATGCAGGCGAGGGTGGCTATTTGGGCTCAGAAGAAAGTACAACAATAGAGCCAGCAATCTCACAGGCACAACAGGCTGGTATTCGAGTAGAGGGGCCTTTTCCGGGAGACACCCTATTTGATTTGCGATCGCTCGATCAAGTGGATGCGTATTTAGCGATGTACCATGATCAAGGCTTGGCTCCATTTAAATTTGTTACTTTTAATACTGGCGTAAACGTCACCCTTGGGTTGCCGATTATTCGTACATCGGTAGATCACGGCACTGCACTGGATATTGCGGGTAAGGGAGTGGCTGACGCGGGTAGCATGCTTGAGGCCATTCGCCTTGCATTTCAGCTTGCCCAGCATCGAAAGGCTACCTTAGCCCATGCATCAGGCGCGTAAACGCTTTGGCCAAAACTTTCTGATTGATGAGGGCATCATTCATGCGATTGTAAATTTGATTGGGCCTGCTAGCGATGCTGCAATTTTAGAAATCGGCCCAGGTCTTGGTGCGCTAACTAAGCCTTTATTGGCTAACCTAGAGAGCTTGGACTTACTCGAGATTGATCGTGATTTAGTGGCTTATTGGCGCAAGCAGGATTTACCGGGTTTAACCATTACTGAGGGTGATGCCCTGAACTTTGATTTTCTGGGATGGGCGCGTACAAAAAAAGCCGGTGGCGCAAAACAGATCAAAGTCGTTGGTAATTTGCCCTACAACATTTCATCGCCACTACTGTTTCATTTGGTGGATGCTGCAAGCGAAATAAATGAGCAGGTATTTATGTTGCAAGATGAAGTAGTTGAGCGCATGGTGGCCGATGCCGGTTCGTCGGAATACAGCCGCTTATCAGTAATGTTGCAAGCCCGTTACCACTTAGAAAAACTACTGGATGTGCCGCCAGAGGCATTTGACCCACAGCCTAAAGTGAATTCTGCTATCGTCCGCATGATTCCACGGAGTAACTTCAATGCATCCCTTGCAGAGTGGCGCGCACTTGAAAAAGTGGTGGCAGCTGCTTTTGCACAAAGGCGCAAGATGCTGCGCACCAATCTGCAGGATTACCTGGGGCGTTTGCAGCTACAGGAAGATGAGTTGACTAAGCGAGCGCAAGACATTTCGGTTGCACGCTACTTGGAATGGGCTTCCGTCTTGGCTGCGTCCTCGTAGGCGCTGGGATCAATGACCCGCATTTCGGTTTCGATCCAGGACTCAACGGCGCTATTGAGCTGCCCGCCTGTTTTGCCTTCGGACGCAATCACGGGGCCAATGGAAATAATGACCAATCCTGGATACTTTAAAAAGCGATTGCGTGGCCAAACCCGGCCCGCATTGTGTGCCACCGGAATGACCGCAGCGCCAGTAGCAGTAGCTAATCGTGCCCCTCCCTTTAAATAGGGCTTATGGGATCCAACTGCAGTACGTGTACCTTCTGGAAAGAGCATGATCCATTTGCCTTCTTTCAGCCGTGCTCGACCCTGACTTGCTACTGAAAGGGCGGCGGTCTCGCGGTTATCGCGATTAATGTGAATCATTTTGAGCGCAGCCATGACCCAACCAAAGAACGGAATCCACAGCAACTCCCGCTTGAATACATAACATAGCTGCTTAGGGAATAGAGCAATGTAAGCAATGGTTTCCCAGGCCGATTGGTGTTTGCTAAGAATGATGATGGGTTGGTCAAGCGCTCCCAACATATATTTCATGCCCCGAATTTCATAGCGAATACCGCATAGCCATTTGAGAACCCAGAGGACAGTTTTATTCCAGCCACTTACAAAACGGTAGCGGGTTTCACTGCGCATAAACGGAAATACCGTCAGGCAAATGATTGCCCAGATCGGCGTGAACACCAGTAAAAAAAGGGCAAAGAGGGTGGAGGTAAGGTAAATCATGTATTTGAGGCAGACCCCAACAGGGATTTAGTAAATGCCATTAAATCGGCATGCACTACGGTACCAGCTGGCAATATGCCTGCGTCCACCGTCTTTTGACCTTTACCCGTGCGAACCAAATGGGGGCTTGCACCTAAAACAGTGGCGGCCTCTAAGTCACGCAAGGAGTCGCCAACAATCGGCACGCCAGTCAGGGGCATGGCGGAGTCTGTTTTACGGTAGCGGGATGCAATGTCACGCATTAGGCCCGGTAATGGCTTGCGGCAACCGCACTGGTCTGCATCGACGTGGGGGCAAAAGAAAATACTATCCACGCGACCACCCATGGGGGCCAATAGATCCATCATTTTTTGATGCATGGCATGCAGGTCATTGATCGTAAATAAGCCTCTGGCCAAACCCGATTGGTTGGTCGCTACCGTTACTTGAAAACCGGCTTGATTAAGTTCAGCAATTGCCTCTAAGCTCCCCGGAAGAGGAATCCATTCATCAGCCGATTTAACGTATTGATCACTATCAATATTAATCACGCCATCACGGTCAAGAATAACTAATTTAGAGGCGCTGGAGCTCATGCCAAGGTGCCAAGATCGGCAACTAAATTCATTTGGTGGTGGAGTTGTTGCAACAAAGCCAAGCGGTTATCGCGCAGAGTCGGATCTGGATCCATCACCATGACATCGGCAAAAAACTGATCAATTGGCTGACTCAAATCAACCAGCGTGCGAAGTAAGGTAACAAACTGGCGTTGGGTATAGGCGCTAGTCAGAAGTGGAATGGCCTTTTGCAAAGCCCCATGCAAGGTAATTTCTGCCGGAAGTTGTAAAGCCGCCGCCGAGCACTGCGCAGGAATAGGCGTCGTGGTTTTTTTCAGAATATTACTGATGCGTTTATTGGCTGCAGCCAATTGGGCTGATTCAGGCAAGGCATTAAATTCCCGCACTGCACGCAGCCGATCCATTAGATCATTGAGCTGTGCAGGATGCTGACTGAGTACCGCATCGATTTCGGCAGTAGTAAATGGCTTACCGGCCTCGGTTTGATCGCGCAAATAGGCGCGCAAACGGTCGATTACAAATGCATACATTGCAGCCGCATCGGCTTTTTCTTGCACGCCAGCCTGCTTAAATTGCCCGCGAGCCAGCTCGATGAGCTCAGGCAGACTGCACGGTAAATTCTTCTCGAGTAGCAGTCTGCAAACACCCAATGCATGGCGGCGTAAGGCGTAGGGATCTTTATCCCCAGTGGGAGCGAGGCCAACACCCCAGATACCCACTAAGGTTTCGAGCTTGTCAGCAATGGCCAATACCGTGCCCGTCATACTGCTCGGAAGCACATCTCCAGCAAAGCGCGGCTGGTAATGTTCACTGCATGCCGCAGCAACGTCGGTGTCCTCGCCATCGTGCTGGGCATAGTAGCTACCCATGATGCCTTGCAGTTCAGGAAACTCACCCACCATGTCGGTGAGTAAATCCGTTTTGGCTAACTCGGCAGCGCGGGCTACGTGTTTTGGATCAACTTTAGTGCCTTTACTTTGCAACTCACTTGCGATGGCGGTTGCGATTGCACCAACCCGCTTGGTGCGCTCAAGTTGCGTTCCCAATTGATTGTGGTAAACCACCTTGTCTAAATCAGGAACGCGCGATGCCAGCGGCCTTTTTTGATCTTGCTGAAAGAAAAACCGCGCATCCGATAAGCGGGGGCGCACGACGCGCTCATTGCCTTGAATGATGGATTGCGGGGTGGTCGTTTCGATGTTCGATACGATCAAAAAGCGATTGCGAAGCTTTCCTGCGCTATCGGTTAGAGCAAAGTACTTCTGATTGGTTTGCATCGTCAGAATTAAGCACTCCTGTGGAACCTCTAAAAATTCCGCATCAAAATGGCAGGCATAGACTGTAGGCCACTCAACCAATGCCGTTACTTCATCCAGTAAATTGCTGGGCATTAAAACGGTATCGCCACTAGCTGCTTTGAGGAGCTCAGTTTCTATATGGGCGCGGCGCTCATTGAAGTTCGCCATGACTTTGTTTTGGAGTAGCTCGGCAGCGTACTGATCGGCATGGGCAATCGTTAAAACGTTAGGGGCTAAAAAACGGTGCCCTTCAGTTTGATTTGCAGCATGAATGCCTAGTGCATGAATCTGCAGTGGAGTGCTGCCATGCAATGCTACGATGCGATGCGCTGGGCGGGCAAATTGAACGTCTTCCAAGGTTCCGTCTGCCTGCTTCACTTGGTAGTGCATCATTTTTGCTATCGGTAACGTTTGCAGGGCATGCACGATGGCAGTCTGCACGGTATCTTGAAGAACGGCACCACGGGCTTGTACATTTAAATAGAGTGCTTCATTTTTGTCTTGCCCCGATCGCTCCAAGCTAGCGATGTCGATATCAGGATAGCCTAATGCGCTGAGTTTTTTTAACAAGGGTGGCGTTGGTTTGCCATCTGCATCAAATGCAACGCTGACCGGTAATACTTTTTCGCGTACTGGAAAGTCTGCTGCTTTACTCAACACATGGGTAATCTGTACTGCTAAACGGCGTGGGCTTGCAAAGCTGGTCGTGATGGATTCAGAAGTGCTTAAGCCAGCTGCCTTTACGGAGTCTGATAGCGATGCAGCAAAGGCATCGCCGAGTTTGCGAAGGGACTTTGGTGGCAGCTCTTCTGTGAATAATTCAATTAAAAGCGTTGCAGCGGAGGATGGAGAGGAAGGTGTGCTCACAATAAAACCTTACGCAGTGACATGCTGTTGGCACATTGGGAAACCCAATTGCTCACGGGATTCAAGGTATGCCTGTGCTACCAAGCGAGAGAGGGTACGAATACGGCCGATATAGGCAGCCCGTTCGGTGACGGATATAGCACCGCGGGCATCGAGCAAGTTAAACGTATGGGCAGCTTTGAGCACCATTTCATAGGCAGGCAGGGCAAGCGGTACTTCCATTAAGCGTTTGGCTTCGCTCTCGTAGTTGCTGAAATTCGTAAAGAGCATTTCAGTATTCGAGTATTCAAAGTTGTAACGCGACTGCTCCACTTCATTCTGGTGGTACACGTCGCCATACGTCACGCCATCGGTCCACACCAGATCGTAGACGTTCGAGCAATTTTGCAAATACATCGCAAGGCGCTCAATGCCGTAGGTAATCTCGCCCAAGACGGGCTTGCAATCAATTCCACCCACTTGCTGGAAGTAGGTAAATTGCGTCACTTCCATACCGTTGAGCCAGACTTCCCAGCCCAATCCCCAGGCACCCAAGGTTGGGTTTTCCCAGTCGTCCTCGACAAAACGAATGTCGTTTTGTTTTAGGTCTAAACCTAAGGCGCTAAGTGATCCCAAATAGAGTTCGAGAATGTCATCCGGGGCTGGCTTGAGCACAACCTGATACTGGTAATAGTGTTGGAGGCGGTTTGGATTTTCGCCGTAGCGCCCATCTTTTGGTCTGCGGGAGGGTTGCACATAGGCTGCCTTCCAGGGCTCTGGACCAATGGCCCTTAAAAAAGTAGCGGTGTGGGATGTACCTGCACCCACCTCTAAGTCAATTGGCTGCAATAAGGCGCAACCTTGTTTATCCCAATAGTTTTGAAGCGTGAGAATAATTTGCTGAAATGTAAGCATAGTGAGCCAGAACCAATCGATCTAAGTGATTGATTTTACCTGCCAATTGCGGGAGTTTTCCTAAAACCGGCGCCGTTGTAGCAAGGCAAATGCCAGGAGGAAACTGACAAAACTCAAAATAGGCCAATTTCCCCAGACCACAAACGGGGTTTTACCTGTAAAGCCTTGCACCGAAGCGCTTAAGGTCGCTTGCGTAAATTGTGGCAACTGATGGAGTACACGCCCATCTGAAGCAATGACGGCAGTAATGCCGGTATTGGTGGAGCGAATGCCGGGAAGCCCTGTTTCGATCGAACGCATTTGCGACAGACGCAATTGTTGGCTGGGCGCTTGGGACCGACCAAACCAGGCCAAGTTGGTCATATTGATTAAGAGATTTACGGGAGCTTCACTACGGCGTATTCGACTGGCCAACTCATTACCAAATACATCTTCGTAACAAATAGTGATGGCAGCGCCAATGCTATTTTGACCAAGTCGCTCAATTTGAAACGGCGGCTGCGACATACTGCCTCTAGCAAAATCACTGAGGGGTACTTTAAATGCATCCACAAACCACTGAAAACCGGGTGGAATAAATTCCCCAAAGGGAACTAAATGGGATTTGTCGTAGTAGTAGAGCTCACTAAGCGATGGCGAAAAGCCCAGCGCGCGGTTGGAGTAACGTAAATCCCCATTAGCCTTTGCTACAACGCCGATAATTCCGAGTAAGACATTGCTGTGGCTTGCTTGAACAAATGCCCTAAGTTTAGGTAGGGATTCGCTTGGTAAGTCTTTTCCGGGCCATGGAAACGCTGTTTCTGGGGTTACGATCAGATCTGCCGCTTGCTGCTCAATTGCCGTACTGTAAAAGCGAATTTGTTGTTGAATCGCACTGGGATTCCAGCTTAAGCGCTGCTCAAAATTACCTTGAATCAAACGAATGCTGATGGGGCTGCCAATCGCCTCGGTAAACCGCAATTGACTGAGGCCCAGCATCAACACCAACGCCAATCCAATCGGAATAGTGATGCGCACTAGCGATTGACGCCATTTGCTTAACTGCATCGATGCCCATATCACCAAAAAGGTAGACCCTAAGCCACCTAGCAGTGGTGCAATCGCTGCAAAGGGGCCATTGACTTGAGCCTCGGCAAAGCCGACCCACGGAAAGCCAGTAAAGAGTTGGCCGCGGAGGTACTCCATGAAAACCCAAGCCGCTGCCATGTTGGTGCTGTTCAGGAGAATATTTTGATGCTGTAGCTTTGTACCGAGGGCGCTGGCAAAGCCAAAAAAGAGGGCCATGTAGGCGGAAAGTAAAACCACAGCAGCAACCGATAAGGCAGCATTCATGCCGCCGATATCATGCAAGCTAATGAAAATCCACCACAGACCAACGATAAAGTAAGCAAGGCCAAACAAAAAACCACCGGCAAAGTGCGGCAGAAATTGAACTGTATTGATTAAAGAGAGCCGCCACCACAAGAGGCTAAGCAACGGTATTTGCAACCAGCCGCCCCAAGGGAGCTCGCCCGCAATGGAAACGCCAATGCCAAGGGCAATGCAGTAGAGCCAGTGTGTGAAGCGAGTAACGCCAAGCGCGCCCTGACTAATCAAGGCTTACCTTACCTTGATGCGGGCATGTCAGATGCCAAGCGCCTTGCTAGCAATACATGAATTTGCCGCGGATCGGCGCGCTGCACTTCAAACTCGATGCCCTCAATCCGCACACGTTCACCCAGTTTAGGCACGCGACCTAAATGGTGGGTAATTAAACCCGCTACGGTTTCCACTTCATCGTCATCAAACTGCGTGCCTAAGGCTGCATTCAGTTGCTCGAGCTCGGTAATGCCTTTGAGGCGGGTATCACCATTGGCCAGTAGCAGAACGTTATCGGCATCCTCATCAATGTCGTGCTCATCCTCAATATCACCAACAATTTGCTCGAGCACGTCTTCAATCGTGATGATGCCAGCTACATTGCTGTACTCATCCACCACTACGGCCAAATGATTGCGGTTATCGCGAAAATCCCGCAACAAGACACTCAGGCGCTTTGATTCTGGAATAAAGACGGCAGGCCTTAACCAATCACGCAATTGAAAGTTTGCTTCACTGGCATGGCGTAATAAGTCTTTGGCAAGCAAGATGCCAAGGACGGTGTCTTTGCTGCCTTCATACACAGGGTAGCGCGAGTGAGCTGCGGATATAACGGTTTGAATCACTTCTTCGACCGAGGAGTCGATATCAATCCAGTCGATTTGCCCGCGTGGAACGAGGATATCCCGGGCACATAATTCACCGACTTGAAAAACCCCCTCAATCATCGAAAGGGCATCTGCATCAATGAAACCCTCTGTCTGGGCGGCACGCAAGGTTTCAATTAATTCCTGGCGTCGCTCCGTTGCGCTGGTGGGTTGTGGCGTTAGAAATTCAGCAAGGCGGTCTAGCAGCGATTTATCGGGGTCAGGCATACAAACAGAATAGCGTAGAACAATGTCAACTAAAAAAGTAGGCCCAAGATCAGGCGTAAGGGTCTGAAAAACCTAGGGTTTTCAGGATAGCTACCTCACGCGCTTCCATTGCCTTGGCTTCGCGCGGCGTCATGTGGTCAAGGCCAGCGGCATGCAGGCAACCATGTACTACGAGATGCGCTAAGTGGGCCTTGACTGCTTTACCTTGGTCGCGCGCTTCACTGGTGACAACCGGCATGCACAGCACGATATCGGCCGCCAGCTCATGTTGACTAATTTCATACGTGAAGGTAAGCACATTCGTGGCGTAGGGCTTCGTTCTAAATTGGCTATTGAGCGCTTGCCCTTCGGCGCGATTCACAAAACGCACCGTTAGATTGCCAGGGCGATTAACGCTCGCACGGACCCATTTTTTTATGAGGGCGCTCGAGGCCAATGCGCTCACTTTTTTCTCGAGTGCAGGACTGGCGTATTGAATCTCGACAGCGCAGGATTTCACTTTAGATGGGGCGCTATTAGTGGGCATAAAAATTAATGTACGAGTGCGTTGACACGCTCACCACGCAGGGTATGCGCCAATACTTCCGTGATGCGAATCTCCATCATCGTCCCGATTAAGGAATCCATCTCCGAAATAGCCGCTGGAATATGAATCACGCGGTTGTTCTCAGTACGGCCTTGTAAGTTAATGCCGTCTTTGGCGATGCCTTCAATCAGCACGCGCTCTTCTTTGCCCAGCATTGCTTTGCTAATCCGCTCTGCCAGAGTATCAATTAATGCCAATAAGGTCTGCAGGCGTTTGAGTTTGACCGCATATGGGGTGTCGTCCGCCAGATTGGCTGCTGGGGTGCCAGGGCGAGGGCTGAAGATAAAGCAATAACTATTATCAAATTGCAATTCGGCGACTAAGGCTAAAAGCTTTTCAAAATCAGCTTCCGTTTCCCCGGGGAAACCGACAATAAAATCACTGGAAAGGCAAAGGTCGGGGCGTACCGCACGCATGCGGCGGATGATGCTCTTGAATTCCAAGGCAGTATAGCCGCGCTTCATCGCCGATAAAACCGAATCAGAGGCGTGCTGCACCGGCAGATGCAGGTGACTAACTAATTTGGGTACTTTTGCATACACATCAATCAGGCGTTGCGTAAATTCTTTGGGGTGGCTGGTAGTAAAGCGAATGCGCTCAACTCCGGGTATCTCGGCGATGTATTCAATCAAAAGCGCAAAATCGGCAAGCTCATTACTGCTACCCATCTTGCCTACGTAGGCATTCACGTTTTGACCCAGCAGTACGATTTCTTTAACGCCTTGTGCGGCAAGCCCTGCAACTTCGGTGAGGACATCATCAAAGGGACGCGATACTTCCTCGCCACGGGTATAGGGCACAACGCAGTAGCTACAGTATTTTGAGCAGCCTTCCATGATGGACACAAAGGCAGAGCCACGGGTCTGCCGTGATGCGGGCAGATGATCGAATTTCTCAATCTCCGGAAAGGAGATATCCACCTGAGAAATACCACTGGACAATCGCTTCGCAATTAAGTCGGGCAAGCGATGCAGGGTTTGGGGACCAAAGACCACATCCACATACGGCGCGCGGCTAATGATTTGCTGCCCCTCTTGGCTCGCAACGCAGCCGCCCACACCAATCAGCAATTCGGGCTTGAGTTTTTTTAGTTCGCGCAGACGGCCGAGGTCAGAAAATACCTTGTCTTCGGCTTTTTCTCGAATCGAGCAAGTATTGAGCAAAATGACATCGGCTTCAGTGGGATCGTTGGTAGCTTCCATGCCGTCATTGGCATGCAAGACATCGGCCATCTTTTCCGAGTCGTACTCGTTCATTTGACAGCCAAAGGTTTTGATATACAGTTTTTTCATATGCCGTTTCAGGTTTATAACTGGGGGCGAGTTGCAATTTTACGGGAAATCAGCCGCTAGCTAGCAAAAAGACAGCGACTGCCCGTAAGATAGATGGACCATGAGAAGACCCCTTCATCTTTTTGCACTGCTTTTATTGGCTGCCGGTGGTATCCAGGCGATTGCAGCCCCGATTTACATCACAAGTTACCCGTCCGAGGCCAATGCCAAGGTATTTGTGACGCAATACAAATCCGAGGCCAATTGCATTGTGTATGAAACACCCTACCAAAGTGAGAATGATCCGGGCGTGTGGTTCTTCACTAAATACAAAAGCGATGCACGGGCTCGCATTTACTACACCCAATACAAATCAGAGGCAGATTT
Source organism: Polynucleobacter meluiroseus (assembly GCA_945947155.1). Lineage (GTDB taxonomy): Bacteria > Pseudomonadota > Gammaproteobacteria > Burkholderiales > Burkholderiaceae > Polynucleobacter > Polynucleobacter meluiroseus_G. The sequence continues at coordinate 14,388 of CAMEXM010000003.1, read as the reverse complement.
AGTGGTGTATTTCACCAAGTACAAAAGCGAGGCGCGTTGCCGTTACTAACAATGAAACTGATTTCAATCAATAGTGGAAAAGTAGATCCCTTATTTGCGAACCAGCACCTGGACCGCACCGTGGTGATGTCCGGTATTAAAAAGAACAGCATCAGTCACATCAGCCAAATCAGCCAGCAAAACCCAGTCGACATCAATGCCTTGGGTGTGGTTGGCGACGAGCAGGCCGACCCCACCGTGCATGGCGGAATTGAGAAAGCCATTTACGCTTATCCACACGAGCACTACCCATTTTGGAATGCGCTTTTATCGCGTGAACTAAAAAAACCAATGGATTTACAGCCTGGGGCAATGGGCGAAAACTTCACCATCACTGGCTTATTGGAAGCGGAGGTGTATGTGGGCGACACCTTGCAGATTGGCGATCTGGAATTTGTGGTGACCAAATTACGTGAGCCGTGTTTTAAATTTAATGCGCGCATGGGCTATAAAGGCGCGGCAAAAGCAATGTTGCAATCGGGGTATTGCGGCTGGTATATGCGGGTCATCACTCCCGGAACACTGAATGCTGGCAGCACAATAAACCACCGACCAGGAAGGCAAGAAACCGCGATCGCTGATCAAGTGCGTGCAATTGCGAAGCGAGACATGCAAGGGGATTTGTGGGGCTAGTGCCCCTAAGAAAAAAGCCACCGCAGGGTTGCAGTGGCTTCTAAATGTGGTGGCGATTCAGGGATTCGAACCCCGGACCTGTGGATTATGATTCCATCGCTCTAACCAACTGAGCTAAATCGCCAAGCCTTAAATTGTAGCAAATTCGTTTCATTTCTCCCCATCAGGCTTCCCAATGCTGTTTTTACTATGCTGAAGCATATAAATGGGGCTTTGTGGCCCTTCAGGGCATGCATTAGTGCAAGCGGTGCCGCGCCTGAATCTTTTTGAACATTTCTTTACTAAAGATCCAGAGCGCTGGCAGGCCAGGAATAATGATCATGGCTAGAGCAACGAGGGAGAAGTTGGCTTTTACCCAAGGGTGCTCGCCAATCCAGTAACCCAATGCAGTTAAGCTACAGACCCACAGAATGCCGCCAATGACGTTGTAAAAAGCAAAAATGGGGTAACGCATGTGCGCAACACCAGCAACAAACGGAGCAAAGGTGCGGATGAAGGGCATAAAGCGACCCAAGACAATCGTGATGGGGCCATACTTTTCATAAAAGGCATGCGCTTGATCAAATGCTTTGCGATTAAACCAGCGCGAATTTTCCCAGGAGAAGACCTTATTGCCGATGAAGCGCCCGATCGAATAATTGAGGGCATCACCTAAGATGGCAGCCGTGGTGAGCAATGCCATCAGCACATATAAATCCATGCCGCCGACTGCGCACAGGGCCCCAGCCACAAAGAGCAAGGAGTCGCCTGGTAAAAAAGGCATCACCACAAAGCCAGTCTCGACAAAGATGATGGCAAACAGCAGGACGTAAATCCAAACGCCCCATTCATTGGCAACGATCGCTAAGTTTTTATCGAGGTGAAGAAATAAATCGATGAGGGATGAAAATTCCAAGACAATCCTTTGGCGGGAGACTATCCGTTACGTGGGCAAGCTGGCCAGCACGTCGTTTAAATTGGCCCCAGTATAAGTGGGCTTAGGACCGATTTCTTCAAAAGGCAGATTTTGGCGATTAACCCAAAACGTCGTCAGCCCAAACCACCCCGCACCAATTACATCCCAGGCATTACTGGAGACGAAGAGGATCTCATTGGGAGCGCAACCAAAATGACTGGTTAACAAACCATAACTGGCAGGGCTTACTTTGAATTGGCGCACCTCATCGACGGAAATGACTTTATCCAATAGGCTACCGAGTTGATTCGCTTGCAGTGCCTCTGAAAGCATGGTCTGATTGCCGTTCGAGAGCACTGCTGTAGCGATCCCTGCTTTCTTAATCTGACTCAGTGTTGCTTGGCATTCTGGGAAAGCGCTTAACTTGGCATATTGCCCCATCAGTTGCGCTTCCTGGTCTTGGCTTAATGGGATTGCCAGGCGTTTGCAGGAAAAACGCAGGGCTGCAATGGTCAGATCCCAAAACGATTGATAGCGAACCACTCCCGTAGGATCGCTCATCGTAATCAGGCGGGTGTATTCAATTTGGCGATCACGCCAGAGCACACACAAAGACTGCCCGTGACCCGGAAAGAGCGTTTCCGCCAACACCCCCATCGAATAGACATCGAGGAGGGTGCCGTAAGCATCAAATGCAATCAGTTTAGGCATGTAGGTAATGACCTAAATAAAGCGGAAGGCGATGATGGCAATGATTGTGGGCGGAACGGCGTATAGAAATAAATACAGCGGACTAATGACGCCTTCATTAAAGCTGGATTTCAAAATAGAGTAACCAGCTGGATTGGGCGCATTGGCGATGACCGTAAGACCGCCGCCAGTGAGGGCACCGGCAACCAAAGAGTATTTGAATTCATCGGACAAGCCTTCCACCAGCGAGCCTAAGTAGGTCAATGCTGCGTTATCCGTGATGGCCGTAAGGACAGTAGCCCCATAGTAGACTGAGGTCGAGTCTAGATTAATTAGAAGTGGTTGCAGCCACCATTTTTGTTGACTGCCTAAGACAACGAGCCCTGCCAAGAAAAATGCAACCATCAAGCTCTCACGAATGATGAGCTTATTTTGATAGCGTGCATACGCCGTGGTGTAGCCCACAAAGAATAAAAACAAGCCCATGAATAAAACTGAGTGGTGTACTGAAACGACCACTGCTACTAAGAAGGCTAAGTGAATGCAAATGACGCTCACCGGAATGGCATCAATTTTCTTTTCATTGGGTTGGATGTTGAAGCCACGCAGTTCTTTGTAGAACAAAAATACCAGCAAAGTAGAGTTGGCACTCACCGCAGCAGCAGAGCGCCAGCCAAAGTTTTCGAGCATGAACCACAGATCCCAATTCCAGGTGCTTGCGACCATCAAAATGGGGGGCGCGGCGTATGGGGTTAGTGCGCCGCCAATCGAGATATTGACAAAGAGCACCGCCAGTCCCGCATACATCAACTGGGGTGAAATGCGTTTAGAAAAATAGTAGTCACGCAGCAGCAATGCGGCAACCGTCATGGCAGCCGGCTCTGTAATAAACGAGCCCAAAAGTGGGACAAGGGTCAGCGTGACCCACAGAAAGCCCACCGACTTTTTAACGGGCAGAATGGCCGTGATGCGTAATACCAAGAACAAGCAAAACTCTAAAACCGGTTTGCTTGCTGCAATGATCATGATTACGAATACAAAGAGGGGCTCGGTAAAGTTAAGTTTCTCTAAATAAGCAATCGTCGCATCGGATCCGGTGTAAATAAAAAAGAAAGAAACCAGGACCATGGCCCAAAATCCAAACACCACTTCCACCTCACCCAGCAAATGCCATACCCCCGCGTGGTTGGGCTGCTTGTGCGCCAGACCTTCAAAAAACGCAGTGGAAAAGGTGTGAATAATCGCTAACGCAAAAATAACACTGCTGATGATGTTGATGGTAGTGGGGTTCATGGTGGTTGCCTGACTATATCGAAGTGCTTCTATTGTATTGATAAGTCAATCAAATGAACATATGATGAACTGTAGGGGTTTGATTACCTGATCGCCCACATACCTTATTCCGATGAAACAAATTCTTAATCTACCTTCAAATTAACCGATGACAGGGCAAGGCATTCAACCTACCTCCTCTTCCCATAGTCTGGTGCAAAACTTACGGCAACAGATTATGCAAAGCTTGCCATTTTCGAAAATGGCCGAAGCTGATGTTGATTTTTTTCTCAAGCAATCCCGCGAGGCCTACTTTGCGCCCAAAGAACGCATTCTCGCGCCGGCCGATGGCCCTCCTCAATGCCTCTATCTCATACGGCAAGGGCGCGTATCGGGTCGCCGCGATATTCCCGGAATTGAAGAAACCGCTTTTCTATTGGATGCAGGGAGCTTGTTTTCGATTGGCTCGGCGTTTGCAAATCGGCCGGTTTCCACCACCTACAGTGCGGTAGATGATTGCTTTTGCTTACTCTTTCCGGTCGCCGCGATGCGCCAGTTGCAAGCCCAATCCAAACCCTTTAGTGATTTTTTAAGTAATCGCATTTGGGGCTTGCTGCAAGAATCCCGCATCGCTTTACGCAATTCCTTTGCATCGCAGGCCCTAGCGGAGCAATCGCTGGAAAGTCGCCTGGGTGACTTGCGTTTAAAAAAGCCGCTAACGACTAGCCCAAATACCTCCCTGCGCGAAGCGCTGACCCTAATCCATGAGAAGAAAGTAGGGTCGATCTTAATTTGCGAGGATGAACAAACTATTGTGGGTATCTTGACCCGCTACGACGTCTTATCGCGCGTGACCCTCAGTAATTTAGATCTCGATACACCCATTTCAAGTGTGATGTCGACCGGAGTCAAAACCTTAAGTGTCGACGACACCGCCGAGATGGCCGGTCTATTGATGTCGCGTTTTAATATTCGCCATTTACCGATCTTTGACCGGGGCCGCTTAGTTGGAATTATTTCAGAGCGGGATTTATTTTCCTTGCAGCGTTTATCGCTGAGTAATATCAGCAGCGCTATTCGTGCCGCCGATGATCTTCCCCTTCTGAAGAAATGCGCTGATGACATTCGTACATTTGCGCGCAATCTCTTGGGGCAAGGCGTACAGGCCCGCCAACTAACGGCCCTAATAAGCCATTTGAATGATGTGCTGACCGAGCAGTTAATTACCTTGACAGCCGAGCGCTATCAATTAAATCGCAGTCGCTTTGCCTGGATTGCCTTGGGTTCTGAAGGCCGTAGCGAACAAACCATTGCAACCGATCAAGACAATGCCTTGGTCTATGCCGATGGGGAGGATGAGGCGCAGCGTTTGATTTATCTGCAGTTTGCTCGGGAAGTGAATGAAGCCCTCGATGCGTGCGGCTATCCGCTGTGCAAGGGCAACATCATGGCCAGTAATCCAGAACTCTGTTTATCGCAGCAAGAGTGGCTCAGTCGCTTTGACCGCTGGATCGAGCAAGGCAATCCAGAGGACTTGTTAAAAGCTAGCATCTTTTTTGATCTTCGCGCGCTTGCTGGCAATGCCGATTTATTGATTCCGCTAAAAGAGCTTGTCCGTGTGAAGGCCACTGCTATTCCGCGCTTTATAAAATTACTCGCAGAGAATGCCCTGAATTTACGCGTACCGCTCAATTGGTTTGGCGCGATTGAGCCGACTGAGATCAATGGCCAAGACATCATCGACTTAAAACTCCAAGGTACTGCTTTGATGGTCGATGCGGCGCGTATCTTTTCTTTGGCATATGGCATTGAGGCTATCAATACGCGCGAACGTTTGGCGGCGGTGGGTCACGCACTACATGTCCCTGAGGCAGAAAGCGCCGCTTGGATTACGGCATTTGAGTTTTTGCAAACCCAGCGCCTGGCGGTGCAGATTGATGAAGTAATGATTAATGGCAATCCCAATGCGATTGATATCAAGCAACTGAACTCGGTCGATCGCAGTATTCTTAAAGAATCCTTACTCAAGGTGCGCGCTTTGCAGCAGCATTTGCAGCTGGACTATGTTCGCTAATCTAAAAGATGCGCCATTCTTTGATGGCTTACGTTCCCTATTTAAAGGGAAGCAGCCTGAAGGGCGTCGCTGGATCGTGCTCGACGTGGAAACGAGTGGTTTAGATCCCCACTCTGATCGGCTGCTCGCAATTGCTGCGGTGGCGCTGGACGTGAGTCCGGATTTTGAGCGGATCGCGATTGTGATTGGCGACAGTTATGAGGCGGTACTCAAACAAGATCTGCCGAGCAGCAAAGACAACATTTTGGTTCACCACATTGGCGCTCAGGCGCAATCCGAAGGAAGGCCGCCGCTGGAGGTCTTAAAGGAGTTCCAAGCTTGGGTTGGCGATTGCCCATTGCTCGCCTTTCATTCTGCATTTGATGAGGCAATGCTGGGTCGTGCGTATACATTAGCGGGACTAAAGCCACTTCAAAATGAATGGCTCGATATAGAGCCCTTGGCGAAAATTACTGGGGTAAACCCTAGTTTGCGTGCACTAGACGATTGGCTGGCGCATTTTGGCATTGAGTGCGCTGTACGCCATCAGGCAGCAGCAGACACTTTTGCCACTGCTGAGCTCCTGATGCGCCTCTGGCCCTATTTAAAACGGGAAGCCAGCTCATGGTCATCATTAAGGGGCATTGCCCGTCAGGCGAACTGGATTACGCGCTAGCCTAGCCTCTAAAACCGTCATTTTTTCACGGTTTTATAGGGGAAAGCACTGATTTAGTGACCATGCCATAGGCACCATAATCCTTGTACTTCCGAGCCTTCCGAGTCGGAATGTAACTTTTAGGATTATTAGTGCTTTTATTTTTGAATATCGCTCAGTTGATTTTGTACATCGGCGCCTTAGGTCTGATTGGCCAAGGCTTGCTTTATGTATTGGCTGGACAAAAGCGCGACACCAATTTGTTTTATCAATTGATCGGCATTATTAATAAGCCATGGACACTTCTAGCGCGCTTCATTTCGCCCAAGCAAATTCTGGATAGGCAAGTGCCTTTTGTGGCATTTTGTATTGTGAGCGTTCTCTATATCGCTGTGACCCTGGCTAAGATTGAGCACTGCATCTCCATCGGGATTGAAATATGCCAGTAAACAAACGCAATCTCGATTGGTACCTGTTGAAGTTACGTGCGAACGCATTAATCACTTTTGGTTTAAAAAACCAAGCGATGGATGTGTTCGAAGAAATGAATCGCCGCTTCCCCCATGATGACTATGTCATTACTAGCCTGGCGTTTATGAAGACCGAGCATGGCGATAAAGCAGGCGCGATTGCTGACTACAAACGCTTAACACAAAAGCCCGATGTATCCGCCGCCATTTGGTACAACCTCGGTTTCTTGCAGGAAGAGATGGGGCAGGTTCAGGATGCGGAACACAGCTTTCGCCAAGCCATTAAGCTCAATGAAAATTTAGACCAAGCCTGGTATGGGCTTGGATTGGTATTAATACAGCTCCAGCGCTTTGACGAGGCCATCAAGGCCCTCAAGAAAAACACCAAATTGCAGCCGATGAGCCCATACGCCTGGTACCAGCTGGCCCGGGTGTATGCCGAGCGCAACCAGCCTGAAGAGGCCACTAAAATCATTCTTCACCTCAAAGAATTTGAACCCAAATTTGCTAAGCAGCTAGAACGGGAAACCGGTTTAGGTGTTTAGTGGTTTTTAGTAGTGTGTATTAAGTAGTGCATTAGTAGTAGATGTATTTTTTTAACTAAAGGAGAAACTGTTATGCAATTAACAGAATCGCATAAACAATATTGGTCCAAAAACCTACGGATGACAGCAATTCTGTTAGCCATCTGGTTCATCGTGACCTTTGTTGTGGGCTATTACGCCCGTGATTTAAGCTTTAATTTTTTTGGATGGCCGTTTAGTTTTTGGGTCGGTGCACAAGGCGCTTTAGTGACTTATGTTCTGATCATTGCCTACTACGCGCACTACATGAATAACCTAGACAAAGAATACGATTGCGCTGAAGTGGAGGAGGACTAATCATGGCTGGAATGACACCTAGTGATGGCAGTATGTTTGGCGGCGGCGGAAGTAATGCCGACTTTAAAAAAGGCCTAAACAAGATTTACACGTGGTACACCGTCGGCTTTATATCCTTCGTTCTAATTTTAGGTATTGCAGAACAAATGGGCTTAGGCCGAGCGATGATTGGTTACGTATTCTTAGGCGCAACGATATTGCTCTACGCGGGTATTGGCGTAATGAGTCGTACCAATGACGCTGCGGAATACTATGTAGCTGGTCGACGCGTTCCGGCGATGTACAACGGTATGGCAACGGGTTCGGACTGGATGTCGGCCGCGTCGTTTATCGGTATGGCAGGTACTTTGTACTTGACCGGTTACGGCGGTTTGGCCTTCATCATGGGCTGGACCGGTGGTTATTGTTTAGTAGCGTTGTTCTTGGCCCCTTACTTGCGTAAGTTCGGTCAGTTCACGATCCCTGACTTCTTGGGCGCGCGCTATGACGGCAACCTACCTCGTTTCCTCGGAATCCTTGCTGCGATTTTGGTCTCGTTCACCTATGTGGTTGCCCAGATTTACGGCGTTGGTTTGATTACAACCCGTTTAGCTGGCGTCCCATTTGAGATCGGTATCTTCTTGGGCTTGGCTGGTATTTTGGTTTGCTCCTTCTTGGGTGGTATGCGTGCGGTTACTTGGACACAAGTTGCGCAGTACATCATCTTGATCATTGCTTACATGGTTCCAGTAGTTTGGTTATCCGTTAAGCAAACTGGCAATCCGATCCCTCAGTTTGCTTACGGCCCACAACTTGAAAAAGTAACTGCCAAAGAAGCCGAACTGATCAAGGATCCAAAAGAGCTCGAAGTTCGTGCGATTTTCAAAGCACGTGCTGATGCTCTTACCGAGAAGTTGAAAGACGTTCCTGCTGCATTGGCTGCGGATAAAGCGGCTGCCGAGCAAAAAGTTGTTGAGTTGAAGGCTGCAAATGCACCTGCACCTGAAATCGCAGCAGCTGAAAAAGCCTTGGCTGCAGTTCCAAAAGATGCAGAAGCAGCGAAAAAATTGTGGACAACACAACGAACCGGCGCAACCAACCGCTCGAACCAACTTGCTAACATGCCTCGTCATGCTCAGCAGTTTGCGGGCAACCCAGACGGTGACGAAAAGGCCCGTACGGCTTTCGATACCTCACGTCGTAACTTCTTAGCCTTGATCTTCTGTTTGATGGTGGGTACAGCGGCATTGCCACACATTCTGATGCGTTTTTACACGACCCCGTCGGTAAAGCAAGCGCGTGAGTCGGTGACATGGTCCTTGTTCTTCATCTTCTTGCTGTATTTCACCGCGCCTGCTTTAGCAGTCTTGGTAAAGTACGAGGTCTTTACAGTGCTCGTCGGAACGCCATTTGATCAATTGCCGGCCTGGATTTCATCATGGTCCAAGGTAGATCCTGCTTTATTGTCTGTTGCTGACATCAATAAAGACGGTATTTTCCAGTTGGCTGAAATGACCATTGGTGGTGACATCATCGTTCTGGCAACCCCAGAAATCGGTGGCTTACCATACGTGATCTCCGGCATGGTGGCAGCGGGTGGTTTGGCTGCAGCTCTGTCGACTGCTGACGGACTATTGTTGACCATTGCTAACGCACTGTCACATGACCTGTACTACAAGATGATCGACCCAAATGCACCTGCAAGCCGTCGTGTTGCAATTTCCAAAGCATTGTTGGTAGTTGTGGCTCTAGCGGCAGCGTATGTTGCGGCTCAGAAACCGGCGGACATCTTGTTCTTGGTTGGCGCGGCCTTCTCCTTTGCTGCTGCAGCGTTCTTCCCAGCACTTACCCTTGGTATTTTCTGGAAGCGTGCTAACAAAGCGGGTGCTTGCGTTGGTATGGTGCTTGGTTTGGGTATTACCTTGTATTACATGATCACGACTCAGCCTTGGATGCGCGGTGTATTCGGCGTAACCTCACCTGTTGAACTTTGGTACGGTATTGCGCCAATTTCAGCCGGTGTATTTGGCGTGCCACTCGGTTTTGCCGCGATTATCTTGGTGAGCTTGGTAACCCCAGCCCCACGTAAAGATATTCAAGACCTGATCGATCACGTACGTTACCCAACCTTACGCGGCGATACAATGAATACGGAATCAAGTTAAATTGCGTATTGAATAACCAAGAGTAATCTTGGGCTTTAACTAACCCGCTCCTCGGAGCGGGTTTTTTATTGCCTAAAAATCAGTAGGGCTAGCGAAGTGCTTTAGACTGCACCCTATGGAAAACCTCAGTTTTTGGATCGGCATTATCGCTACCGTAGCGTTTGCGGTGACTGGCGTGCTCGCTATTGCCGATCGGGGCGTGGATTTATTTGGTGTGATGGTATTGGGATTGATCACCGCGATTGGTGGCGGCACCGTGCGCGACCTGATTTTAGAAACCCCGGTTTTTTGGGCCAGCCTGCCGATTTATTTGTGGGTTGCCTTGGCTGCTAGCGCTATTGCCTTTTACTTAGAAGCCTTTTTTACACAGCCACAGATTTACCGCTGGATGCTTTACTTGGATGGATTCGGCGCGGCCTTGTTTGGCATTCAGGGGGCTGATAAGGCCTGGAATATGGATTTCGGTTTACCGCTCGCCCCAGTAATTCTCGGTGTGATTACCGCGATTGGCGGGGGTCTGATTCGCGATATGGTGGCGGGTAGAAAAAACCTCTTGATGTCGCACGAGCTCTATGCCATTCCAGTATCGCTGGGCTGCATTCTGTACGTCTTGATTTTGGAATACGCGCCTGGCTATACAACGCAAGGTGCGATTGCCTGCATGCTGCTGATCTTTGGTTTTAGAGCCGCCGCTATTCATTGGAATCTGCGGGTACCGAAGCGCTTTATTATGCGCTCACGATAATGCTTTCATTCTTTCCATCTTTTTTGTGAAGTACTTTCTATGAAACCCCGTCTCTATAGTTTTTGGCGAAGCTCGGCAGCCTTTCGGGTTCGCATTGCGCTAAACCTCAAGGGCATTGATTACGACACCATTGCCACGCACCTCACTAAAAAAGGTGGCGATCAGCTGCAGCCTGAGTATGGCGAGAAAAATCCCAATCGCTTAATTCCGCTGTATGAAGAGGGTGATGTGCGCATTCACCAATCGCTTACCATCGTCGACTACCTAGATGAAGTCTATCCCGAGCCACCGCTGCTGCCCAGCAGTCCAGTTGATCGCGCTTGGGTGCGCGCCTTAGCCTTGGATATTGCTGCAGATATTCACCCGATTAATAATTTACGGGTATCACGCTACCTCGTTCGTCAATTGGAAGTCAGTGAAGAGGCCCGCAGTATTTGGTATCGGCATTGGGTTGCTACCGGCCTTGCTGGGCTTGAAGCCCAGATCAGCAGGGATGGGCGCTCAGGGCGTTTTTGTTATGGTGATCAGATCACGCTGGCGGATATCTGTTTGGTACCACAGCTCTTTAATGCACTCGATGCCAAGATGGATGTCGCACTCTATCCGCGCTTGATGGCCATTTTTCAGGAGTGCATGACACTGCCGGCATTTATCGATGCCTCGTGGGAAAAACAAATCGATGCCGAGGGCGCTAATCCACCGTTTTAGTTTTGCAGCTTAGGTAGTCTGATTGATCCACCAGATGATCATTGATAGGGTAACGACTGAGCCCAGCGTGGTTTGTAAAACGACCCGTGAGATTGCAGCCCCATCGGCTTGATAATACTGCGCCAGCATAAAGGGCCCGGTTCCTGTGGGTAGAGCACTCATGAGTACGGCAGCCTGAACCCAGAATAGTGGCAGACCCAAAATAGGCCCGGCAACGAGCCAAGCCACACCGGGTTGTACGATTAACTTAATGAACGTTAAGCTCCAGACTCCGCTCACTTTTCCATCGCTCTTTTGCATCAGAAAAAGGCCAATCGATACGAGCGCGCAGGGACTGGCAGCCGCCGCCAGGAAGGATAAAAACTGCTGAGCGGGTTCAATCATCTGCAGGCCACTGGCAGACCATACAACGCCCGCAACCGGCGAAACCAATAAGGGATTTTTTACTAATGAGCCCAGAACAATGCCAATGATTTCATACCAGGGCTTATGCGATTGTTTACCGAACTCAATAAAGACAATCGCGAGAGCAAAGAGCCCGCAGACTACCACCAAGGTGGCGATCACCGCAGGCGCCAGGCCAGCATCGCCGAGCGCTAAGAGGCAAAGCGGAATGCCCATATAGCCGGTGTTTGAGTACGAGCCGCTGAGACCAGTAAAGCTTGCTGCTGCCCAATCGCGTGTGTGATACCAGCGGTATAGAAGCAGCGCGATGAAGACTGCAAAACACCCTGCACTAAACGCAATGATGAAGCCAGGTTGCCATAGGGTTTGCCAATTGCTATTGGCGGTGAAATTAAAGAGCTGTGCAGGCAGCGCCAACCAGACCACAAAGCGATTGATTTCAGTCGAGGCGTTGGGACCAAGCTTGCCGGTTTTGCCCGCAATAAATCCCGCGAGAATCAGCGCAAAAACCGGGACAACAACACTGAGTACGGGTAGCAAAGTAACTTAGCCGATTTTTTTTAAGCCGGTCCGAAAGCGCGCGGCGTTCTCAACGTAGTGATCCGCAATACGCTCGATATTCTGAATGTGTTCTGGGCTGAGTTGTTTGACTGCTTTGGCAGGTGAACCCAGAATCATCGAGCCATCCGGAAATTCTTTTCCTTCGGTGACGAGGGCGCCAGCACCGACTAAACAGTGCTTACCAATGTTGGCGCCGTTAAGCACGATCGCTCCAATACCGATTAGAGTGCCATCACCAATCGTGCAACCATGCAACATGACTTTGTGGCCAATCGAGACCCGCTTGCCAATGGTGAGTGGAAATCCAGGATCGGAGTGGAGTACGGATGCGTCTTGCACATTGCTCTCGTCGCCAATAGTGACTTGGTCATTGTCGCCACGCACCACGGTTTTTGACCAGACGCTGGCGTTTTTGCCCAAGCGGACATGCCCAATTACCTCAGCGCTGTCCGCCACAAAAGCACCTTCTTCTAATTGGGGTGCAATACCATCGAGTTCATAAATAGCCATACCCCATTATAGATAGGCTATTTAGACAGGACTGTGATGCGTTTTACCAGCTTGATTCACGATCAGGGGTGGAGGAGATCCGGTGAATGCTCAAGTCTGCCCCATCGAACTCTTCTTCCTGGGATAAGCGTAGGCCCATCACTACTTTAAGTAGGCCATAAACCACAAAGCCACCAACCAGCGCAACGCTGACCCCGAGGAAGCTTCCAATTAGCTGCCCAGCAATGGAAATGCCACCCAGTCCACCCAGCGCTGTAGAGCCAAAGATGCCGGCAGCGATGCCGCCCCAAAGACCGCATAAGCCATGCAATGGCCAGACTCCAAGGACGTCGTCGATCTTCCAGCGGTTTTGCGCGAGCGTGAAGGTGTATACAAATAAAGCGCCTGCAACCAGGCCAACGATTAAGGAGCCCAAGGGATGCATCAGGTCAGAGCCGGCGCAGACTGCCACTAAGCCAGCTAAGGGGCCGTTATAGGAAAAGCCTGGATCGTTTTTACCAATCAGCCACGCAGACAAGGTACCGCCAACCATGGCCATTAAAGAGTTAAGTGCAACGAGGCCGCTGATCTTATCGATGGTTTGCGCGCTCATTACATTAAAGCCAAACCAACCCACCGCCAAAATCCAAGCACCCAATGCTAAAAATGGAATGTTGGAAGGTGGGTGCGCTGAGACGTTGCCGTCTTTGGTGTAGCGACCACGGCGCGCACCAAGCAGCAGAATAGCGGGCAGGGCAATCCAACCGCCCATGGCGTGAACTACGATGGAGCCTGCAAAATCATGGAACTCTTCGCCAGTGAGTTCTTTAATCCACGCTTGGATGCCGAACTGTTGATTCCACGTAATGCCTTCAAAGAAGGGATAGATAAAACCGACGAGTAAAAAGGTCGCAATCAGTTGGGGATTAAACTTCGCGCGCTCTGCAATGCCACCAGAAACAATGGCAGGAATAGCGGCAGCGAAAGTCAGCAAGAAAAAGAATTTAACCAGTTCATAGCCATTTTTCTGGGCCAGCACTTCAGCGCCGGAAAAGAAGTTGACGCCGTAGGCAATGCTGTAGCCAATGAAGAAATAGGCAATCGTAGAGACCGCAAAATCAACCAGGATTTTGACGAGTGCATTGACTTGGTTTTTCTTACGCACGGTGCCCAGCTCTAAAAATGCAAAGCCTGCATGCATGGCGAGCACCATAATGGCGCCCATCAAAATAAACAACGCATCACTACCGGTCTTAAACGAATCCATGGCCTATCCCTTTAATTGATGCGTCATTATGGGGAATAAGTAAGGGAACAATCCATAAAATTGCACCAAATAAGTGCAAAAAAACGGCGATTAATCGCCTTACACCGTGGAACTGTAAAAAAAGGGCTAGTTGGGGAGGGGATTAGGCTGGGGCAATTAAAACCCAGCAGCAATGCCATCGCGACGGTGATCGCTGCCAGCAATGTAGCCGCTAGATGCATCCGCGCCAATCAGGGCAATTGCCTGGGCACTGCCAAAATCAAGGCTGTCATGTGGCATTACCGTTACAACGTGACCGAGCTGGCGTAAACCGTCGACAACATCGGCTGGCATGGAAGACTCTACGGTGAGTTTTCCCGAGTCATCAATGCGCCAGCGCGGCGAATCAGAGCAAGCTTGGGGATTGAGCTGATCGTCAACAAAATGCATGAGCATTTGCAAATGACCTTGCGGTTGCATGTTGCCACCCATCACACCAAAT
>CAMEXM010000002.1 GCA_945947155.1 Polynucleobacter meluiroseus | reverse complement strand
TCGTTGTCAGGACATCGATTTGACGCAATAAGGTGACGATTTGTTCGGGTTTAAGACGTTGGCCTTTTGCCATATTTAGCACTCCTTTAAGGTGAAGATTATCAAAAATCCTCTCTTCTGGGGTGGTACTAAAAATCAAGTCAGTTCAGTGGTGGATGGCAATATCGCAGCCCAAATGAAAGAACCAAGTTTCATCAGACTGAATGCAATGCCATGCCGAAAAATCACGCCCCGATAAAAGGTAGTAAATGCTGGAATAGGCATTCTTGCTGCTGCCATTTGCTTCCTTTACAAGGGAGCTTGCCCGATGCATTTCCCGGTAGAAGCCCCCTTCTGGGTGGGGCTCTAGCTCGAGTGAGTCAATTACGGCATTGATTTCCTGCATAAAAAGGCACCTTTTCTATGTACACAATTCGATAAAAGTACAATAAACTATTTACAAGCAGGAGAGTGAGGCTATGCCTCCACCGAAGGCGCAAACTCCCATGAACGCTCAGGTATCCACCCGGAAGGTACTGCTTATCCTAAATAGCCGTCTGGAGAGTCGCCATCATGTGGCGCACCGAAGGAGCAAATACTAAGCCGGGCTTAGTGTGAATCTCTCAGGTATCAGGGACAGGGGGAGCGGCAAGCTTGCAATCAGCCAGTCTGATTGCATGGCGCTATTAGGAGCCCCGCAATGACACGTTATTCCGGTTAATTCAGTGAATTGATTTTTGAGCATTGGCCACCCAATTGGTCACCACTACAACCCACTGAATGAAAGCAATTGCCATGTCGAATCTATATGTACAGGAAGCCCCTTACCACCCAGGTTATGAGGATGCCGCATTTAAAAACGAAGTATCCCCACAAATTGCAGAGTTAAATGAGTACCGGAAAATGAATGCCCGGCACTTGCAGTTCTCCAATACCATCGTGCAGTTCTGTAAGTCTGGTGTTAACCATGATGCCCAGCAAAGGCAAGCAAAAAGCTAAGCAAAGCAGAAAACCAGAAGATGGATTACAAACCACCTGCGGGTGGTTTTTTCATGGCGATGTACTATACCAATTCATCATCCCTTAGGGCAGCACATGCTTATCGTCACCACATTGATTGCCTGCATTTTGGCAGCACTCTTTATTCGCCTATCTTTTGGTGTTATTCGTCTGCGACGACAACATAAAGTAGGTCTGGGTAGCGGTGGCGTTGACGATTTGGAGCGCGCCATTCGTGCCCAAGCTAACTTTGCTGAATACGTGCCGATTGCATTAGTACTCATGGCCTGCCTCGAGCTTAATGGTGCGCCACTGTGGCTCATCGCCATTCTTGGCATTGCCTTCGTGACTGGCCGAATGTTTCATGCCAAAGGAATTAATCAGCCACCCCCACACTTCAGTAATCGCGTCATCGGCATGAAATTCACGATCACGACCCTCGTTATGTTGGTGGTATTTAATCTAGTCTGGCTGCTGTTGCAGCTTTGGTCATAGGGAAAGATATGCAAACAAAGCGCCAATACTTTGCCATAGCCTGCTGTATCGTGCTCCCACTCTTATATGGATGTGCGACGACGAACTATGGCGATAATCAGTTTAGGCTCAGTATGGCGAGCTCAGGCAAAGACGTGATGTGGGTGCCAACCAAAGTCGAGATGGCGGATCAAATGCTCGCGCTCGCACAAGTACGCCCAGGCGATCGGGTATATGACTTAGGTTCGGGAGATGGCGTCATTCCGATTGAGGCAGCAAAAAAATACCAGGTACGCGCAGTAGGCATTGAATACAACCCCGATTTAGTCAAGCTATCCCAACGCAATGCAGAGCGGGCTAAAGTCCAAAATCTTGTAACATTTAAGCAAGGTGATATTTTTGTGGAAGATTTTTCACAAGCCACTGTGCTGACCTTATATCTGGGCGAAAACGTCAACACCAGGCTGATGCCGACCATTTTAAAAATGCAAGCCGGTACGCGGGTGGTATCCAATACATTTCGCATGGAGGGATGGATACCGGATCAGGAAGTGCGCATTTCTAACGGAGAAATGGCCTACTTTTGGATTGTCCCGAGCAATATTGATGGGAGCTGGCAATGGAATGGCCCACCAGGACTAGGCGATCTTCGCCTCGTGATTCGTCAGAAGAAGCAATTTTTTGATGGTACTTTGTATCAGGGCAACAAGCGAGTGGCGGACTTTGAAGACGGCCGCATTCGTGGATCTGATTTGGAATTTGCCTTTGCATACCAAAAGATGAATTACGTTTTCAAGGGCCGCGTCAATGGGGCTAGCATGACGGGCAATCTAAACAATAACCCCTCATTGGTCGTTAGCGGCAAACGCTAAGAGTAAGACTGGCCATGTTTAACTTCATTCAATTAGCACTGCCACTGATTCAGGCCCCAATGGCCGGCGGAATTACTACGCCACAATTGGTAGCGGCGGTCGCAAATCATGGCGGTGTTGGTAGCTTTGGTTTTGCATACAGTACGCCAGAAAAAATTCATGCAGATTTAGTGTCGGCACAGTCACTAACAAGCGGACCCATTAATGCAAACTTTTTTGTGTTTAGTCCGGTTCACTTGCCAAGTAATCAGATACAAGCAAATGCCATAGAGGCGTTGCGGTCGCTGGGCGTAGACGGAGCTCAGTCACTTACCATTCCAGCAGAGCCCTTCTATCCCAATTTGATGGAGCAGTTAGAGCCCATATGGAAGGCTCGACCAGCCATCCTTAGTTTTCATTTTGGCTTACCGCCAGATGGGGTTATTGCAAAAGCGCATGCACTCGGAATTGCAGTTGGCATCAGTGCCACTAGTGTTATGGAAGGGCTAGCGATTGAATCGGCGCATGCCGATTTTATTGTTGCCCAAGGAATCGAAGCCGGCGGGCATCGCGGGCAATTTGATTTATTGGCTGAAGATGAGGCACTAAGCACCTTAGCGCTTACGGCTCAACTGGCTAAGCATTGCCGGATCCCGATTGTTGCTGCAGGTGGCATCATGACTGGTGCCCATATACAAAATGGATTGGCAAAGGGTGCGCAGGCAGTGCAAATGGGAACAGCATTTTTGTGTTGCGATGAATCAGGGACGCCGCCCAGTTATCGCCACTATGTATTGCACAAACAAGACAGGCCAACGACGCTAACAAACGCTTTTTCTGGACGACCAGCGCGCGGCCTAGAAAACACGTTCACACGGACGATGCAAAACCAAACGACATTGCCCTTTCCTATCCAAAATACACTGACGGGGCCTCTGCGTCAGTGGGCTGTGGCGCAGAACGATGCCGAGTACCAAAGTCTATGGGCGGGTACAGCGTATGCACAGGCTCGGAGCATGTCAACTAAAGACTTAATGCAGCAATTGCGTAATGAATTCGAAGCAGAACAATAAAACGTGAGTGTATAAAACATGAAACTGATTATTGGATTACACCATGCCCATGAGCAGCATTGGGTGGGCGATGGATTCCCGGTTCGGACGCTATTTTCATATCAGTCGATGGGTGAAGAGCTGAGTCCATTTTTAATGTTGGATTATGCAAGCCCAACGGCATTTTCTCCCAGCACAGTTGCAAAAGGCGTTGGCCCACATCCGCACCGTGGGTTTGAGACGGTTACGATTGCCTATGAGGGAGAGCTTGCGCATAAAGACTCGGCGGGCAATGCCGGCACGATTGGTCCGGGCGATGTGCAGTGGATGACGGCCGGCGCTGGAATTTTGCACGAAGAAATGCATTCGGCGCAATTCACGCAGCGGGGCGGCATGCTGAGCATGGCGCAGCTCTGGGTCAACTTACCAGCAAAACAAAAGACGCCGCCGCCCGGCTACCAGGCAATTGAGGCGCAGCAGATCCCAACCATTCATTTAGAAAATGATCAGGGGACGGCTCGCCTCATTGCGGGCGACTATGCCGGATTTTCCGGGCCAGCAAAAACCCATACAGCCATGCACGTTTGGGACCTGCGGATTAAAAAAGGGGCGGTGATTTCATTGCCTGCGCCCAATCATTGGAATGCTGCGCTGGCCATATTGCGGGGTCAAGTCGAGACGGACAAGGGGGTTGCAGGAGATGCCAGTCTGATTGTCTTTAGTCGCGCGGGTACTGGAATTGAGGTCAGCGCTAGCCAAGATACCCACGCCCTCTTTTTGAGTGGAGAGCCTATTCCGGATCCAGTGGTGGGCTATGGACCCTTTGTTATGAATACCAAAGCAGAAATCGCCAAAGCGATTGAAGACTTTAATGAAGGCCGTTTCGGCAGGCTGGACTGATCTAGAAGCTGGCAGCTAATCCAATCGAAGTGCCGCGTACGTTTTGTCCAAATTGGTAACGAAATACAATTCGCACTCGACTAAAAAGAGGCTCCGATTGGCTGCGGTCAAACTCGATGCCACCACCTACCGATGACAGCGAATTAAAACCGAGCGCGCCGCGCAGATTGCCTAAAAATTCGGTATGCGCCAATTCCATGACGGCACGAATTGGCATCGTAAAGAAAGTAAGTGGCGTAGGCACTCGATTGCGAGCCCACAAACCCAGGCTTTGGGAGTTGGCTGAGCCCTGAACCGCCTTGGAGGTATCAAAGGTATTCATTTCAATATTGGTATAGCGCAATTCAATATCAATCTCTCGTTCTGGCTTGTAATTCTCGTAGTCCAGCATCAACGACCCACCTAAGCCGTAGGTATTCATGCGCCCTTTCTGTAAAAACTGCAGATCAGCACCCGTTTGATTTTCAATGACCCGAGATGCAATCGACAGATCGCTTTCGAGATGACCCAGCATGACGTTGGCGATCGGCCTGATGCGCAGTTCATTGGTGAGTGGAAAGTCCCAGCCGACACCGCCAGTACCAGTGATGCTATTCCAGTGCACAGGGACATCAATACTTGTATTGCCGACGCTCCCTACGAAGCTCGGGTTATATCGATTAATCGCGAGAGTACCCTCGAGATAAAGCGGTACATTTCTACTTAGGCGATCTCCACCGCCCAAGGAAATCATTTGTAAGTTGGGATTATTACCACTGCGATCGGTAATGGATAGAGATCCGGTGGTTACATCTGGCGTTAAAGAATAACCAGTAATCACCATAAAGGCATCTGCCCGTTTTTTTAAAAAGGAATTGAGTGAATCTACGCCTTGCGCGTGAGCGCTCGCCATCCATGCTCCTAATACCATGACAAGGCAAATCAGCTGGCTTCGAAAGGGGTGCGGCATCGTTTGGTGGTTAGCAAATTAGACGTATAGGTTGCGCGCTTACACGGGGTAAATAATGAGCCCACAAGATCCCCGAAATTATAAGGTGGCTAGGCTGTATGGCAAGCCGTTATCATATGGATGTGAATAACTTTCTCGATCCTGCCATTCTCTTTTTTGTGTTTGGCGCCTTTGCCGGCCTGATTAAGTCCAATTTAGAGATACCGCAACCCATTGCGCGTTTTCTGTCGCTGTATTTGTTAATGGCCCTAGGGCTAAAGGGCGGCTTTGCGCTGCAGAAATCGGGCTTCACTCAGGAGATTGGTTTAGCGCTAGGCCTAGCCATCTTTTTGGCGATCATTATTCCAATCATTGCCTATGCAGTACTGCGAACCCGTTTAAATAATTACGACTCTGCCGCCATCGCAGCAACATATGGCTCCGTAAGCGCGGTTACCTTTATTACGGCAACCCAATTTTTGAGCAATCAATCGATTCCTTACGGCGGTCACATGGCGGCAGCCATGGCGCTTATGGAGTCGCCCGCTATTATTTTGGCAATTGTATTGGCTAATAAAGCCCGTGTGAGCAGTACTAGCAAGGCTCAGTCGATTGGCTTGTCCAAAGTATTGCATGAATCATTTACCGACGGAGCGCAGCTTTTATTGCTCGGATCAATGGCGGTTGGCATGCTCAGCGGGGAAGATGGTCAGCGCATCATGGCGCCATTCTCAATTGATTTATTTAAGGGAATGTTGGCATTCTTCCTGTTGGATATGGGTTTGATGGCTGCAAAAAATTTCAGTGGCATCAAAGGCAAGCCCCTGATCGTATTGATTTACGCATTGGTTGCGCCTATAGTGCATGCAGGCATTGCTTTAGTCCTCTGTACCCTGTTGCAATTGCCATTGGGCGATACGATCCTATTAATGGTGCTCGCCGCGAGTGCATCGTATATTGCGGTGCCGGCCGTATTGCGCCATGCCCTGCCCGAAGTTAATCCAGCCATTTATATGGGCATGTCCTTGGGCATTACCTTCCCCTTTAATATCATTATCGGCATACCGCTTTACACGTATGTAGCGCAATTGTTGCGATAGCACCGTATTCATACTTTGCCATGACTAATTGGTGTAGTGTATCTATTCATTAACAAAAGGACTGATATGACTCACCACGAAAAATTCATTGCTGCATTTGAGGCTTACAAAGAAGAGAATGCCAAGTTTCAGGAAAAGGGCGTGAAAGCATCTGCTGCACGCGCACGTAAAGCACTTCAGGAAATTGCTGGGTCATGCAAAGAACGTCGTAAAGAAATTACGGCAGAAAAAGAAGTGCTTGAGGGCAAAAAAGGGGAAGGCATGTCACAAGATGCCGCTCGTCACGCTCACGTTCGTAAGTAATTAACACGCACCTAATTGGTGCCGTTTCAAGAAAGCGACTGGTTTTGGTGTATTAATATGGAAACGTAGTCGATTTATTTATTTTTTACCCTCCATAAGCATTCTTTGGCCATCCCTCGGGATGGCCTTTTCTTTGCTGTGCTGTTTATTTCATATCGGTTGGCATTGGGTTGGCGGAGACTTCCATGGCCAACTTAACTGCGCGCTTGGCCATTTCCTCAAAAGAGGCGATGGAGCCCGAGCCGGTTCTGAAGGTTTCGCCCTCCAGAGTAATTACGCCGCCGCCAATAAAGTCCTTAGATTGACTGTCGGTAATTTTGCTCTCGATAACTAATGCGGGCGTCTTGGAGTTAACTCCGGACGCATAGGCCGCTGCATTGGCTGCCAGCCCAATGGGCGTAAGGTTCCACGGTTTTAGGCCATCAGCAGAAACTTCAGCGCCCGTAATGCCGACTGATATGCGCGCCACTCCAGGGCCGGGTTGCGTGACGATGCGTAAACCGCGACGACCTTCTACCGCCTCGCGCATCGACATTTCTAGGGCGCGTTTTGCTTGCGCAACCACTTGAGGGGTAATCTCGCTCGTGAATTGCGATTGATTCAGGTAAATGGGATCCAAAATAACCGCAGTGTAGGTGTTGGGATCAATACCCGCCTTGCGATAGCGCCAAATGCGTGTTCCATCGGGAGTATTCGTAACGGGCTGCAAGAGGCGATAGTTGGGTAAAAAACCCGACTCCGGCATGGTAGTAGTAGACATAATTTTGGGCCCGCCACTACAGGCTAGCAAAGTGCTTACTAAAGGCACTGCAATGAGTAGTGTAACTAATCTTCTACGATTCATAAATGGATCTCTTTGATGTCATGCGGCACATGATGTAAATTCATTCTAAGGCCAACCTCTTATATGTGCCTGCAGTACAAGTGAGTAAACAACTTAAATCAATAAAAAAGGAAAAACCATGGCAAAGAGTGATCGATTTGAAAAAGGCATGGTAGTGCGACGCAAAGTGCTGGGCGATGCTTATGTCGACCAAGCATTGCAGAAGGCAGATGATTTTTCGATGCCGCTGCAGGATTTTGTGACTGAAAATGCCTGGGGCACAGTGTGGGTGCGAGAAGGACTAACGCTCAAGCAACGCAGTTTAGTTACGGTGTCGGCCCTCATTGCCATGAATCGACCACATGAGCTGAAGTTGCATATTCGCGGCGCTCTCAACAATGGGGTAACCAAGGTAGAGCTGCGCGAAGTCTTTTTGCACTGTGGCGCCTACTGCGGCGCACCCGCTGTTGTAGATGCCTTTCGGATCGCACGCGAAGTGTTTGCGGAAGACGCTAAAGCAGCTGACTAGTACGTGCCGGGATACAAAATATCTTTCGTCACATCTTGA
This sequence comes from Polynucleobacter meluiroseus, assembly GCA_945947155.1. Classification (GTDB taxonomy): domain Bacteria; phylum Pseudomonadota; class Gammaproteobacteria; order Burkholderiales; family Burkholderiaceae; genus Polynucleobacter; species Polynucleobacter meluiroseus_G. The sequence continues at coordinate 55,360 of CAMEXM010000002.1, read as the reverse complement.
ATATCACGGTGACCGGTAAAGGCCATTGTGATATCAAGTTCTTTGTGAATAATCTCGAGGCATTTTGTTACGCCGGCCTCACCCATGGCGCCCAGGCCATATAGGAATGGACGACCAATCAGAGTGCCACGCGCACCCAGGGCCCACGCTTTTAAAACATCTTGGCCGGAGCGAATGCCGCCATCCATCCAGACCTCAATGTCCTTACCAACGGCATTGACGATGCCGGGTAAAGCCTGAATGCTCGAAATTGCTCCATCCAGTTGACGGCCGCCATGGTTTGAAACGATCAACACGTCCGCACCGGAGTCTGCTGCGAGGCGAGCGTCGCCCTCATCTAGTATTCCCTTGATGATCAGTTTTCCACCCCAGCGTTTTTTGATCCATTCAACATCGCCCCAATTCAGGCCTGGATCAAACTGCTCGGCAGTCCACGACGACAAGGATGACATATTGCCTACGCCGGTAGCGTGACCCACAATATTGCGAAAGGTTCTGCGCTGCGTCACGGCCATCCCAAGACACCAGCGGGGCTTGGTCATCATGTTAATAATATTGGGGATGGTTAGCTTGGGAGGGGCGCTCAAACCATTTTTTAAATCTTTATGACGCTGACCTAAAATTTGCAGATCCAAGGTAAGCATCAGGGCAGAACATTTGGCGGCGCGCGCACGTTCAATTAAGCGCTCAATGAAGGCGCGGTCTTTCATGACGTACAGCTGAAACCAAAATGGTTTTGTGGTGTGCTCGGCAACATCTTCAATTGAGCAAATACTCATTGTTGATAAGCAGAAGGGTACGCCAAACCTCTCTGCTGCTTTGGCTGCCAAAATTTCCCCGTCGGCGCATTGCATGCCGGTTAGTCCAGTTGGAGCCAAGGCAACGGGCATGGCTACTTCTTCACCAATCATGGTCGTTTTCGTAGTGCGGTTCACCATGTTGACAGCAACGCGCTGGCGCAATTTTATTTTCTGAAAATCCGATTCATTGGCACGGTAGGTTGATTCGGTCCACGAGCCCGAATCCGCATAGTCATAAAACATCTTCGGCGTACGTTTTTTGTGCAGTACGCGCAAGTCTTCAATATTGGTAATAACGGGCATGAATAATCCTTGTTAATTCGAATCTCAATGACAGCATTGTATGGGCTCTAGTCTAGCCGTGAATGTCGTAACGAGCAAAGCGTAATTACCCTCGGGGGTCAGGCGCTAGGTAGCATGCTAAACAAGGTTAATTGCATGGCCTGATTGCGAATTGGCACCAAGGCCAGGTATTCAGGACTGGTGGCCCAGCGCTGGGCATCGATTGCAGTAGGAAACTCGAGTTGTACGTACGCAGAGAATGGCCTGCATTCGAGCTCATTCCAAAAAACGTCGCCACGTACCCCGCGTTGTGTAATTCGCCCGCCATATTGTTCAACCGTAGCACCAACCTGCTTGCGGTATTCTTCAAACGCCGCTGCATCCTCTAGTTCGATTAAGCCAAGTACGTGCACAGCCATTGAATTGCTCCGGTTTTACTATTGCTAGGAGTGGAAGTTGAATAGGTATAGTACTGAATACACACAAGGGAATCCAGTGAAGAGTGATACCAAGGGCATGTTGATCGGGTTTGGCGGCATCGTTATCTTTAGCTTGACTTTGCCTGTAAGCAAAATAGCAGTTCAAGTCCTTGACCCGTATTTCATTGTATTTGGTCGGGCAGCCTTGGCGGGATTGGTTGCCTTGGCATATCTCATCGCGATCCGGGCGCCACTACCTGGTCTCGCTACCCTGCCTGGGTTTGCCTGGATTGCGCTAGGGGCAGTTTTTGGGTTTCCTTTGTTTATTACGATTGCTATGACGCAAGGCCCTTCGTCCAATGGCGCAGTGATCTTGGGTATCTTGCCTTTGGTTACTACCGTGCTGGGGGCCGTGCGCTTTAAAGAGCGGCCATCGATCGGGTTTTGGCTGAGCTCAGTCGTTGGCACGGGATTGGTCTTGCTCTACGCTTTGATGCAAGGCGCCGGACAATTTTCTTTTTTCGATGGCCTGCTGATCGCAGCCTGCGTTTGCGCCGCTGTCGGTTATGTCGAGGGCGCCAAGTTATCCGCCATTATGAAACCCAAAATCGTCATCTCATGGGCGCTGGTTTTTTCACTACCAATCAGCTTACTTTTCAGCACCCTGAGCTACCAGACAGACTATATAAATGCAGGTCTTGATATTTGGCTCAGCTTTGCCTATCTGGGTATTTTTTCCATGCTTGTAGGCTTCTTTTTTTGGTATGAGGGCCTGCGCATTGGCGGTATTGCACGTGTCAGCCAAGTTCAGTTACTACAGCCCTTTTGTACCCTGCTTGCGTCTAGCGCCCTATTGAATGAACCCTTGACCCTACTTAATTTGGTATTTGCCGCCTTGGTTGTTTCAACCGTCATGGTGGGCAAACGCATGCTAATCAAGGCTCCCGAGCCAACACCGCCGTTGTAAGTGCTTATTCTAAGGGGGCATTAATCCAGAGTAGATTTACCATTTTTATTGGATAATCACGAGCTAAACTTATAAAAAGTGAGACATACGCTATGTTGAAATTAGATGCACACGCCTCAGGACGCCATTTTTTACATATTCCTGGGCCAAGCCCGGTCCCTTCGCGCGTGCTGCGCGCAATTAGCTATCAAACCATCGATCACCGCGGCCCCGAGTTTGGCCAGCTTGGACTAAAGCTGCTCGAGGAGATTAAGCGTATTTTTAAAACCAAACACCCCGTGATTATTTATTCCTCATCGGGAACGGGCGCATGGGAAGCCGCTTTGGTAAACACCCTCTCGGCTGGTGACCATGTTTTGATGTATGAAACCGGTCAGTTCGCCACCCTGTGGAAAAACATGGCCGACAAGCTTGGTATTCATGCTGAGTTCTTGGGTAAGCCTGGCATTGAAGGCTGGCGTAGGGGCGTCGATGCAAAGCTAATTGAAGAGCGCCTAAAAAAAGATACTGAGCATAAAATTAAAGCGGTCTGTGTAGTACACAACGAAACTTCCACTGGCGTTACCTCAAATATTGCTGCTGTGCGCAAAGCAATGGATGATGCTAAGCATCCCGCTCTACTTATGGTCGATACCATTTCCGGTTTAGCATCGGCAGACTATTGCCACGATGCGTGGGGTGTCGACGTAACGGTGAGTGGATCCCAAAAAGGCTTAATGTTGCCGCCTGGCTTGGGCTTTAATGCCTTATCACCTAAGGCTCTGGAAGCCAACAAAACAGCAACACTACCAAAAGCGTTTTGGGCCTGGGATGAGATTCTGGTTTCCAATAAAACGGGGTACTGGCCAACCACGCCATCGACCAACTTGCTTTATGGCTTGCATGAAGCCATTGCGATGATTGAGTCAGAGGGCTTGGATGCCGTATTTGCGCGGCACCAACGCCTGGCTAAAGCATGCCGAGCCGCAGTGACTGCTTGGGGCTTGGAAATTCTGTGCCAAGAACCAGAAGTGTATTCGCCCGTTTTGACGGGCGTCATGCTGCCCGAGGGCTTTGATGCGGATGCATTGCGTAAGCTAATTCAGGAGCGCTATAACCTATCCTTGGGTACTGGCCTTGGCAAGCTAAAGGGCCGTGCGTTTCGGATTGGTCACTTGGGCGATTGCAATGAACTCAGCCTCCTGGCTGCATTGAGTGGCTGCGAAATGGGCATGACTGCGTTTGGTATTCCACTAAAGGGCAGCGGCGTTTTGGCAGCGCAAGAGTTGCTGCGCTAGACAACTTTAATGCGCATGAAAAAAGCCGCCAAGGTATTTGGCGGCTTTTTTATTTCCAGTAGAAGAGCCTACTATGCTAACTGCACCTCAACAGCCTGGATTACGCCGGCACAACAACTGGGGCGCGCTTGCTTAGCTCGCGCTGCACTTTAGCTTTGATTTTTGGCTTGGTTGCCGATTCCATTAATTTAGACAGTTGAGCCACATTGAGTGGCCCCAGTCGTGCTTTGCCTGTTTTGGTGAGCATGGGATCGTTTTTGCGATTGCGCTGATTTTGACCTGCGGCCATAGGTAACCCTTATAAAGATTCAATGGCGCAAGGGAGGAAGTCATTTCGCCCAATTAACCCCCCAATTAGGGCACAAAATAGTGATTCAATTCAGGATAACAGCAATTTTTTGCTGAAAAAAAGTATATTTTCTGAAATCTGCTATAAATATTTGTAGTATTAAGAAAGTATTAGCAGTGCAGCACCCCAATTTAGACTAGAACAACGAAAAGCAAAGGAAGATCATGACATCACACGAAACCATTATCGCTGCGTATGAAACCTATCTGGCTGAAAATGAAAAGTTCAAAGTAAAGGGAGTTAAAGCTTCTGCTGCTCGAGCGCGCAAAGCACTGCAAGATATTGCCACTGCATGTAAAGAGCGCCGCAAAGAAATTTCAGCTGAAAAAGAAGCGCTTGCATAAAGCTCGACTGTCGCATCACATACCAATGACGCTAATTGGCAATAGCTTAGTGCGGCGACCCCTTAGGCTCGGCTTAGCGCTGCTGATAGGCTTTCAATTATCAGCATGCGCAACCATCTATACCGATGCATCGGATGCAAACAAGGTTACGTTTTTAAATTCGACCAATGAGTCGCGTGCAGATTTACAAAGTAAGGCACAAGCCTATTGTATGCAGTTCGGAAAAAAAGCTGTGTACCGAGAGACGGATGGCGGCGTGGTAACCGTCTTTGACTGCAGGCCGTAGCTAGCCGGCTAGCTCTGATTGATAGATCAGGCCAGCATGCTCACGCAAGGCATGAAACTCAATGCTTTCCCAGCGCTGCTGTGCTACATCCAGTTCCGATTTATGCGTTGCTAAAAATACTGCGGCACCGACGACGTCTTCAGCCATGCGGTGAATGTTTTCTTGCGTAAACTTTTTAAGGACAGCGGGATCGGTCGAGCTGACCCAGCGGGCTAAGCTATAACGGGCTGGTAATAGGCGCACCTCGGCACCATATTCACTTTTAAGGCGGTGTGCAACCACTTCAAACTGAAGTTGACCAAATGCGCCCAGTAGCATGATGCCGCCCGCCATCGGCCTAAAGACCTGGATCGCCCCTTCTTCGCCGAGTTGCATCAGCCCAGTGCGCAATTGCTTGGAGCGCAGCGGATCAGCCGACTCAACTAATTTGAAAATTTCAGGCGCAAAAAAAGGCAGTCCCGTAAATTGAAGTTGCTCGCCTTCTGTTAGTGTATCGCCTAAGCGAAGTAAGCCATGATTGGGCAGGCCAATGATGTCACCGGGGAATGCCTCATCCAGAATGTCGCGCCGCTGCGATAAAAAAGACAACGCATTATTGGTTCGCACTTCTTTGCCATTGCGGCAAATCTTAAGACGCATGCCTCGCTGAAAGTGTCCAGAACAAATCCGCAGGAATGCAACGCGATCGCGGTGCGCAGGATCCATATTGGCTTGTATCTTAAAAACCACCGCAGAAAATTTACTTTCAGCCGGCGATACTTCACGCTGTATAGCCTTACGAGAGCCGGGTGGCGGTGCAAGCTCTACCAAGGTATTGAGAATTTCGCGTACGCCAAAATTATTAATGGCGGAGCCAAAGAACACAGGAGATTGCTTGCCCGCTAAAAATGCCTCGAGATTAAATTCAGGCATAGCGTTTCGAATCAAATCAACCTCGGTTAGTGCTTCTTTTAGATCAGAGCCGAGCCTTTCTTGTAGGATTGGATCATGTATGTCAATCAGGGTGTCAGAGCTATCGGAGACGCGATCCTCCCCTGCTTTAAAGAGACGCATCTTTGACTTAGCAATGTCAATCACGCCAGCAAAGGATTTGCCCATACCAACGGGCCAGGTAAATGGCACCACTTCCATCCCAAGGGCGTTTTCTATTTCATCCATCAGCTCAAGGGGCCGCTTGACTTCGCGGTCCATCTTGTTAATGAAGGTAATCAGTGGCGTATTGCGGGCACGGCATACCTCTAGGAGGCGCAAGGTCTGTGATTCAACGCCGTTGGCAGCATCAATCACCATGAGTGCTGAGTCCACTGCAGTGAGTACGCGGTAGGTGTCCTCAGAAAAGTCTTGGTGGCCTGGTGTATCTAATAAATTGATGATGCAATCGCGGTACTCCATTTGCATCACCGAGCTGGCAACGGAGATACCGCGCTGTTTTTCTATTTCCATCCAATCCGATGTCGCGTGGCGACTCGCCTTGCGGGCCTTGACGCTACCTGCAATTTGGATTGCTCCAGCGTACAACAATAGCTTTTCGGTCAGCGTAGTTTTGCCAGCATCTGGGTGGGAGATGATGGCAAAGCTGCGGCGACGAAGTACTTCTTGGCCTGGGGATTGGGACTGCTGTGGATCGATGGCTGTTCTACTTATGGTCTACATTTTGACGCAATTATAAGCGGCAGGATTGACTAGCTCGGTTAGAAGCGCTCTTCTGGCCGTAAAAACCGCCATTGACCAACCGGTAGCGGGCCCAAGGAAATCCGCCCCATACGTACCCGTTTTAAACCTAAAACCCGAAGCCCAACGAGCTCACACATTCTGCGGATTTGGCGTTTGCGCCCTTCACGCAATACAAAGCGCAATTGATCTTCATTTTGCCAACTTACCTTGGCAGGCTTAAGTTCTTGATCGTCGAGGATAAGTCCGTGCCGGAGTAAATCAAGGTCATCAAATGAGAGCTTACCCTCTACTCGCACTAAATATTCTTTTTCAATGGGGCTGTTTTCGCCTATCAACAGTTTAGCTATGCGCCCATCTTGCGTTAAGACCAGCATGCCGCTGGAATCGATATCTAGCCGACCTGCCGGTGCTAAACCTTTGGTATTAAAGCGGCCAGTATGTTTAGAGTCCCCTGAAAAAAAGTTTTCAGGAGTAATGAGCGATGCTGCTGGCTGGTACTCTTGATCATCATCCCGATGGGAGATAAAGCCAACGGGTTTATTTAGGATGACGGTAACGCGGGCAGCCTGCTGTTTCTGGGCATCTAAGCGCAATTCAATTTTTTGGCTACGGTATGCGCGCGAGCCGAGCTCAGACACAACTTTCCCATCCACCGTAACGAGGCCTTGCTCAATATAGGAGTCGGCCTCGCGCCGCGAGCATAGACCGAGTTCGGAAAGCAGTTTAGAGACGCGAAATTGTTCCATCACGCTATTATGAATTACGCTAGGCCTTGCTAAACTGAATTCAGAATGAATGCGCCCAAAAAAGAGCCCAAACCGGAGGTAGACCCAATAAAACTGCCGGGTGATCGCAAGCTAAGCTTGGATTTGCAAGCAATTATCCTGATAACGGGATGTTGTTTGATTTGGGGCTATCAACAGATCGCTATTCAGGCAATAGCAGACGAAGTGCCGCTGCTCATGCAATTAACCATTCGTTCGGTTATTGCTGGTGTATGCGTATGGGCCTGGATGGCATTTAAAAGAATTAAGCCATTTCAGTCGGATCATACCCTCTTGCCGGGCGTGATTGCTGGCCTGCTATTTTTTGCTGAGTTTGTTTTGCTGTATTCGGCGCTAGAGCACACCAATACATCGCGCGCTATCACCTTTTTGTATTTAGCCCCGTTTATCGTGGCATTGGTGTTGCCCATCTTTATACCGGCAGAGCGTCTAAACTGGAAGCAGTCAAGCGGTTTGCTGATTGCATTTGGTGGTCTAGCATTCGCCTTTCACGATGGATTTTCTAGTGGTTCAGCCCACTTTTGGTTGGGCGACATTGCCGTTATTGGTGCCGCTACGGCATGGGCATTTACAACCATTGTGATGCGCACCACTACGCTTGGACAAATTCAGCCAGAACGCACTCTATTTTTCCAGCTGTTTTTCTCGTCCATTGCCTTAGTTGGCCTTTGCTTTGTGAATGAAATTCCACTACCAGAAACGCTTTCGATCAATGCAATGGCGTCTTTATTTCTTCAGTCCGTAATTATTGCGGCCACCAGTTATTTATTTTGGTTTTGGCTTTTGCGGCACTACCTTGCAACTAAAGTATCTGCATTTAGTTTTCTCACCCCGATGTTTGGACTGCTCTTCGGATTTTTTCTCGCAGGCGATCCCATTGACAGTAGCTTAATCGCTGCTTTTATTTCAATCGCATTGGGTATTTATTTGGTCAATCGCCAGTAAGGAATCCAAATCTCGATTTTGTGCAGCCAACTTAGTAAGGGCTGGCTTGCCCAGCGGGGCGATTCTTGAAGCGCTTATGCACCCAGTAGTACTCGGCGACATGCTGGCGGACCTCGGCTTCGTAAATTGCATTCAGCCGTGCTGTATCAGCAATGGGATCATTGCTTGGAAAGCCATCAATGGGTTTACTGATAACACAGCAGTAGTGTGAACGGTCTGGCAGTAAAGTAGTAACCATCATGCACACCTCTGCTTGAGCAATTAAGGCAAGGCGAGACACGGCGGTAATGGTATTGGTTTGAATGCCAAAAAAAGGAACAAACACTGAATCCCTGAGGCCAAGATCCAAATCGGGCGCGACGATGATGAGACTGCCTTTGCGAATTTCACGAATCAGCGGCAGTAAGTTACCTTGGCGATCAATGGCGTTTCCGCCAAAGCGATTTCGCCATCGAATGATGCGCTCATTGAAAAAAGAATTCTTCATGCGCTGAAAAAGCCCAGATGTTCGAGGCCAGCCCCGCTCTTTTGCAAGGGCGCTAATCACAATACTGCCTTCGATGCCCGTAAAGTGCATATTGACCAAAATACGAGGCTTTTGATCGCACAAGTCGACGGCAGCGCGTACCTCAACCATTTTTGCTACAGCTTGCGCATTACCCAACCAGATAATCCCGCGTTCTGCAATGCTACGACCCAATAGCTTCCAGTGGTTATTTGCGATTACATCGATTTCGGAATTGCTTAGCTGGGGAAAGCACAGCCGCAAATTGACTTTAACAACGCGGTTACGTTTGCCGGGTATGCGTGCCGCAACTGCGCCGAGACCATATCCAAACAGAACCACAAGGCGGTAAGGCAGGACCGACAGGAGCGCCAAAAAGCCTACGCCCACATAATTAAGCGCCGCTTTAATCAAGATTAGCTTTGTTGTACCGAAGTAGGCTTTGGCTGGTGAGCGATTTAATGTCATCGCTCGGCCCAACGGTCATGCCAAGATCATGAAGTCCGCCATCTTCTAGGCGGTATACCCAGCCGTGTATGGTGAGGTCTTGGCCTCGTGACCAGGCATCTTGGACGATGGTGGTCTCGCATACATTGGTAACTTGCTCGATCACATTAAGTTCGCAGAGGCGCTCTTGGCGTTCGTGTTTGGGTAAGGCCTCACCTAGGTAGCGTTCGTATTTTTGATGGACATCTTTCACATGCCTGAGCCAATTGTCAGCTAAGCCTACACGCTTGTCGCCTAGGGCGGCGTGCACACCAGAGCAGCCATAGTGACCACAGACAATCACGTGCTTTATTTTTAAAAGATCAATTGCAAATTGCAAAACAGAAAGGCAGTTCAGGTCTGTATGGACCACCACATTAGCGATATTGCGATGAACAAAGAGTTCTCCAGGTAAAAGACCAACGATGGCATTCGCAGGTACGCGGCTATCGGCACAGCCGATCCATAGAAACTCAGGGGCCTGTTGTGATACGAGGCGTGAAAAAAAATCCGGATCCTCCTCAACCATCGAGCTAGCCCACTCCCGATTCTTTGCAAAAAGGTGTTCCAAAACATTGGCCGAATTAGGTATAGTCATGGTTTGATTTTAAATTAGATTGATGACACCACACTGGTTAAAACAAACGGAAGTCGGAATAGAGCTGAGCATCTACTGTCAGCCTGGCGCCAAGGTGAATAAAATTGTGGGCACCCACGATGGCCATTTAAAGGTGTCGTTGCAGCAGCCTGCAACGGATAACCGTGCAAATGAAGCACTGCTGCAGTGGTTATCAAAGCAGTTGCGCATACCGCAGCGACAGATTCACCTTATTTCTGGTCAAGCGAGCAAAGTAAAGCGCATTGAGCTGTGGGCACCTATTTCTGTGGAGCAGGTTTTACAAAGTCTAAGGCCGTAACCATTTACCAAAAGAGCAGCCAAAGAATGCCAAGAATCAATACCCATTTGCCGATGTAGTAAACACTACGCTGCTTCGCTTTAAGCTGCTTTGCTTTGCTACGTAAATGGTAAGCATAGGCGAATAGAACATTAACAAAGCCGACTTGCTCTGAGTCGACGTTTTTCGATGCGGCGGCACTCATTACGTTTTTTCCAAACCAACGATTAAACGCTTGTACTATTTTGGTGTAGACCGGACGTTCGATATCGCAAAATAGAACGATGCGCTGGTGATCGGTTTTATTGGCCGCGTAATGAATATAGGTCTCGTCAAACATTACGGCCTCGCCATCTTTCCAGTAGTAGCGCTCACCATCAACATCAATAAAACAGTCCGGACTATTAGGGGTTACTAATCCCAGGTGGTAACGCAGTGAGCCGGCGTAGGGATCGCGATGCCGTACTAAGGTTGCCTCTGGGGGCAGTGATGCAAACATCGCTGCTTTAACCGATGGAATGGATTTGAGTAAAGCCACGGTTTTTGGGCAGGCAGCCTCTGCGGACGCTAAATCTTTGCCGTACCAGTAAAGATGAAAACGCTTCCAGCCCGTTCGAAAAAAAGAGTTAAAACCAATATCGTTATAACCGGTTGCGGCCGCGATAGAGCCACCCTCATTTAAAGCTTGAGCCTCAGCACGAATCACTTCCCAGTTGTCTTGCAATTTTTTTAACTCAGGGAACTCCGTCACAGGTATGTAGGCACCCGCTTTCACTTTAGAAAAAAGATAGAGCAAGGAATTAATGGGCGCCAGCAGAACAACATAGTCAGTGAGTGAGCGCATTACGCTAAAGCGAACGCGGCCCCTAAAATACACATAGAGCGCAGAGCTTACAAAGATCAATAAAATGGCGTGGCGAATTTCCATGACAGCAGCATTTACTTTCAATAAAAATAGAGTGCCGTTTAAAACAAGGCAAAATAAACAACTACCCATTTTAAGTGAGCCAATCGCTTTCGTGCAGCATAAATAGCGATCTCAATCGGAGTTTTTATGTCTTTGTATAAAAAATTACAACAAAGGGCCCAGGATTCCAAGCCAATTCGGATTGCATTGATTGGCGCAGGCAAATTTGGATCCATGTATTTATCCCAAATACCGCGGACACCGGGCATACATTTGGTTGGGATTGCCGATCTATCGCCGGATCGTGGGCAGGCTGCGTTGCGCCGCGTAGGGTGGCGGGACGATCAGTTTAAGGCAGCCTCGGTTTCTGAGGCAGTACGCAACGGAAGTACGTTCATCACCAGCGATGCAAGCGCATTGCTAGATGACAACGCCATTGAGCTGGTGATTGAGGCCACTGGCGTGCCCGCGGCAGGAATAGAACATGCCCTGCGCTGCATTCAGAATGGTAAGGACATCATTATGGTGAATGTCGAGGCAGATGTATTGGCAGGCCCCTATTTGGCAAAGCGAGCGGCAGAAGCGGGCGTTATCTATTCGATGGCCTCAGGAGATCAACCCGCTTTAATTGCAGAAATGGTCGATTGGGCCAGAACAATTGGCTTGGAAGTGGTGTGTGCAGGTAAGGGTACAAAATACCTGCCGGCATACCATGCATCGACACCCAAAACCGTATGGGGACATTATGGCTTTAGTGAGGAACAAGTTGCGGGCGGTGACTTTAATGCGCAAATGTTCAATTCTTTTTTAGATGGCACCAAGTCCGCACTGGAAATGGCCGCTGTAGCCAATGCCTGTGATTTGCAGGTTCCTGAGCACGGCTTGGGTTTTCCAGCATGCGGCGTTGATGACTTACCAGTGCTGCTTAAGCCTACTCAGGATGGCGGCCTACTGCCACGCAAGGGGATGGTTGAAGTGGTGTCGTCGATCGAGCGTGACGGCCGTCCGGTGTTCCGTGACTTACGTTGGGGAGTGTATGCCGTTTTCCATGCGCCAAGTGACTACGTCAGAGATTGCTTTTTGCAGTACGGTTTAAAGACCGATGCTTCCGGGTGGTATGCCGCCATGTACAAGCCTTATCACTTAATTGGCCTTGAGTTGGGGATTTCGGTGGCGAGTGTGGCTTTGCGCAAGGAGGCAACAGGTGCGACCGGGGCCTTTGTTGGCGATGTTCTTGCATGCGCTAAACGAGATTTAAAGCCAGGCGAAGTGCTGGATGGCGAAGGCGGTTTTACCGTCTATGGAAAGTTAATGCCGGCTGCTGAATCGCTGCGCATTAGAGCGTTGCCGATTGGCTTGGCGCATCGCCTGACTTTACGAAACGGCATTCGAGCCGGACAGATTGTGACGTGGAATGATGTAGATTACGATGCCACTCAATCTGCGATACATATTCGCCAGCGTATGGAGGCTGAGTTTAAATAAGTAAATGCAGCAATCAAAGGCAAACTAACGCTATTTTTTCTTGCTGCTTTCTCGTTTGATAATTTCCGCGTTAATGCGCTCGAGTGTTTTAGCATCCGGATTCTGCCAGCTGCCACCAGACTGATTCACCATAAAAACAAGCGAGGCAGCAAAATCAGCTACGCTGAGGTCGGCTTTACCGCCCTTTGCGGGCATGCCTCGGATGCCAACATAGCCATGGGCAGTTAACTGGGTTTGGCCCTCTTTAATTAACGGGGCCCATTTGGCTTTATCGCCAAGCTTTGGCGCCCCAGCGATGACATTTTGATGGCAAACAGCACACACTTGCTTGTACGTGTTTTCCCCAGTGGCAGCAGCGCTCTGCGTATAAAAAATTAGACCAAGAGAGGCGAATAGAAAACGGAACATAAATTAGGCTCACTAAAAAATTAGGCCCATACAACAATGCGGCTTTGCAATATGAATGCATTGTTGGCAGGCTTACAGCGTTATGATAGATCCAGATGAGCACTGTCAGGCCATATTTCAGTAATGCCGAATGCATTGACACCGATGTAACGTCGCCATATGGCGCAGATTTAACGCAAAATTCGATCGAGAAAAAGCAATGAATGGATTTGTTAAAAGCCTAATGGGCCTTATATTACTTGGACTTACGCTTATTTCAGCCTATACCTGGGTGATGCTAAGTTGGAGTTATGCCGATGGAGAGCGTGCCGGTTATGTGCAGAAATTCTCCAGTAGGGGTTACCTATGCAAGACCTGGGAAGGGGAGATGGCAATGGTCTCGATGCCTGGAACTATGTCCGAGAAATTCTTCTTTTCGGTGCGCGATGATGCTGTAGCGCAAAAAATTAATGCTAATTTAGGCAAAAAAGTCGCGCTAAAATATGAACAGCATGTCGGCCTGCCAACCAGCTGTTTTGGGGAAACAGAGTACTTTGTGATTGATTTGCTTGTTTTAGATCAGTCTTAGTTCGAATGCACAGCAGAAATAATTCAAACAACTTTATTTTTATTATTTTTTGTGTTTAAAATCATGTTAGCGCGTTGTGCGCCAACATACACACCAACAAGGAGCTTCACTTGAACAAAGCAGAACTTATCGCAGCGATTGCTGACGATGCTGAGATTTCAAAAGCCAAAGCAGAATTCGCACTGAATTCAGCAATTGAGCACATCATTAAAGCCGTTACCAAGGGCGACTCCGTTCAATTGATCGGTTTTGGTACATTTAGCTCCGGCAAACGGGCTGCACGTATGGGCCGTAATCCTAAGACTGGCGAGCCACTCAAGATTGCCGCAGCGAAGACTGTGAAGTTTTCTGCTGGTAAAGCATTCAAAGACTCAGTCAATAAGCGCAAGAAGTAATCCGCGTAAGCTGAAACAAAAGCCCGGTTCTGCCGGGCTTTTTTATTGAGGTAATTTAGCTTTGAACCAGTCGTCGATGACGGTGAATGCTCATCAAAATACCGGCTCCAAATCCTAAAGTAACGAGCGCAGTGCCGCCATAGGTCATGAGTGGCAATGGCACACCTACGACTGGCAGGATGCCGCTCACCATGCCAATATTGACAAAGGCATAAGTGAAAAAAATCATGGTGATTGCGCCGCCTAATAATCGGGTAAACATGGTGGGCGCTCCAGCAGAGATTGCAAGTCCACGCCTAACTAAAGCAAAGAACAGGCCGAGCAATAAAAGGTTACCTAGAAATCCAAATTCTTCGGAATAAACGGCAAAAACGAAATCCGTATGCTTCTCTGGAATAAATTCGAGGTGGGATTGCGTACCTTGGCCCCAGCCTTTTCCAAAAAAACCACCAGAACCAATTGCAATTGCGGATTGAATCGTATGAAATCCTTTGCCTAAGGGATCGGAGGAGGGGTCCAGCAAAGTACATATCCGGTTTTTTTGATAGCCGTGTAAGAGCGGCCAAGTGATATCGCTGGCACAAATACTGCCACGGAAAATAATCAGCAGCAATATTCCAACCCCAAAAATACCAATCACAGGCAAGATCCAGCGCCATGGCAGGCCTGCAAAAATGATCACATAGAGACCGGCAGCAAAAACCAGCAAGGCTGTACCCAGGTCGGGTTGGCGGGCAATCAGAAGGACGGGGATGGCAAGAATAACAGCGGCAACTAAATAGTCCCAGCCGTTCTGAATGCCTTCACGTCGTTGGAAGTACCATGCCAACATGAGCGGCATCGCAATCTTCATCAGCTCAGATGGTTGAATTACGATACCCACATTGACCCAGCGCCGCGCTCCTTTTTTGACTAGACCAAAAATAGCAACTGCAATGAGTAATACAACTCCAATGACATAAACCCAAACGGCTGCGGTTTCAAGCCACTTTGGCGGAATATAAGAAACAACCCACATTACTAAAAAAGCTAGAATGAGATTTCGTAATTGATCGCTAAGTTGTACAGGTGTATTTTGACTTGCCGATAGAAACGTAATCGAACTCAAAACAGCGATACCTAAAAAAATGAGTCCGAGCTGCGGATCAAGCCCAGAAAAAAATTGGTAGATGCGTTTTTTTATGGCGCCCTTTTCCATTCCGGAATCTCCTTAGGCCATTTGCCACTGATGTAAAAGTCAAGTGCTTTACGCGCAATCGGCGCGGCATACTGCGCACCAAAGCCGGCATTCTCCACAATCAAGGCAATCACAATGGTAGGCTTTTCTGCGGGCGCAAATGCAACAAAAAGGGCGTGGTCACGCAAAAATTCTGGGGTAGTTGCGTGGTTATATTCTTTGGCATTCAGGCTAAAGACTTGCGATGTACCTGTTTTTCCTGCATTGGTATACGGCGCATCTTTAAATGACCTTGCGGAGGTACCGACTTGGTTTACGGCAACCATTGATTTCTTAATTACTTCAATATTTTCTGGCTTAAAGTTGAGGCGATAACTTTCTTTTGGGGTGGTTAGTTTTTGTTGGCGCGTAAACGGATCCTCTACTGCTTTCACTAAATGCGGTTTCATCACTACGCCTTCATTGACCACGTTTGCTAAGGCATGCACCAGTTGCAAAATGGTAAAGGAGTTGTAGCCCTGCCCAATACCCAGTGAAATCGTTTCACCCTCAAACCACTTTTGTTGCTCTGGTTTCTTAAAGAATTTTTTCTTCCATTCCGTAGATGGCAAAATTCCAGCGGCTTCGCCCTCAAGATCAATTCCTGTTTTCTGGCCAAAGCCCAGCGGTTGCATGAAATCATGCATCATGTTGACGCCCATTTCCCTCGCCAGCAGGTAGTAGTAGGTATCGCACGACTCCACAATGGATTTCTCCATGTCCACCATGCCATGCCCACCCTTTTTGTCATCGCGGAAGGTATGCGTGCCTAAGGTAAAGAATCCAGGGTCTGCAATCGCCTGAGAAGGCGTTCTAATGCCTAACTCAAGGGCGGCCAATGCCATAAAGGGTTTGTAAGTAGAGGCCGGCGGATAGAGGCCCTTAAGCGGTCGGTTATAGAGCGGCTTGCTTTTGGATTCATTCAGCTCTTTCCAGGTTACGGCATCAATTCCTTCTACAAAATCATTCGGATTGAAATTGGGCTTAGAGACAAATGCCAGCACATCACCAGTAGAGGGTTCGATTGCAACAAAAGCGCCGCGGAAATTACCGTACAACTGTTCTACCAAGTATTGCAACTTAATATCAACGGATAGGATGATATTTTTCCCTGGCGTTGAGGGGAAGCTGGAGAGCGTTCGAATCGGCCTACCCCCAGCAGTGATTTCTACTTGATCATAGCCGGGCACTCCGCGCAGAACATGCTCATAACTTTGTTCAATACCAATCTTTCCAACGTATTGAATACCGGGCAAAAATGCATTTTTTAATCCACTCGTATCATCGGCTTCGGTCGCATTGCTAATTTCTGATTGCATCCGCTCTTTGTCTTTTTGGGATACGCGCCCGATATACCCAATCATATGCGAGCCAAGTTCGTTGTAAGGGTACTCCCGAAAATTACGTGAACGGATCTCAACCCCAGGAAAGCGATATCGGTTTGCCATAAAGCGTGCCGTCTCAATTTCAGTCAGCATCGACCGCAATGGGAAGGTTCCCATATTGCGAGCGTCTTCTAGGGAGCGCTTAAAGTTACGGCGATCGCGCGGGCTGATGGATATTATTTCCGCAAGATCATCAATCAGCATGTCTACGCTGCCTGAAATTTCACTGACGTTGACATCTAAGGTCAGGGCAGAATAATTTCGCCCAATCACAATGCCGTTACGGTCAATCAGCAGGCCCCGCATCGCCGGTGCAGGAACAATCGCAATGCGATTATTCTCGGCCAAGGTGGAATATTTGCTATGACTAATGAGTTGGAGCCAGACCAGCCGACTTAATAAAATGGCAAAACAAACGGTGACAAAAATGACGGCAATTCGCGTGCGAGCCTGAAAAGAGGATAGATCTGATTTTTTGAATGATGACATTGCAGGTAGCCCAGAGACTAGAGTGGGCGATTGTGATCCACGTCAATCGGACGTCGCTGTGGAGCAAGTAAAATTTTCGTTGCCACAGGCCACAATGCGGCCTCAATGATGCCTTGTAGAACACCCGCTAGACCCCACCAATACATTGATTCTGTTAAAAGCCAATGGACCAATACTGGAAAAACAGAAACCAACATAAAAATAGGCAATACATGCAGGGCCTGAGCATAAATTTGAAGTGAACTAATACGGCGATGCCATGCAACAGCAAGATAGGCAACCAAGGCATAACTGAAGGCATGCAATCCTAGTAAGTCAGAGTTATGAACATCCATCACCAGTCCAAGAAGTGACGCCCAGACTACGCCAACATAGCGGTGCTGGTGGATGTTCCAAAATACAATGCAAATAATCAGCCAATCTGGAACCCAAGCGTGATTACCCAAGGGCAATAGATTGAGTAGTAGGGCGCAAAATAAGCTGACGAAGATAAAGGCCGGATTGACCGGTCGCAGAATATAGCCGCTTTGAAAATCAATCATGGCATACCCCGTGTTCGCGTTTTACGTCGACCTGGCGCATTTTCTGAATCACCTGTGCTGGGTTTAGCATCCCATTGGGGGTCATACAAAAGAGCCAGTGCCTGACGGTGTGCATTAATTCTTGCTACCGGAGCACAAAAGACATTTGCCGTATTTTTATCAATATTGCGTTCGATCCGCGTAATCATGGCAACGGCAAAACCCGGTGGGTAGGTTCCATCTATTCCGGATGTCAACAATACGTCGCCTACTTCTAGGTCGCTTGCAACCGGTAGGTAGCGCAACTCTAGTAAATTTCCGCGTCCGGTGCCAAACACGGCCGCACGTAGGCCATTACGCGCAACCTGGACGGGTACAGCAAAATCCCTGTCTTCCAGCAAAGAAACTTCTGCAGAGCCAGCATACAGGCGTACAACCTGACCTAGAATGCCCGAGTCGCTAGCAATCGGATTGCCCAGCTTCAAACCATCTTCCGCCCCGCGATCAATCACCACCCGCTGTGAAATTGGATTGCTTGGGTTGTAGAGGATTTCAACTGGAATGGTTTCGTAAGTAACTTCTTTTTGGAGGTTTAAAAGTTGACGTAAGTTTTGGTTTTCTACACGCAATAATTCAGACTGATTCGCAAGTAGCGTCAGCTGCATCTGCCGTTGCTTTAACTCGTTATTCTCAATGGCCAAGGTAGATCGTGTAGTGAAGTAGGTATCGCTTGCAGTGAGTAGATTGCGTGGTAACTGCATGACATACTCCAATGGACGCAAGCCCAGATTGATGGAATCACGCACGAGATCAATTGCCTTAAACCGGAAATCAATCAACATCAAGGCAGCACTGATGGACAGGCACACAATGAGCTTGACCAGGGCGGGTATGCCCTGTTTAAAAAGGGGTGGGGCGCTGTGTTGCAAGACCTTATCTGACTAAGGTCGACTTACTCTTGCGAGAAGACTCCACTTAGCTTATCCATGCGTTCTAAGGCGATGCCACAACCACGAGCAACGCACGTTAATGGATCCTCGGCCACATGAATGGGCAGACCCGTCTCTTCCATCAACAGGCGATCAAGGTCGCGCAAGAGCGCGCCACCGCCAGTGAGCATGACGCCGCGCTCAGCAATATCAGAGGCCAGCTCAGGCGGTGTTTGCTCCAAGGCAGCTTTGACAGCTGTCACGATTTGGTTGAGGGGATCAGTGAGGGCTTCAAGAATTTCGTTGCTGGTGACCGTAAAACTACGCGGAATACCTTCAGCCAAGTTGCGGCCCTTGACCTCCATCTCTCGCACTTCAGCGCCTGGAAATGCGGAGCCGATGGTTTTCTTAATGAGCTCGGCAGTTTGCTCGCCAATCAGCATTCCGTAGTTACGGCGAATGTAATTGGTAATGGCTTCGTCAAACTTATCGCCGCCGACGCGGACAGAGCCTTTATAAACAGTGCCGCCCAGTGACATCACGCCCACTTCGGTTGTACCACCGCCGATATCTACCACCATTGAGCCGGCCGCTTCCGATACGGGCAGTCCAGAACCAATGGCTGCAGCCATTGGTTCTTCAATCAAAAACACTTGCGATGCGCCTGCACCCAGAGCGGATTCGCGAATGGCACGCCGCTCGACTTGGGTTGAGCCGCAAGGTACGCAAATGATGATGCGCGGACTTGGACGCAGTAATTTGCTTTCATGCACCATCTTGATGAACTGCTTGAGCATCTGCTCGGTAATCGTGAAGTCGGCAATAACGCCATCTTTCATGGGGCGAATGGCTTCAATATTGCCTGGAACACGCCCAAGCATGGCTTTGGCTTCGGTGCCAACTGCCAAGATGGTTTTTTTGCCATTGGGGCCGCCTTCTTGACGAATTGCAACCACCGATGGCTCATCAAGCACAATACCCCGGTCACGCATGTAAATTAGGGTGTTGGCAGTACCTAGGTCAATTGCTAGGTCGTTTGAAAAATAGTTGCGAAAAAAACCAAACATAATGGACGTGGGAAAATAGTAGAGTTAATGAATTTACAATCCAATGATACCCTAGCGCCTCATGAAACTTGACGATGTTCAGCGTATAGCGCACCTCTCCCGCCTGGAGTTAAGCCAAGCAGAAGCAGAGCTTGTCTTGCCCCAGTTGCAGGCCATTTTTTCCTTAGTGGAGGAGATGCAGGCTGTCGACACCAGCAATTTCACCCCTTTAGCGCACCCGATTCTGTTTTTGCGCGATTTGGCACAGCCACTGCGCCCGGACCAAGTTACCGAGCCGAATAACCGAGAGCAGAATATGCAGTCTGCCCCGGCCCAGCAAGATGGCTATTTTTTGGTGCCGAGGGTGATTGAATGAGCTGGCATCTGTCTTCGGTAGCGATGCTGGCAAAGGCACTTGAAGCCAAAGCGGTCTCAAGTGCTGAGCTGGCGAGCCATTTCCTCGCTCGCATACAGGCCGGCGGGCGTTGGAATGCCTTTTTGGACGTCAACCCGGATTTAACGATGGAACAGGCTGCAAGCGCCGACCGCATTCGGGCTGCCGGCAAGGCCGGCAAGTTAACCGGTATCCCCTTGGCCCATAAGGATGTCTTTGTCACGCGTGGGTGGAAGTCAACTGCCGCCTCCAAGATGCTACTCGGCTACCAAAGCCCCTTTGATGCGGCGGTAGTTGAGCGATTGGGTATGCCCAGTGAACATAATCCAGGCGGCGCTGGCATGGTTTGTTTAGGTAAAGCCAATATGGATGAGTTTGCGATGGGCTCCTCCAATGAAAATTCAGCCTTTGGTCCGGTTCTGAATCCATGGAACCCAGCGTGTGTGGCCGGCGGCTCATCCGGCGGCTCTGCCGCCGCTGTCGCGGCTGGTTTAGCTCCGATTGCAACGGGTACCGATACCGGCGGCTCGATCAGGCAGCCGGCGGCCCTGTGTGGTCTTACCGGGATTAAGCCCAGTTACGGGCGGGTGTCCCGTTACGGCATGATTGCCTACGCATCATCCTTGGACCAGGCGGGCCCGATTGGTAAAACCGCCGAAGACTGCGCTCTATTACTTAGTGCGATGTCCCACCATGATCCACGGGATTCAACATCCTTGGCCGATTCGGGCGAAGACTATGGTCGGTACCTGAATGCAGTATGGGATACCGGTGCCGCAGCAAAGCCTTTAGCTGGATTGCGCGTGGGCTTGCCAATTGAATTCTTCTCAGAAGGCTTGGCGGACAAGGTTGCAAAGTCCGTGCGCGAGGGTGCAAACCAATTGCAGGCCCTAGGCGCGACCTTGGTTGAAGTTACTCTACCTAAAACAAAACTCTCGATTCCGGTTTATTACGTGCTTGCACCAGCCGAGGCATCGAGTAATTTAAGTCGTTTTGATGGCGTTCGCTATGGCCATCGAACAAATGAATACCGTGATTTATCCGAGATGTATAAAAAATCACGGACCGAAGGGTTTGGATCTGAAGTCAAGCGCCGCATCTTAATTGGCAGTTATGTTTTGTCGCATGGTTACTACGACGCTTATTACTTACAGGCCCAGCGCATTCGCCGCATTATCGCTGCTGACTTTCAAACCGCGTTTGGGCAGTGCGACCTTATTCTGGGCCCCGTCACGCCAGACGTTGCTTGGAAGTTTGGTGAAAAATCAAACGATCCGCTGCAAATGTACCTGGCTGATATTTATACCTTGTCCACCAACTTGGCCGGCTTGCCAGCGATGAGCGTGCCGTGTGGGTTTAGTCAAGGCTTGCCGATTGGCATGCAGCTCATCGGAAATTATTTTTCAGAGGCGCGCCTCTTGCAAGTAGCGCATCAGTTTCAGCAGGCCACCGATTGGCACCTGCGCCAACCCAGCGAGGTGCTGTAATGCAGTGGGAGGTCGTGATTGGTTTGGAGACGCATACCCAATTGCGCACCGAATCCAAAATATTCAGTGGCGCAAGCACGCAGTTTGGTGCAGACGTCAACACCCAAGCATGCCCTGTTGATTTGGCTTTGCCTGGTGTGCTGCCAGTCTTAAATCGCCAAGCAGTTGAGCATGCAATTCGATTCGGTTTAGCAATCGATGCGGCAATTGCACCGGTAAGCATCTTTGCGCGAAAAAATTACTTTTACCCTGATCTTCCTAAGGGCTACCAGATTAGCCAGTATGAAATTCCAGTCGTCTTGGGCGGTCACCTAGAAATAGTAGTTGGTGACACCACGAAGGTAATTGAGTTAACGCGCGCACATTTAGAAGAAGACGCTGGTAAATCAGTGCATGAGGATTTTATTGGCCCCCATGGCGAGCCCTCCAGTGGCATCGACTTAAATCGCGCTGGTACACCACTTTTGGAAATTGTGACCGAGCCAGTCATGCGTAGCGCTGCTGAGGCAGTGGCGTATGCAAAAACCCTGCATAGCCTCGTTGTCTGGCTTGGGGTATGCGATGGCAATATGCAAGAGGGTTCCTTTCGGTGCGATGCCAACGTATCGGTACGCCCCCTCGGGCAGCAGGCTTTTGGCACCCGATGCGAAATTAAAAACTTGAACTCATTCCGCTTCTTAGAAGAGGCCATTCAATACGAAGTCCGCCGGCAGATTGAGTTAATCGAAGATGGCGGAACGGTAGTGCAAGAAACGCGCTTATATGACCCGGATAAGCAAGAGACGCGCAGCATGCGCAGCAAAGAAGACGCGCAAGATTACCGCTATTTTCCAGACCCCGATTTGTTGCCACTCGTGATTGATGAGGCCTGGATTGAGTCCATTCGTTCTACTATGCCAGCCTTGCCAGCGCAGCTTAAACAGCAGTGGCAAGGTGCATTTGGCTTGAGTCTTTATGATGCCGAATTACTAACGCAAGATCGCGCTACAGCAGCGCTCTTCGAAGAGTTGCTGTTGATACTGGGTAAGCCCTTGGCAAAGGCAGTAACCAACTGGATGACGGGCGACTTTGCATCGACCTTAAATCGGGCCGGCATGACGGCAGCCGACTCACCTTTAAATGCATCGCATTTAGCCCCACTGCTTAATCGTGTGGCCGATGGAACCATCTCCAATAAGATTGCGAAAGATATTTTTGCGGACTTATGGAAAGAGGCCTTAGAGGGTCAGCTCAAGAGCACAGTGGATTCGATTATCGAGTCAAAGGGTCTCAAGCAAATTAGCGATAACGGCGAACTCGAGGCCTTGATTGACCAAGTCATGCAGGCCAATAGCGCATTTGTTGACGAGTTTCGTGCTGGCAAGGAAAAAGCCTTTAATGCGCTGGTCGGGCAGGTTATGAAAGCATCGCAAGGCAAGGCAAATCCCCAGCAAGTGAATACGTTGCTACGTAAAAAATTGAGCTAGGAATAAGCATGAGTGAACTTGATTCAACCCAAGCAGAACAAGAGGCGTTGGTGGCCGAATGGCTACGTGCAACTCCTGGATTTTTTGAGCGCTATGCTGAGCTATTAAATGAGATCCGCTTAAAGCACCCACACGAAGACCGCGCTATCTCCTTGCAAGAGCGCCAAATGTCTTTATTGCGCAATCAAAACACAGAACTCAATCGTCGCCTTGGCGAAATGCTGCATTTTGGTAGCCGCAATGATAAAACCCAACAAGGCCTAGTGGCCTGGTTGATGATGCTAATGAAAGCAAGCAATCAAACGGATGTAGAGCTTGCTGTTACGGCCGGTCTTGCGGAGGTATTTGAAGTGGATGCCGTGCGCATTCTGAGTCCTAATGCAGTCTATGCCCCTTGGGTTACAAAGCCCTTATGCGGCCCACTTGCCGAGTTACCCCAATCGAGTATCGATCTGCTGTCGCAGTCAGTTCCATTGGATGCTGCATGGCAAAGCATGGTGGCCATTGGGCTGCCCTTGCAGAGCCATCCGCCTGCTGTACTGCTGTTAGCAAGTCACGACGCCACTCGTTTTACCGTGGATATGGGCGCGTTTTATCTGCAGCAGATTGCCCAGCTCACCGCAGCCGCCTTAGACCGCGTTGGTGCCTATGAAGCCCCCCTCGGCTGAACTGCACCCCCAAGTGCAGGCGTATTTGCACGAGTTGCATGTATTGCGGCAACTTTCGCCTCACACCATTAAGGCCTATCAAGCCGACTTATCTAAGTTGCAACAGTCTGCCCATGAGGACAGTTTAGATTTGACTGCAGTTACGAACGGCCATATTCGTCGCTGGGCAGGCCGCTTGCACTCCAAAGGAGGATCGCCCAGGACCATTGCACGTACTTTATCGGCATGGCGGGGTTGGTACGATTGGTTATCCCAAAAGCAGAATCAGCCCACTTTAAAAGCAAATCCCGTAGACGATGTAAAGGCGCCGAAGCGGACCCGCGCACTTCCTAAGGCTTTGTCAGTTGAGCAAGCGCTTGCATTAATCAATCAAGCGATCGTCGAGGCCAAGGCTAATCCAGGCTTAGAAACAGTCCGCGACGCCGCCATTATTGAATTGCTGTATTCATCGGGCTTGCGCTTATCAGAGCTTTTAGGGATTGATGCAGCCCCTAGTCAGGATCATGCCTACGAGTCTGCGGGTTGGTTGGATTGGGATTCAGCCGAGGTAACCGTCCTAGGTAAAGGGGGCAAGCGCAGGAGCGTGCCTGTCGGGGCAGCTGCGATGAACTCCCTTAGGGCATGGCTCGAGGTACGACAACAGCTGTATCCTGCTCAGGCCTCGCCAGCATTGTTTTTGAGTGGCAGCAACAGGCGCCTTTCGCCCAGAACCGTTCAGGCACGTTTGCGCAGCTTAGCGATCCGCGCCGGCTTACCAACCCATGTCCACCCGCACATGATGCGGCATAGCTTTGCTAGCCACGTTCTACAGTCATCCCATGATCTTCGGGCGGTTCAGGAAATGCTGGGGCATGCCAGCATTGCCAGCACCCAAATTTATACTGCTTTGGATTTTCAACACCTTGCGCAAGCCTATGATTTAGCACACCCTCGCGCGAAGGCGGGGCAGGTAAAGTAAATCTAAGTCAAGAGGCTCACGGAACTCGGTAAGATGATGGGTTAGTCACCATTAACTTGCGCAAATCAACCTTTTACAACGGCATACGACATAGCGAAAGCAACACGATCATGGCATTAATTCCCGTCACCATTCTGACCGGCTTCCTGGGAAGCGGCAAAACCACCCTTTTGAAGCATATCTTGACGGCGCAACACGGCAAAAAAATTGCGGTGATTGAAAACGAGTTTGGGGAAGAGAATATCGATAACGATATTTTGGTCCAAGAAAGCCAAGAACAAATTGTGCAAATGAGCAATGGCTGCATTTGCTGCACGATTCGTGGCGATTTAGTGGAGGCCCTTAATCAGCTTTGGGAACAGCGCCGCGACAAGAAAATTCAGTTTGAGCGGGTTGTGATCGAAACCACGGGGGTTGCTAATCCTGGTCCAGTGGCCCAAACCTTCTTTATGGACGACGACGTAGCGGATCACTATGTGCTCGATGCGATTGTTACGTTGGTGGATGCCAAGCATGGTCAGCAGCAACTCAGCGAGCACGAAGAAGCGCAGCGCCAAGTTGGCTTTGCAGACCAAATTTTTATTACCAAGACGGATCTCGTAACCGATGCCGAGGTCGCATCCCTGCGCGCACGATTGATGCACATGAATCCCCGCGCGCCAATTAAGGCGATTACCAAGGGGGTAGTGCCGCTAAATGAGGTCCTCGATCTAAAGGGGTTCAATCTCAATGCTAAGTTAGACATTGACCCACACTTTTTGGAACAGGAAGACCACAATCACGATGATTGCGGGCACGACCATAGTCACGACCATGATCACGCCACCTGCGGACATGATCACAGCCATGACGCGCACCAACACCATGGACACCATGGCCATACGGACCGAATTCAGTCATTCGTATTCAGAAGCGATCGCCCCTTTGACCACAATAAGTTAGAAGACTTCTTAGGGGGTATTTTGGAGGTCTTTGGTGAGAAGATGCTGCGCTACAAAGGGGTTCTGTACGTAAAAGGCAGCAACCGAAAAGTGGTGTTTCAGGGGGTGCATCAAATGATGGGCAGTGATATGGCCGGTCTTTGGGGGGCAGAGCCAAAGCAAACCCGAATGGTCTTTATTGGCATTGATTTACCCAAAGATACCCTAATGGCTGGACTAGAAGGGTGTTTAGCGTAGTACAATCCGCCGCCACAGGGCTGATTGCGCTTGTTGTAACAAATGGGCAGTAAAACGGTATTAGATAGCAGCAAAACTTTGGCAGAATGGGGCAATAGTGCTTCAAATCCATGGAAAGAATGACATGACGGTAAAAACACCCAGCTCGAAGACTCCCAAGGCAGCAGTGGGCGCTAGCACGAAAACTGCTGGCAAATCGACGGCATCCTCAAAAGCGGTTCCATTGACCGATGCGGAATTACTCAAAATGTCTGAAAAAGACTATATGAGTAAAGCCCAGCTCGCATTCTTTCGCTTAAAGTTGGTGACCTTGAAAGACGACCTACTCAAGAACGCTTCAGAAACAACCGAGCACTTGCGTGAGAATATTTTGGTTCCAGATCCAGCCGATCGCGCGACGATCGAAGAGGAGCATGCGCTGGAATTGCGCACCCGCGATCGTGAGCGCAAGTTGCTCAAAAAAGTCGAGCAAGCATTGGCCCGGATTGAATCCGGTGAGTATGGTTGGTGCGAAGAGACCGGTGAGCCGATTGGTCTATCCCGCTTAATTGCGCGCCCTACTGCCAACTTATCGCTCGAGGCTCAAGAGCGCCGTGAGCTACGTCAAAAATTGTTTGGCGATTAACTACTATCAACACTTCTAGCGCCATCCTTTCAGAATGACTAAACCAATGCCAACGATTGCGGATATTTCTCCCTTATTGAAAGCGGAAATATTGGCAGAAGCTCTGCCTTATATCCGCCAGTACCACGGTAAGACCATCGTAATTAAGTACGGCGGTAACGCAATGGTGGAAGAGCGGCTGAAAGAAAGTTTTGCGCGCGACGTTATCTTGCTCAAGCTAGTTGGCATGAATCCAGTCGTCGTGCATGGCGGTGGGCCACAGATTGATGAGGCGCTAAAAAAGATTGGTAAGACGGGTACCTTTATTCAGGGCATGCGCGTAACCGATGAAGAAACCATGGAAGTAGTGGAGTGGGTTCTGGGCGGCGAAGTACAGCAAGACATTGTGATGTTGATTAATCACTTTGGCGGTCAGGCGGTAGGCTTAACCGGCAAGGATGGCGGTTTGATTCATGCGCGCAAGATGCTAGTTGCGGACGAAAAAAAGGCAGGCGCAACCATCGATTTGGGATTTGTGGGCGAAATCGAAGCCATCAATCCAGCCGTTGTAAAGGCACTGCAAGACGACGCCTTCATTCCGGTGATATCACCCATTGGTTTTAGTGCGCAGGGTCAGGCATTCAACATCAATGCCGACTTAGTGGCTGGCAAGATGGCAGAAATACTAGGCGCAGAAAAGTTGGTGATGATGACCAACATCCCCGGCGTAATGGACAAAAGTGGGAATTTATTAACCGATTTGACTGCCCGTGAAATCGATGCTTTATTTGCAGATGGGACTATTTCAGGCGGCATGCTACCTAAGATTTCATCTGCTTTAGATGCTGCTAAAAGTGGCGTGAACTCAGTGCATATTATTGATGGCCGAATTGAACATTCCCTTCTGTTGGAAATTCTGACTGAGCAAGCGTTCGGCACGATGATTCGTTCTAGGTAAGTGGTACATTAAATAGTCATGAACACAAAATCACCCAACGACGATGTGAGCGCAGAGGCGCCAGCAGAAGAAAAGACGCGCAAGCGGCCGCGTCCGGGCGAGCGCCGTTTACAAATTTTGCAGGTATTGGCGGAGATGCTGCAAAACCCGCGGGGTGAGCGTGTAACCACAGCTGCACTGGCAGCCAAAATTGATGTTTCTGAGGCTGCACTTTATCGCCACTTTGCAAGCAAGGCGCAGATGTTTGAGGGCCTCATCGCATTTATCGAGCAGACCGTGTTTGGTTTAATTAATCAGATCAATCAAAAAGAAGAGTCAGGTTTGGCGCAGACCCGTGGCATTTTGCAAATGCTCTTGGTGTTCGCTGAAAAAAACCCAGGCATGACGCGGGTCTTGTTGGGCGATGCCTTGCTACAAGAAGACGATCGCCTGCAGGACCGTATTTCCCAAGTGCTCGACCGAGTAGAGGCATCCCTAAAGCAATCCTTGCGCATAAGCCAGTCGCAAAGCGCGCCAGGAAATGCAGGCCAAGATGACGTTGCCATACGTGCCGCTCTATTAATGAGCTTTGTGCTGGGCCGCTGGCATCGTTTTGCCCGAAGCGGTTTTAAAAAGTTGCCAACCGAGGCATCCGAGATTAGCCTTCGTATCTTGCTTGCAGAATGAGTGATCTCCATCTCTCACGAAATACCATCCATTTTGCAGAATCACTCCCCTTACAAAGTGGAGCGATTCTCAGTAATTACAACTTAGTTATTGAAACCTACGGCAAGCTCAATAGCGATAAGAGCAATGCCATATTGATCTGCCATGCCCTTAATGCATCGCATCACGTAGCCGGTCCCGATCCAGATAAGCCATCCGATATCGGCTGGTGGGACAATATGATTGGGCCAGGAAAGCCGGTCGATACCAATCGTTTTTTTGTTATTGGCGTCAACAATTTGGGCTCCTGCTTTGGCTCTACGGGACCCATGAGCAAGAACCCCGAAACCAGTAAGCCCTATGGGGCTGATTTCCCGGTAGTGACGGTGGAGGATTGGGTCAATACGCAAGCCAGACTAGCCGATAAATTAGGTATTCGCCGCTTTGCTGCCGTGATGGGCGGCAGCTTAGGCGGCATGCAGGCAATGGCATGGGCGATTCAGTTTCCCAAGCGCATAGCACACTGCATCGTAATTGCGTCGACACCCAAGTTGAGCGCTCAAAATATTGCTTTTAATGAAGTGGCACGCAATGCGATTTTGTCGGATCCTGATTTCCATGGCGGCAATTACTACGCCCACGGCGTAGTACCAAAGAGCGGCTTACGCCTGGCTCGTATGGTTGGTCACATTACCTATTTGTCGGATGACGACATGGCTGAAAAGTTTGGGCGGGAGTTGCAGCGTCCTGCCGGTGCATCCGATGAGTACCGATTTAGTTTTGACGTGGAGTTTGAGGTTGAAAGTTATTTACGGTATCAAGGGGATAAGTTTTCGAGTTACTTTGATGCCAATACCTATCTTCTGATCACGCGCGCTTTGGATTATTTTGATCCTGCACGGCGCTATGGTGGCAGCCTGAGCCGCGCTTTGGCTGACGTCCAGTCTCAGTTTCTAATCGTCAGTTTTTCGACCGATTGGCGCTTTCCGCCCAATCGCAGCAGGGAAATTGTCGAGGCTTTGCTCAGCAATAAGCGGGAGGTCTCCTATGCCGAAATTGATGCGCCACATGGCCACGATGCATTTTTGCTGGATGACCCCCGGTACCATAATCTAGTGCGTGCTTATTTCAAAAAAATTGCTGAGGCCTTCCCATGATGCGTGCTGATTTTGCCGCGATTGCCAATTGGGTTGCACCGCAAAGCCAAGTGCTGGACTTGGGTTGTGGGGACGGAAGCTTTTTGGCCTTTCTACAAACCCAAAAACCGGTGCATGCCTACGGCGTTGAGATTGATGATCAGAGGGTGTTGGCCTGCGTCCAAAAAGGGATCAATGTGATTCAGCAAGACTTAGAAGGGGGTTTGGCCCTCTTTGAAGATAAAAGTTTTGATACGGTTGTTTTATCGCAAACCGTACAAACAATTCACCAGACCGAGAAAATTCTTTCTGAAATTGTTCGCGTCGGAAAAGAGTGCGTCATCTCCTTCCCTAACTTCGGCCATTGGTCGCATCGCTTCGCAGTTGCGATGGGCCATATGCCCGTATCAAAGTCGCTGCCTTACGCTTGGTTTGATACCCCCAATGTACGCGTTCTAACCATTGCTGATTTTGAGGGGCTTGCACACCAACTGGGATTGGATATTTTAGATCGCGTTGTTTTGCACGAAGGTAGGCAAATCACGTGGGCTGCAAATTTATTTGGCAGCTTAGCCATTTATCGCATTCGTGGCGCTTAATTCAATGCGTTCTTGGGCAAGTGATTTTCGGGTTTACCTGGAATGGCCTTGCCTGCGGATGCTGTTCTTGGGTTTTTCCGCGGGACTTCCGCTTCTACTCATTCTAGGCACCCTCAGTTTTTGGTTGCGAGAGGCTGGCATTGATCGTAGCACCATTGGTTACCTCACCTGGATCGGCCTAATTTATGCGGGCAAGTGGTTGTGGGCGCCTTTAGTTGATCGGTTACCCATTCCGTTTTTAGGTCGACTACTGGGGCGGCGTCGCAGTTGGTTAATTTGTGCCCAAGCCATCATTGTTCTTGGTTTATTGGGCATGGCCAGCCTAGACCCTAAGGCCGCGATTACCCCGATGGTCTGGTGTGCATTGCTAGTTGCATTTGGCTCGGCAACGCAAGACATTGCTCTAGATGCATTTCGGATTGAGTCGGCCGACAGTGATCGGCAGGCTGCACTGGCTGCAACCTACCAAACGGGGTATCGCCTCGCTTTGATTTGGTCGGGTGCAGGAGTACTCTGGCTAGCGGCACGGGTTGAGTCTGGCGCAGGATACGATGCCAGCGCATGGCAATTTGCTTATGTAGTGATGGCCTGTTCGATTGCCGTTGGTGTTCTGACAACCCTCTTGAGTAAGGAGCCGAAGCGCATCGAGTTAGCCAAGGCCAGAAATGCAAAAGCATGGCTGCATCAAACGCTCATTGAACCCTTTTCTGAATTCATTACCCGCTATGGATGGCATGCTATTGCGATATTAGGGTTGATCGCGATCTATCGAATTAGTGACATTGTGATGGGGATTATGGCAAATCCATTTTATGTTGATATGGGCTATACCAAAGATGAAGTGGCCGCAGTCAGTAAGGTATTTGGAGTCATCATGACTTTACTGGGCGCCTTTATTGGTGGGGTATTGGCCTTGCGGTTCGGGGTAATGCGCATTTTGTTTTTAGGGGCGGCCTTGTCCGCCATCAGCAATCTACTATTTGCTTGGCTAGCAACGCAAGGCCATGATTTGACCGGATTGGTTTGGGTTATTTCCGCAGACAACCTCAGTTCTGGAATTGCGACTGCAGCCTTTATTGCATTTTTATCTTCATTGACGAACATTCAGTATTCAGCGACGCAATACGCCTTATTTAGTTCCATGATGCTGTTGGCACCAAAGTGGTTGGCAGGATTTTCTGGAGTCTTTGTGGACGCTTTTGGATACCCCGTCTTTTTTATCAGCACAGCCATTATTGGTGTGCCGGTACTCTTACTGATTTGGGTAGTGATTCATTTCAACCTAGTGCAATTCAACAAACCGGAATCGGCGTCGATTCCCATCGACTAAATCGACCAGTTGTAGTCCACGACTAAGGGTGCGTGATCAGAGAAACGCTCTTGCTTGTAGATTGAAGTGGTTTTGGCTGAGTCTGCAATCTTCGCAGTAGCAATCTGGTAATCAATTCGCCACCCCACATTTTTGGCATAGGCTTGACCGCGCTGACTCCACCAGGTGTAGCATGCATCAGTCGTCTCGGGCTCGAGCTTGCGATAGACATCAACATAGCCAATCTCATTAAAAAGGCGCGTTAACCAGGCACGCTCTTCCGGTAAAAAGCCCGAATTCTTTAGATTGCCTTTCCAATTCTTTAAATCCGCTTCGTGGTGTGCAATGTTGACATCCCCGCACAGGACAATTTCACGGCCGCTGCGTCTGAGTTCAATCAGGTGGGGCATGAATGCCTCAAGGTAGCGAAACTTGGCCTCTTGGCGCTCTGGCGAACTAGAGCCCGAGGGCATGTATACCGAGATAACCGAAAGGGTTTTATAGCGGGCCTCAACGTAACGCCCCTCGGCATCAAATTCGGGGTTACCAAAGCCGTAAATAATGTCATCGGGTTGATGGGGGGTATAAATACCGCAGCCGCTATAGCCTTTTTTCTCGGCACAGTGAAAGAAGCCAAGTAGTCCACCTGGGCGCATCATAGCCTCATCTAAATCGACTTCTTGCGCCTTGAGTTCTTGCATGCAAATAAAGTCAGCTTTTTGCTGGAGTGCCCAAGGAATAAAGCCTTTTTTGGCTGCAGAACGGATACCGTTGAGATTCGCTGAAATGATGCGTAACATGGAGGCCTATGAACTCTAAAAATGTAAATCAATTCGACTTTATCCGTTTTGCCCTAGAGGCACACGTTCTATCGTTTGGTGAGTTTAAAACCAAAGCCGGTCGTCAATCCCCTTATTTTTTTAACGCAGGTGGTTTTTGTGATGGCGCTTTACTCGGGGCCTTGGGCAAGTACTATGCCAATGCATTACTCGAATCTTGTGTGGTGTTCGACATGCTTTATGGCCCTGCTTATAAGGGCATCACCTTGGCTGCTGCTACCGCAATTGCCTTAGCCGATCAGAATAAAACGGTTACGTTTGCCTACAACCGCAAAGAGGCAAAAGACCATGGTGAGGGCGGCACATTAGTTGGCGCCCCGGTAAAGGGTAAGGTAGTCATTATTGATGATGTGATTTCAGCGGGCACATCCGTGCGAGAGTCAGTCGAATTGATTCGGGCTGCTGGCGCAGAGCCTGCAGCCGTTTTAATTGCCCTGGACCGAATGGAGCGCTCAGGCAATGCAGTCGACATTGGTAGCCACTCTGCGGTTCAGAGTGTGGAGCAGGAGTTTGGTATCCCAGTGATTGCGATTGCCAATTTAAGCAATGTGATGGATTACCTCGATGCATCTAAGGATCCTGCTTTACAGCAATACCTTCCAGCGGTGACGGCCTACCGCAGGCAATACGGGATTAAGGCAGGGTAAATTCACCTTCAAAAACAGTCGTGGCTGGTCCGGTCATGATGACCGATTGCGCAATGCCGTCACGAACTCCGGGCCATGCTATGGTCAACTTACCCCCTTGCGTCTGAACACTCACCGGCGAGTCAAGCAAGCCCCTTCGAATGCCTGACACCACTGCAGCGCAAGCGCCGGTACCGCATGCCAAGGTTTCTTCCGCGCCACGCTCATAGACACGTAGCTTGATGGTATTGCGATTCAATACTTGCATGTAGCCAGCATTCACGCGCTTTGGAAAGGCGGGGTGGCTCTCAATGCGCGGTCCTTCTGTGGTGACGGGCGCGCTATCCACATCCATGACAACTTGAACGGCGTGTGGATTGCCCATGGACAGTACCCCAATCCAGTCGCCGTGTGCGCCTGGGTTGTGGCCAATGGGTAGGGCGTAGAGGGTTTCATGAAACTCGACTTTGCTAGCTAAATTCTCGGCTCGAAATGGAATGTGCTCGTGTTCAAAGATAGGTGCACCCATATCCACTTGTACTTGACTATCTGGCAGTGCCTCGAGCGTCAAGACCGTATGTGCAACTTCTACTCGCAGTGGGTTTTTGCTCGACAGTTTTTTATCCAAAACATAGCGTACAAAGCAGCGCGAACCATTACCGCATTGCTCGACTTCGCCGCCATCGGCATTAAAAATACGATACCGAAAGTCAGCATCGGGACGGGTTGCTTTTTCAACTAACAGAATTTGATCTGCACCAATGCCAAATTGGCGATGGGCTAGCTGACGCCATTGCTCTTTAGTAATGTTGCTCAGATCCTGATCGATGCCATTGAGCACAATAAAGTCATTGCCTGCCCCATGCATTTTGGTAAAGCGCAGTGTGCGTGTCAAGTCAGTACTCAAGCGGTGTTCCGTTCTGGGTAGTTAATTAATACAAGCTGGCTTCGCCAGGCGGGCGATGCTTAAAGCGTTTATGTACCCAATAGTACTCCGCAGGCCTTTCGCGAACAAGCGCTTCAATATATTGGTTGAGGCGGGCAGCATCGTCGCTTGGATTATTGCTTGGGAAGTTTTCCAGTGGCGGACTAATTCGGCAAACATAGCCACTGCGATTGGCATTTAATGTGGTTGTCATCAAGCAGACCTCTGCGCCGCTCAATAAAGCGAGGCGCGATACCGAGGTAATGGTGCTGGTCTGAATGCCAAAAAAGGGAACAAACACCGAATCGCGCGGACCCAGATCAATGTCGGGTGCAATGAAGATGAAATTACCCGTTTGGATTTCTCGAATCAGGTCGCGCAGGCGGCTTTGCCGCTCAATCGACTTTCCACCAAAACGATTGCGCCACTCAATCATCTTCTGATTAAAAAATGGGTTCTTCATCTTTTGGTAAAGTCCTGCGCCGCCCATCCAGCCGCGTTCTTTTGCCATGACGGAGAGGGCCATAAAGCCCCCCTCTAAACCAACAAAATGCGGATTGATTAATAGCCTTGGTATGCGATCGCCCAGTGGTATGGCGGATTCAATTTCAACCAGGTCTTGAATTTGCTCGCCAGTGCCGAGCCAAATCCGGCTGCGCTCAATGACGCTGCGGCCAAATAGTTTCCAGTGTTCCAGTGCAAGGGCATCGATTTCAGATTTGGATAAAGATGGAAAGCAAAGTCGCAGATTGGTTTTGACGACGTGCGCTCGTTCGTTTGGGATATGTGCGGCTAACCAGCCCAAACCATAGCCAATTGGAAAAATGCTGGCATAGGGTAAAAAAGCAAACAAGCGCAAGAGGCTAAGCGCTAAAAAATTAAAGATGGTTTGGAACCAGGTCATCTCAAATTCAATCTATTGTGGCGGTGGCTCTGCCCCAAGCGGGTGTTTAAAACGGTTGTAGGCCCATATAAACTGCTCTGGTGCAGTCAAGATTGCCGCTTCGATCGCTGCGTTCATCTCATTACAAGACGTGCCTGGATCTTCCGAGAATGCATCAAGGCGGATTGCTTGCATTAGCCAGCCTTGGCCAAGCCCTTTGCGTTTCGCGGTGAACATCACTACTGGCGTCTGGTGTCGATTGGCCAGGCGCGCAGGTAGGGTGGTCGTATAGGCTGGACGCCCAAAAAAAGAGGCCCACATTCCATCCCCTCCGCTGGGTACTTGGTCTGGAAGAATGCCAATGGCCTCGCCCCGTATCAGGGCCCGGGTCATTTGGCGTACACCTTGCAGATTCGTCGGCACAAAATGCATATTGGGATAGGCTCTGCCATCCTCGATGACGGCGTTGAGCCAGCCTTGCCTTGCTGGCCGATACAAAATGGTGGCTGGAAAGTGCTGTGCGAGTACTCGGGGGATAATTTCAAAGCCACCTAAATGGGGTGTCAGCATCACTAAACCATGCCCCTCATTGATTGCGGCCTCGACTACCTCCCAGTTGCTAATTTCAGTAAAAGACAGGGCTTTGCTCGGATTACGCCAGATCCACAAGCTATCGGAAAATAGCATTCCTGAGGCGCAAGCGGCCGACCAAACACGTGCCGGGAAGCGATTTTGCGTCGCAACAGAAAGGTAATGTTGCTTAAATAGGTTGCGATAGTGCCGAGATCCAATAAACGCAAGCAAACCGAGCGCCCCCCCAATAGCCTGCACAATGCCAAGCGGCAACGCTGCAATGGTCTGGAGCATGAGCTTAAATAAAAGGGTGCGCACCCCGTCATCATATTCAATCCCCTAAGCGATTGGGCTAATTCTGAATTTTGCCCAATACCCGAAGTTCGGATAAAATTAGCTTATCGCCGAGTTAAGACAACTTGCGGGGCGATTAAAAATTCTGCTAAAGCGTCGCCGTTGTGGTTCCTGGCACGTCGAGTTGTCCTATTGATCGTGTTCATTTTGAAAGGAAAAACGCAATGGCAAATGATTATTTCTTCACCTCAGAATCGGTTTCTGAAGGTCACCCCGATAAAGTTGCTGACCAAATCTCGGATGCGATTTTGGATGCTATTTTGGCCCAAGATCCAAAGGCTCGAGTTGCGGCAGAAACGCTTTGCAATACGGGCTTAGTGGTGCTTGCGGGTGAAATTACAACCCACGCCAACGTCGATTACATCCAAGTAGCACGCAATACGTTGCGTGAAATCGGCTATGACAATACGGCGTATGGCATCGACTACAAAGGCTGCGCAGTCTTAGTGGCCTACGACAAGCAGAGTCCAGACATTGCACAAGGCGTGGATAAGGCACATGACGATGGTTTGGACCAAGGCGCCGGCGATCAAGGTCTGATGTTTGGTTATGCCTGCGATGAAACTGCAGAGTTCATGCCTCTCCCCATTCACTTGTCGCACCGTTTAGTAGAGCGCCAGTCCCAGCTACGCCGCGATGGCCGCTTAACGTGGTTGCGCCCGGATGCAAAGTCACAAGTCACTCTGCGTTATGTAAATGGCAAGCCTGACTCAATCGATACAGTAGTTTTATCAACGCAGCACGATGAAGACATTTCCCTCGAGAAATTACGTGAAGCAGTGATTGAAGAAATCATTAAGCCCGTTTTGCCAGCCCATCTGATCAAGGGCGACATTAAGTATTTGGTGAACCCGACGGGCCGCTTTGTGATTGGCGGACCACAGGGTGATTGCGGGTTAACCGGACGAAAAATTATTGTGGACACCTACGGCGGTGCAGCACCCCACGGCGGCGGCGCATTCTCGGGCAAGGATCCATCAAAAGTAGACCGCTCTGCTGCCTATGCAGGTCGTTATGTAGCGAAAAACGTCGTGGCTGCTGGTTTGGCAACGCGTTGCTTGATTCAGATCTCCTATGCAATTGGTGTAGCAAAGCCAACATCCGTCATGGTCAGCACCTTTGGTACCGGCAAGATTCCCGATGAAAAGATTGCTGCCTTAGTTGCAGAGCACTTTGATCTGCGTCCGAAAGGCATTGTCAAAATGCTGGACTTATTGCGCCCGATTTACCGTAAAACCGCAGCGTATGGCCACTTTGGACGTGAAGAGCCAGAATTTACCTGGGAGCAGTGCGATAAGGCGCCAGCCTTACGTGCAGCAGCAGGTCTATAAGGGCTTTAATCCCCTAGGAAGCAGTTGTTAGGCTGTATCTGGCGAAATTGATTACAATTTCGCCATACTCTCAAGGAGCGTTGCAAGGAACATTGCGAACCAATGATTCCCCAGGCTTGAGGGGGCAAGATCCGAACAGGAATTTGCTTTTTGCAACTGCGCTCGCTAACCCATGGCTCAATGGTTGGCGAGTTTTCTTGCCCCAGCATTGATCCGTCCTTAGCTGGAGCATGAATGAATACCGCATCTGATTTCAACTTAAATGATTTTGTAGCAAAACATTGCGCAATCGCCGACATCACCTTGTCTGATTTTGGCCGCAAAGAAATTGCCATTGCCGAAACCGAAATGCCAGGACTGGTTGCGATTCGCGATGAGTTCGCCGCAACGCAGCCACTGCGCGGAGCCCGCATTACAGGTTCGCTCCACATGACCATTCAAACGGCAGTACTGATTGAGACACTCGAGGCATTAGGTGCCAAAGTACAGTGGGCATCGTGCAATATTTTTTCAACACAGGATCATGCGGCCGCAGCGATTGCCGCCAATGGCACGCCCGTATTCGCGATCAAGGGCGAGACCTTAGAGCAGTATTGGGATTACACGCACCGCATTTTTGAGTGGGCAGATGGCGGCTTCACTAATATGATTTTGGATGACGGCGGCGATGCAACATTGCTATTGCATTTGGGTACGAAGGCAGAAAAAGACCAAGCAGTCTTGAGCAATCCCAGCAGCGAAGAAGAAACCATTTTGTTTTCAACCATCAAAAGCAAGTTAGCGATTGATCCAACCTGGTATTCCACACGTCTTGCCAAAGTTGAGGGCGTTACTGAAGAGACAACAACTGGCGTGCATCGCCTGTACCAAATGTTTGCAAAAGGCGAATTGGCTTTCCCCGCCATCAACGTGAACGATTCGGTTACCAAGAGCAAGTTTGATAACTTGTATGGCTGTCGTGAGTCATTGGTTGATGCGATTAAGCGCGCTACCGATGTCATGATCGCTGGAAAAGTTGCCGTGGTTGCTGGTTATGGTGACGTCGGTAAGGGTTCAGCACAAGCCTTGCGCGCCCTGTCTGCTCAGGTTTGGGTAACGGAAGTCGATCCGATCTGCGCATTGCAGGCAGCAATGGAAGGCTACCGCGTTGTCACAATGGACTACGCAGCAGACAAAGCCGATATTTTTGTATCGGCAACCGGCAATTACCACGTGATTACCCATGACCACATGGCGCGCATGAAAGACCAGGCCATTGTTTGCAACATCGGCCACTTTGATAATGAAATTGACATTGCAGGCGTTGAAAAATACCGTTGGGAAGAAATTAAGCCCCAAGTGGATCACGTCATTTTCCCTGCTATGAATGGCTTGCCTGAAAAGCGCATCATCATTTTGGCTAAAGGCCGTTTGGTTAATTTGGGTTGCGGTACGGGTCACCCATCCTATGTAATGAGCTCGTCGTTTGCAAACCAAGTGATTGCGCAAATTGAATTATGGGGCGCAGTAGGTACGAAGAAGTACCCAGTAGGCGTCTATACCTTGCCGAAGCACTTGGATGAAAAAGTAGCGCGTTTGCAGCTAAAGAAATTGAATGCGCAACTAACTGAACTGAGCGATCAACAGGCCAGCTATATTGGAGTAACAAAGCAGGGCCCGTATAAGCCAGAGCATTACCGTTATTAATCGCAGCTGTTCTAAATAGGTCAAATGCAATGGAACTGAGCGTCGAATTTTTTCCGCCTAAAACACCTGAAGGAGAAAATAAACTCCGTTTGGTGCGTGAGCGCTTTAGTCAGTTACTAAAGCCGGCGTTCTACTCCGTTACATTTGGCGCTGGCGGATCAACCCAGTCTGGTACCTTGCAGGTAGTTAGCGAGATTCATGCGGCAGGGGAGTCTGTAGCGCCCCATTTATCCTGCGTTGGCAGTTCGCGCGACAGTGTGCGCGTGATGCTGCATCAGTATCGTGATTTAGGGATTCGCCGCATCGTTGCATTGCGTGGCGATTTGCCATCAGGCATGGGTCAATATGGCGAGTTCTCGCACGCCAATCAATTGGTTGAGTTCATTCGAGCGGAGACAGGCGATTGGTTTCATATTGATGTGGCGGCTTACCCAGAGACCCATCCACAGGCAAAGTCACCCGCGTCGGACTTGCAGTTTTTTGTAGAAAAAATGAAGGCGGGGGCTAATTCAGCTGTAACGCAATACTTCTTTAACTCGGATGCGTACTTTCGGTTTGTAGAAGACGCATATGACTTAGGCGTTACCCAGCCAATCATCGCCGGGATTATGCCGATTACCAATTGCAGTCAACTCTTGCGTTTTTCGGATGCGTGTGGCGCCGAAGTGCCGCGGTGGATTCGCTTGCGCTTGCAGTCCTTCGGTGACGATACGGCATCCATTAAATCCTTTGGCGAGGACGTCGTAACTGACTTGTGCGACCAGCTCCTGGTTACGGGCGCGCCTGGTTTGCATTTTTATTCGCTGAACCAAGCCGATGCCGTATTGGCAATTGCCGAGAACTTGAACCTCGGCTCAAACTAGTCGCCCTTAAAGCGCAACCCAGATTCGGTCAGCATGGCATCGAGCGGCTCATCATGGGCCTCCGCTTGCCACTGAGCTGGACTCAATTGCTGCCAGTCATACCCAACCCCAATACAGGCTATGTTGGGCTTGGTGGTGCGTAAGCGGGCCAGTGTTCGGTCAAAATAGCCGCCACCATAGCCAAGTCGCCAATAGTGCATTTGCAGTGAGTCTTTGTGGGTATTGATGGCCCATGACCACCCCACGCAAGGGATCAAAATGCAGTCTGGTTCAATCAGCTGAATGTTAGGGTCATCTGGATTGGGTTCCGAAATCCCATGTTGCTGGTTTACCAACGCATCTCCATCTTGCCAGGCATAAAAATCAAGCCGCTTATCCGTGCGCATGGCGGGTAGAGCCAACTGCCTGCCATGCTCTGCTTTAGCCCAGTCAACTAAGCATTGGCGTAAATCAATTTCCTGCTGAATGGGCCAATAAAGCGCAATCGATCGCAGTGACTGCAGCTCTGTTCTGAGTGCGCGGTTTAATCCTTCTATCACTGCTTGGCTTGCAGAGGAGGCGCTAGGGTCTTGCACATACGCCATACGTTCACGTAACAGTCGATTTCGTAGGGTTTTTAAATCAGGGTTTTGCATACGAAATAGTATCAAGCAAGCGTGCTGTGAATGAAAAAACAAATAAAAGTTAGACTATAGGGATGACGCCATTTATTCGCACGGATCGACTTTTTCCAGCATTGCCGCACATGAGCTCCCTTAGATGGATGCTAACAGCCATTCTGGTCTATTGCGCACTCTTCATTGCTCAGGGGAACGTGCTGGCAAAAAAACCAGTGAAACCGGCCAATACCCCGCTGGAATTGACTGAGGCAGACAGAACGTTCATTGAGCTGCGGGAGGCTGCCCGCAAAAATGATGCTGCGCGTGCCCAACAGCTTGCTGCCAGCTTGCCAAACTACGTCATGGGTGATTACGTCGAGTATTTCAAGATCAAACCTCAGCTGTTTGATGCGGGCGGTATGGCGCGTGCCGAGACAACGGCAGATAGCCAAGTCATGGGATTTTTGAATAAATATGAAGGTACTGCCTTGGCAGACCGCATGCGCAATGATTGGTTGCTGGTACTAGGAAAGCGCAAAGACTGGCGTGCGTTTGATGCGGAATACCCCAAATTTGTATTGGACGATGACACCTCTGTGAAATGCTACGCCCTGCAATCGCGTTTGGCCCAAGGTGAAATCGCAGCAAAGACGGCATACGACGCACGTTTGGTCATGTTAGATCCTAAGTTTTATGGTCAGGGGTGTCAGGAATTGGTTCCGTTGTTACTGAACGCTGGGGCCATCACACCAGCCGAAGCAAAAGCTTATGGGCGCAGCGCTGCCGAAATGGGACTCGAGACCATGGGTCGCAAAATGGCGGGAGAGGATCCAATTAGCGAGGTAGTGAAGGCAGCAAGGGCCGACCCAGTAAAAGCCTATCGGGATTTTTCGCAAAGTGCAGCACGTTACAGCAAAGAAAACCAAGCAGCAGGGTGGGGCGTAATCGGCCAGTTTTTAGCTAAGCGCCAAGACCTCAGGGCAGATGATGTCTATCGGATGCAGCACGACTTGGGCTTTAGTGAGCTACTGTCGACAGAAAGTCAGGAGTGGAAAGTGCGAGCAGCATTGCGCGCACAGGATTGGCCTTTGGTGCGGGATGCCATTGAGACCATGAACCCTGCGTTACGGCAGAAAGACCCTGCGTGGACCTATTGGTATGGGCGGTCGCTCGAGGCTACAGGGCAAGGCGCCAAAGGAAAAGAGCAGTACGAGCTGATTCATGAGCAATTTAATTTTTATGGGCAATTGGCACGTGAAGAGCTCGGCAAGAAAACCCAAATTCCGGTTCGGGTTCGGGTAACGGATCAAGAAATCAAGCCCATGGCTGAGCGCAAAGGCTTTATGCGGGGTGAGCGTTTTTATGCCATGAATTTGCGCTTTGAGGGCAATCGCGAATGGAATTGGGAGTTGCGTGGCATGAGCGATAAAGAGCTGTTAGCTGCAGCCGAATACGCGAAACGTATCCAGCTCTATGATCGGACCGTTAACACGGCAGATCGAACTAAAGTAGAACATGATTTCACCTTGCGCTTTCCAACACCATACCGCGATGAGCTCACTCCCATCGCCCGTCAAATTGATCTCAATTTAGCGTGGGCTTACGGCTTGATACGGCAGGAGTCGCGTTTCATCATGAATGCCACCTCATCTGTGGGAGCATCTGGTTTGATGCAAGTCATGCCCAATACAGCCAAGTACGTTGCTAAGAAAATTGGCATGACCTCGTATACGCAGGAAAAGCTGAAAGACACCAATACCAACTTAACCCTGGGAAGTAATTACCTCAATATGGTGCTAATGGATTTAGACGGATCGTGGGTGTTAGCATCGGCCGCCTACAATGCTGGCCCATCCCGCTCTAAGTTATGGCGGGAGCGCTTAAATGCTCCAGTTGAGGGCGCAATTTTTGCAGAGACAATACCCTTTCATGAAACCAGAACCTACGTTAAAAATGTATTGTCCAATGCCAGTTATTACTCGGGTGTGATGACTGGCCAAACCATTTCTTTAAAACAGCGCCTTGGCACCATTACTCCCAAGGCTGCAAATCAAAGTGAGTTGCCATGAAATACGATGTACTAGTAATTGGTGGTAATGGATTTGTAGGCAGCGTACTGGTGCGCAGACTGCAGCGTGAGGGCTATTCGGTATTGTTGCCAACGCGCCATTTAGCGGCAGCACGCGATTTTCGTTTGCTGCCCAGCGTCCACCTCGTTCAGGCTGATGTGAATGATCAAGCCACTTTAAATAGTCTATGCGGTCAGGTTAAGCCAGGCGGCACCGTCATTAATTTAGTCGGTGTTTTGCATGATCGTCCAGCCAAGCCGTATGGCAAAGTTTTTGAGCGTGCCCATGTATTGCTACCAACCCATTGCATCGCTGCAATGAAAGCCAATGGTATCAAGCGCTATTTGCATATGAGCGCATTGGGTGCAGACTCACACGGACCATCGATGTACCAACGCAGTAAAGGCGATGGCGAGGCGGCAGTTCGGGCCAGTGAATTGGATTGGACTATCTTTAGGCCTTCCGTCATTTTTGGACAAGACGATCAATTCATCAATCTGTTTGCCAACTTAGCAAAAGTGTTTCCAGTTATTCCTTTGGCAAATTCGCAGGCGCTGTTTCAGCCAGTAAGCGTCAATGATGTGGCTGCTGCATTTATTTCCGCGATTACGATGAAGCAAACCATTCACCAAACCTATTCCTTGGTGGGTCCTGAGGTGCTCAGCATGGCAGAGCTAGTTCGTTTTGCGGCCTTAAAGGCAGCAACCACGACACGTGTTATTCCAATGCCCGCCTTCGTGGGCCATCTACAAGCATTGATGTTCGAATACTTGCCCGTGCCCACTTTGATGTCGCGCGACAACATTGCATCCATGCAGTTACCCAACGTATTACCGCCGACTGCAACAGATGATCTGATCACGACCTTCGGCATATCACGTCAATCGATTCGGAGTCTGTTGGCTTGAACATCTACGCCGTTGGCGGAGCAATACGGGACGCTGTTATGGGTATCCCGGTGAATGACATTGACTATGTGGTGGTCGGAAGCAGTGCTGAGGAGATGATTGCACTGGGTTACCAGCCGGTTGGTAAAGACTTCCCAGTCTTTTTGCATCCCCAGACCCATGCAGAATATGCCTTGGCTCGAACCGAACGAAAAACAGGTGTGGGTTATCAGGGTTTCCATTTTTATGCCGATCCTTCGGTCACCTTGGAACAGGATTTACAACGGCGCGATCTCACCATCAATGCCATGGCTCAGCGCGTCGATGACACCGGCTCGCGAGTGGGTCCGATCATCGATCCCTATGGCGGGCAAAACGATATAGAGGCCAATGTATTTCGTCACGTTTCCACTGCTTTTGCTGAAGACCCGTTGCGTTTATTGCGCATTGCGCGTTTTGCTGCGCGCTTTCCAAGGTTTACTATTGCATCCGAAACACAAGAGGCACTGCATGCCATTGTGCGTTCGGGCGAGTTATCGGCACTGTCGTCAGAGCGCGTATGGCAAGAACTCGATCGAGGCATGCGCTCAGCAGATCCGCTGCGTATGGTTGAAGTCCTTTTAGAGACTGGCGCTGCAGACCAATGTTTGCCGCAGCCCTTGATTGCAGTTTGTGAGAATCCACAACTAAAGAAACAGCTGGCTAGCGACTTTGATTTATTAGCGGCAAACAAAGTAGCAGACGTGGATTCCGTTTGTGCCGTGCTATTAGCCGATCTCAGTGAAGATGCCATTCGCCAATGGTCAGAAACAATTCGGATGCCAAATATCACCCGAGATTTTGCAGAACTATTCTCGGCGCTAAAAAAACGAGTGACACAGCAAAGCTATAGCGCAGTTGATATTCTGGCTTGGTTTAACCGTGCCGATGTTTGGCGCAAGCCCGAGCGTGCAGAAAAACTAATCGCACTCGCCAGTGTTTTGCATTTTCACGTAGAGAGAATAAGCTCGGCCCTAGCGGTAGCGCAGGCCGTTAATAGTCAAACTGTGATTGAGAGCCTTTCGGAGGCAGAGCGGCAGCAGGGTGAATGCATTCGTTCCGCAATCGATGTTGCACGCTTACAGGCTGTGGAATCGGTTACGGCCACCTAGCCCTGGAAGCAAGTCCAGCGAGAGT
The DNA here is from genome assembly GCA_945947155.1 of Polynucleobacter meluiroseus. GTDB lineage: Bacteria > Pseudomonadota > Gammaproteobacteria > Burkholderiales > Burkholderiaceae > Polynucleobacter > Polynucleobacter meluiroseus_G. The sequence continues at coordinate 11,783 of CAMEXM010000002.1, read as the reverse complement.
TCTGGCAGATTTTTTGTGAATGCAAATACTTTAAATAACTCGCCCATCTCCGCCTCGGATAACAATTTTTGTAGGGCGTTGGATACCGGTAAAAAAGTAGTTGCATTGGCTGGATCCATTTTTTCTAAAACTAAATCCCCAATACCGGCCTCCAATAAGAAGTTACCTTGATTGTTGAAATAGATTTCGTCCGCTCCAGCAGCAAGGGCCGCGCTCGAAACGGAAGACCATTCCACATGACTCGTTAGATCGCACAGACCAGGTAGATACAGTAGATCAGTAATGGCGTGGTGACGATGGTGGGCCATCAATGTCCCTTGCTCACGCTGCGGGTGAAAAAACTCGCTCGCCGGAAACCCATAATCCAGAGTAATTAAAAGACCACTCGTCAGCGCCTGAGTTACGGCCGTAATCCAGGCCACACTTTGTGGATGGATTTCGGTGGTGTAGCCCTCGGCAAAAGAGTGGGTAAGGAGATAGTCCGGCAATAACTGCGGGTCCACTGCGGGCCCGATCTCTAAAGCAAAGGCACCATTTTTAATGACCACCCCTTGCAAATGCCACGCTGCTTGTTGGTAAACAATACGTTCGCACGGTATCGCATCCAGTACTTCATTTGCGATGATGACCCCCTCAAATTTACTTGGCAGGGCGCTTAGCCAGTCGATTGCGGTTGAGCATTGCAGATCATTTTTCGTTTCTTCTAATAAGGTGCGCTGACGCTGTGCTAAATCAGGAGCGATTTCGAGAATGCCATAGTGGTCTAAGGGAAAATTGAGCTCCCTTAGGCGATGAAGGATGGATGCCGCTAACTTACCTGTTCCAGCGCCAAACTCCAGAATGCGGGTTGGTTTACCTTCGGACCGAAATGCCTCTAAGACGGGCAGGATGGCATTGGTCAGTGCCATGCCAAAAAAAGGACTAATCTCTGGTGCGGTAGTGAAGTCCCCGCCACTTCCTAATTTATGTGCGCCGGCACTGTAATAGCCACTGCCGGCTTGGTACAAGACCATCTCCATGTAGCGCGAAAAAGGCAAGAAACCCCGGTGCGATGCTACTTCTAGAGCAATTTCTGCGCTTAAGCGTGCGCTATGCGCCTTTTCAGTGTCGGTCAAGGTAATATCCATAACTCGCTAGTCTAAGAGAAAAACGTGAATTCAAGCTCCTCCACCGCACCTAAGGCCAAAAAATGCGTTTTGGTCACCGGCGCTGCAAAGCGCGTGGGGCAGGCTATTGCCATCCATTTTGCAGAACAAGGCTGGGATGTTGCTGTGCATTATGGGCAATCTAAAACGGAGGCGGATGAAACGGTTGCTGCAATTCATAAATTAGGCTCAAGGGCAATGGCGTTTCAGGCTGATTTAGCCAGCGAACCAGAAATTACTGCTTTATTTAAAGCGGTCACAGTCAATATGGGCGCCCTGAATTGCATCGTCAATAGCGCCTCGCAGTTTGAGTATGACCGGGCTAGTGCAGAGCCTGAGCTCATTAACGCAGCTTTTTTTCAGAAGATGATGCAAGTGAATGTCTTGGCGCCAGTTCTCTTAGCGCAGTTGCTCTACCGACAGCAAAAATCCAGAGCAGCAGATTCCTCGCCCAATGGCGATATTCCGGCAGTGATACAACTACTCGATCAGAAGCTCATTAATCTCAACCCCGATTATTTTTCATACACCCTCTCGAAGGGCGCGCTGGAGTATGCGGGCCAAATGATGGCGATGGATTTCGCCCCGTATTTGCGCGTTGTTGGATTAGCGCCTGGTATTTCACTTCCGTCCGGGCCACAGTCTGAGGATAGCTTTAGGGCAGCCCATACAATGACGCCACTAAATCGCTCATCCACACCAATCGATATTGCAAAAGCCGCAGTTTTTATTGCGGAGTCGAATGCGATTACGGGCACCACAATTTACGTAGATGGAGGGCAGCATTTAATGCCATCATCGCGCGATGTTATGTTTAAAACAGAATAGGCTTTACAGAATGCTAGACGCTATGCCACACCCCTCCTTGCTCAATTGCCGCCGTTTGTTTTTGCGGGATTATGAGATTTACATCAATATCGGCGTACATGACTTTGAGAAAAAAGCAGAGCAGCGGGTAATTCTGAATATTGATCTGTACATACCGTTTGCACTCAATACGCCAACAAAAGATACCTTGGATGAAGTACTCGATTACGACTTCATGCGCGAGACCATTCGGGCCCGAGCCCAGAAAGGCCACATCCATTTACAAGAAACCCTCTGCGACGATATTGTTGCGGCCATGCTGGCTCACCCCAATGTGATGGCAGCCCGTGTTTCTACTGCAAAGCCAGACGTATATTCGGACTGCCATTCGGTGGGCGTTGAGGTGTTTCGCATCAAAGATTCAGATACGGTAAGGTAAGTCTGTGAACGATCCACGCAAAGCAGCGTTTGAAGAAAACAAACTCGAGAAAAAACTATCACGACTCGTTGGTCAAGCAATTGGTGATTTTGGCATGATCGAGGATGGTGACAAAGTGATGGTGTGTGTATCGGGAGGCAAAGATAGCTATGCAATGCTCGATATTTTGCTAAAGCTGCGAGAGAGAGCGCCTATCCAATTTGAAATCGTTGCAGTAAATTTAGATCAGAAACAACCGAATTTTCCAGCCGAAACACTTCCGAACTATTTAACCAGCTTAGGCGTACCCTTTCACATTGAAGAGCAAGATACTTATAGTATTGTGAAGCGCGTGATACCAGAGGGTAAAACAACCTGCGGTTTATGCTCTCGTTTGCGGCGCGGAATTTTGTATCGGGTTGCCGATGAATTGGGCGCTACTAAGATTGCCCTTGGCCATCACCGCGACGATATTCTAGAGACCCTATTGCTTAATATGTTTTATGCCGGCAAATTGAAGGGCATGCCACCCAAGCTGCGATCCGATGACGGTAAGCACATCGTGATTCGTCCGCTTGCCTACGTGCCTGAAAAGTTACTCGAACGGTATGCAGACGATATGCAGTTCCCCATCATTCCATGCGATTTATGTGGAAGTCAGCCTAATCTTCAGCGCGGTGCGATGAAGCAAATGCTGCGTGACTGGGAAAAGAAACATCCAGGCCGGGTGGAAAACCTCTTTCGGGCGATGCACCACATCGTGCCATCGCACTTAATGGACCGCGAGGCATTTGATTTCACCAATTTAGATGTTGATGGTAGCGTCGGTGGAGCCCTCGGTAATTTGGGGGCCAGATCGCCAGGTGATCGCGGAATCGATGAGGCTGAACTCGATGAATTAGCCTGCGGCACCCTAATTCGCAGTGTTTATAATTGACAGTATGAACATTGTCATACTGGCTGCAGGACAGGGAAAGCGGATGAAATCGGCTTTGCCGAAGGTCTTGCAAACCCTTGCCGGTAAACCCTTACTAGAGCATGTGCTCGTTACCGCCAATCAGCTCGTCGGTAAAGCCAAAACAAAACCCATCATTGTGATTGGCCATGGCGCAAATGCCATCACCGCTTACTTTGAACAGATTCAAAAAGATCATCCAGGACTTGCTAACGTAGTAACCGTGATGCAAAAAGAGCAAAAAGGCACTGGCCATGCGCTGTTGCAAGCCCTTCCTAAGCTTGATCTAGAAGAGCCCACCTTAGTGCTTTATGGTGATGTTCCTTTAATTTCTAAAAAAACCTTGATGCGTTTGGTAACCTTGGCCGATGGCAAGCGCGGCAGTGACTCCGCCCTAGCCTTGCTGACGCAGCAAATGGATAACCCAACAGGGTATGGTCGAATTTTGCGTGATGCGGAAGGCGCCGTCACAGGCATCGTTGAGGAAAAGGATGCGGACCGCCACCAAAAAAACATCTCCGAAATTAATACTGGAATGATGGTGTTGCCAAGTGGCCGACTTAAGAAATGGCTTAAGTCATTGCAGGCGAGTAATGCGCAAGGCGAGCATTACTTAACGGATGTCATTGCAATGGCTGCGCGCGACCATGTTCCCATTCGCACAGCTCAAGCCGATTTTGAGTGGGAAACCATTGGCGTCAATAGCCGTGATCAATTGGCAGCGTTAGAGCGAACCCATCAGCGCGTGATTGGGATGCAATTAATGGAGGAGGGCGTAACCTTGCTCGATCCAGCGCGAATTGATGTTCGCGGTAACCTTATCTGCGGTTTGGATGTGGTCATCGATGTCGGGTGCATTTTTGAGGGCAATGTCACGCTGGACTCCGGCACACGAGTGGGTCCGTATTGCATCGTGCGCAATAGCGCGATTGGCAAACACGTTACGATCCAGGGATTTAGCCATTTAGATGGCGCTGTGGTTGGAGCCAATTCCATTATTGGGCCCTATGCCCGTTTACGGCCTGGCGCCAATTTGGCGAATGATGTGCATATTGGTAATTTTGTCGAGGTTAAGAATAGCCAGATTGATTCCAATAGCAAGGCAAACCATTTGGCGTATGTTGGTGATTCAATTGTGGGCGCACGCGTCAATATTGGCGCTGGCACCATTACCTGCAATTACGATGGCGTCAATAAACACCAGACCATTATTGAAGACGATGTCTTCATTGGTTCCGACACACAGCTTGTTGCCCCTGTTCGAGTTGGACGTGGGGCGACCTTAGGTGCCGGCACAACCTTAACAAAAGATGCGCCTGCCAATCAGTTAACGGTATCGCGCGCAAAGCAGTTATCGATTCCGTGGCAGCGCCCCCTTAAGCAAGAAAAGAAAGCAGTCGGTAAAAAAGGTGTTGCCAAAAAAGCGACAGCCAAAAAAACGGTAAAGGCCAAAAAATAATGTGCGGTATTGTTGGCGCGGCATCACGCAAAAATATTGTTCCTATATTAATTGAAGGCTTACGGCGTTTAGAGTACCGTGGTTACGATTCGTGTGGATTTGCCGTTATTAATGCAGCAGATGCCAAGCACCCCATCGAGCGCGCTCGGACGACCGCACGGGTGGCTGAACTGGCTGCACAAGGCAATCAGTTTCATGGCACTTTGGGTATAGCCCATACACGCTGGGCAACCCACGGCAAACCGGATACCCATAACGCCCATCCCCATATATCCAATCACTTAATCGCAGTAGTACATAACGGCATTATTGAAAACTACGATGTATTGCGCACTGAGCTGATAGCAGCAGGCTATGTATTTCAGTCAGAGACTGACACTGAAGTTATTGCCCACTTAATCCACCAAACCTACATTGCACAATCAAGTCGTAATATCGCACTTGCTGTGCGTGCGGTGTTGCCTCGTTTGCATGGCGCCTATGCGATTGGGGTGATTGCACAAGATTGCCCTTATACCTTAATTGGGGCGCGTGTTGGCTCTCCGCTGGTGGTTGCCTTTGGTGAAAATGAACACTTTATTGCATCCGATGCCTTAGCGCTGGCAGGGCATGCAAAGACCATACTGTATTTAGAGGAAGGTGATGTTGCCGTTTTAAAAGCGGATCAGGTCAGTATTACCGATGGCAATGGTCAATTGGTTCAGCGCGTGCAAAAACCCATGCCAGCCCAAGCGGACTCGGTTGATTTAGGCCCATATCAGCATTACATGCAAAAAGAAATTTTTGAGCAGCCTACGGCGATTGCCAATACGCTTGCCAATATTACGCATTTTGGACCTGATCTTTTTAATGCCGATCCACAGGCATGGCGGGAGTTTGATCAGGTTCTGATTTTGGCGTGTGGCACTAGTTATTATTCGGCTTGCGTTGCCAAGTATTGGCTTGAATCGATTGCAGGAATGCCAACCCAGGTGGAAATTGCCAGCGAATACCGCTATCGTATTTCGGTACCTAATCCGAAGACATTGATTGTGGTGGTTTCGCAGTCGGGCGAGACGGCGGATACCTTAGCCGCACTGCGCCATGCAAAAAAACTCGGCCATACGATGACCTTGGCGATATGCAATGTGGCCAGCAGCGCCATGATTCGCGAAACGAATTGGCGCTTTCTAACAAAAGCAGGGACTGAAATTGGGGTTGCCTCAACGAAAGCGTTTACTACGCAATTGCTCGCGCTCTACCTATTGACCATGTCGATTGCCAAACGCCAAGACCGTATTGGTGATGCAGAAGAAAAAAATGTACTAAAGGCGTTGCGACACTTGCCTAAGGCCTTGATTGCAGTGTTGGCCTTAGAGCCACAAATTATTGCCTGGAGTGCAGCCTTTGCTCAGTGTGAAAATGCGCTGTTCTTGGGTCGAGGTCTGCACTACCCCATCGCCCTTGAAGGCGCTTTAAAGCTCAAAGAGATTTCGTATATTCATGCAGAAGCCTATCCAGCCGGCGAGTTAAAGCACGGGCCATTGGCATTGGTTACTGAAAAAATGCCGGTCGTGACGGTAGCCCCAAACGATGCACTGCTTGAAAAACTCAAATCCAATATGCAAGAGGTGAAAGCCCGTGGCGGCCGCTTGTATGTATTTGCCGATCAAGATACCGAAATCGTGAGTAGCGATGGCATTGCCGTTATTCGTTTACCTGAATACTATGGTGATTTATCACCCATTTTGCATGTGGTGCCACTGCAGTTACTGGCGTACCACACGGCCTGTGCTCGTGAAACCGATGTGGATAAACCAAGAAACTTGGCGAAAAGTGTGACTGTCGAATAAGTCCTCACGCCGCTGGCGGTTGGATTGCCTCCAAGTCCATACTACTTCGGGCTGAAATGACTTCGGAGAGGCCTAGAGCACTGAATAAAGCCTCTTATCTGTGTTCAAATAAGGGTTACCATGAGCGAATCAATTTTTAGCACATCACCCTATAAACAAAGACGCACGCACTTCGTTCAGCGCGCAGTAGTCATGCTCTTTGCGGCTAGCTTAGTCGCTTGTGCTGCCGGGCCCGATTTCAAGGAACCGGACGCTCCAACGGTAGCTCGCTTTACTGAAAAGCCGACTGCCACCAGATTGGCGACTGCGCCTAACGTAGCTGGGGGGACAGAGCAACAGATTATTCCAGATACGGATATTCCGGCGGAGTGGTGGACCTTATTTAAATCGCCTGAGCTTGATAAGCTAATTAAAACAGCGTTGGAGCAAAATCCGAACTTAGCTGCTGCAGATGCGGCGCTGCGAGTCGCTCAAGAAAACGTCAATGCACAAATTGGCGGCCAGTATTTTCCAAGCATTGGCTTGGGTGGTAGTGCAACGCGTCAACAACAATCATCGGCTACATTTGGGCTGCCTGGTCAAAACATTTATAACGTGTACAACACCTCCATTAATGTGGGTTATCGTTTAGATGTATTTGGTGCTGCGAGGCGAACCGTAGAGAGTGCCCGTGCACAAGCAGAGATTAGTCAATTTCAGCTTGAAGGCGCATACCTTGCGCTGACTGCAAATATTGTGACGGCGGCGGTTCGCGAAGCGGCACTGCGCGCCCAATACGCTGCTACATCCGAGATTCTAAAAGCCCAGCAAAATTTTGCAGATGTAACCGAGCGCCAGCTTGCAATTGGGACCGTTTCGCGGGTTGACCTGACCTCGCAGCAAACCTTAGTAGCAAACTCCCAGGTTGATTTATTAACCTATGAACGTAATCTTGCTTTTGCACGTAATCAGCTTGCTGTATATACCGGTGCATTTCCCAGTAATGCGCAGATCGCTCAATTCGAGTTAGCCAATTTACATTTACCCGATAAACTCCCGCTTTCCCTGCCATCCAGCTTGGTACGGCAACGCCCAGATATTCGGGCAGCCGAGGCCTTACTCAAATCAACCAACGCCTTAGTGGGTGTGGCTACGGCCAATCTGTTGCCACAGATTAATCTCAGTGCCAGCGTAGGCTCAGTTGCACTTTCCTCAGGAGCCTTATTTGGGCCTACGGCAGCAATTTGGAGCGTTGCTGGCGGAGTCTTTCAGCCCTTATTTCAAGGCGGGCAACTACTAGCGCAGCGGCGCGGTGCTATTGCGGGTTACGAACAGGCGGTGTTTCAGTATCAAGCCACTGTTCTGACTGCCTTCCAAGAGGTAGCCGATGCCTTACGTGCCCTAGAGACAGGCGCCCAGTCATTAAAGGCGGCTGCCGATGCCGAGCGCTTCTCTAAAGAAACCTTAGATTTAGTACAAGAACAATACAAGTTAGGAACCAGTAGCTACTTAGCCGTGCTCTATTATCAAAACCTGTATCAGCAAGCCAAGGTCAAGTTTGTACAGGCTCAGGCGGTACGCTTTGCAGATACAGCGGCACTGTTCGCTGCTCTGGGTGGAGGCTGGTGGAACCGAGATGGTCCAGCATATCAATCGAATGTTGCGAGGAATGCGCAATGAAATCATTGCAGGAATTAATTCAAACACTGAAGTCCAAAGTACGTGAGTGGAAGCTAATGGAATACGTCAGCAAGGCATGGAATGCAATAAGTCAATTATTCAGTCGTATTGGCAATACGCTCCGTCTGCGTGCACGATTCAAGAACACAAAAACTTACGCTAAGCTTATGGCGATGACGCCGCTGCGTCGCCGCATGACCGTTATGTTGATTTCGGTTTTCATCTTGCTTGGATTATTGGTTGGTTTCAATACGCTTAAAACCGCATTGATTACTTACTTTATTTCCAGCATGGGCTTGCCGCCTGCAACCGTATCTACCATGGTGGCAGAGGAAGATGAGTGGCAGCCGACCTTAAGTAGTGTGGGTAATATTCGCGCGTTTCGCGGGGTTGATTTAAGTGCCGAGACTAGTGGCGCAGTATTGGATGTATTCGTTAAATCTGGAATGGATGTGAAGAAGGGCGATTTATTAATTCAGCTCAATGATGCATCGGATATTGCCCAGCTGAATTCCTTTAAGGCAATGGCTGATTTAGCCAAGGTGATTAATGAGCGCGATAAACAGCAGCTAGCCATTCAGGCCATTAGTAAAAACGTCTTTGATACTAGCGCAGCGGATGCTAAATCAAAAGCTGCACAGGTTGAGCAGCAGGCCGCGCTAGTTGCAAAGAAGAGCATCAAAGCACCATTTAGTGGTCGTGTTGGCATCATTGCGATTAACCCAGGTCAATATGTCAATGCAGGCGATAAGATGTTGACTGTGCAAACGCTTGATCCCATTTTTGTGGATTTCACATTGCCACAAAGTACCGCAGGCATGATTCAGGTGGGCCAAGAGATTGAAATGAAGACCGACGCATTTAAAGATGCTGGGTTCAAGGGCAAGATTACTGCAGTTAGCCCAAAGGTTGAGCTCAATACACGCAATATGCAAATTGAAGCAATGGTGAATAATCCCGATAAAAAGGTATTGCCGGGGATGTTTGCAAATGTCACCATCAACTTAGGTAACCGCGTCAAATACTTGACCCTACCCCAAACAGCGATTACCTACAATCCCTATGGCAGTACTGTCTTCATTGCTCGCAAAACCGATCGTAAGGATAAGCAAGGTAAGCCACTAATTGAAGCTGAGCAAGTATTTGTGACAACGGGCCTAACCCGCGGCGATCAAGTTGCAATTGTTAAAGGCTTAGAGCCAGGCGTGATGGTGGTCACTAGCGGACAACTCAAATTAAAAAATGGTACGCCATTGATTATTAACAATCAGGTCCAGCCCGGCTTTAATCCGAATCCAAAGCCACAAGAACAATAAATCGAGCGAACTGACTAATTTATGAAGTGGACTGATCTATTTATTCGCAGACCCGTGTTGGCGCTGGTTGTGAGTGCGCTCATTCTGGTGTTTGGACTAAAGTCTGCCAGCACCTTGCCAGTCAACCAGTACCCGCAAACCCAAAATGCCATTGTTACCATCACGACGGCGTATTTTGGTGCAGATCCAGAAACGATTGCCGGCTTCATTACGCAGCCATTAGAGGCCGCGATTGCACAAGCGCAAGGAATTGATTACCTCTCTTCGACCAGCATTAGCGGCATCTCCACCATTATTGCAACCTTGCAGCTCAATTACGATGCCAATAAAGCGCTGACGCAAATCAATACACAAATCAGCGCAGTGCGTAATCAATTGCCACCGCAGGCTCAGCAGCCCATCTTAACCGTTCAGGTTGGCCAATCCACTGCGGCAATGTATCTGGGTTTTTACAGTGACGTTATTCCCAACAACAGCACAACCGATTACCTTTTGCGCGTAGTAAAGCCAAAGCTTGACTCGGTAGCCGGCGTTCAAAATGCCGAGATCTTAGGCGGCCGCAAGTTTGCCCTGCGTGCTTGGTTGGATCGTGACCGCATGGCTGGTGTTGGCGTAGGGGCAGATGATGTTTATAACGCGCTCGCAGCCAATAATTATCTTTCTGCTGTTGGTAGTACGAAGGGTGAAATGGTGGCCGTCGATTTGGTAGCAGGGACCGACCTCCATACCTTGGATGAATTCCGAAAATTGGTAGTCAAGCGCAATGGTGCGGACATTGTGTACTTGGATCAAGTCGCCACAGTCAGCCTCGGGTCGGATGACTACAACACCAACGTTGCATTTAGTGGCAAGCAGTCAGTGTTTATTGGTATCAAAGTAGCTCCAGATGCGAATTTACTTGATGTTGCAGAACGTGTACGCGCAGTCTTGCCAGATATTCAGAAGCAATTGCCAACCGGCTTAGTTGGCAACATTGTCTATGACTCCACTAAATTTATTACAACCTCAATCGATGAAGTGGTAGCTACCTTACTTGAGGCGCTCCTCATTGTGACCGTGGTTATCTTCTTGTTCTTAGGAAGCTTCCGCGCAGTTGCGGTGCCTGTTATTGCAATGCCACTGTCGCTCATTGGCACTTTCTTTTTAATGCAGGTCTTGGGTTATTCCATTAATTTGCTAACGCTTCTTGCCTTAGTGTTGGCGATCGGCTTGGTAGTAGATGACGCCATCATCGTGGTGGAAAACGTGGACCGCCATATGAAAGAGGGTAAGTCACCGCTCGAGGCATCATTAATTGCGGCACGAGAACTCGGCAACCCTATCCTAGCAATGACGGTAGTTTTGATTGCTGTTTATATCCCCATTGGCTTTCAGGGTGGCCTTACCGGTGCGTTATTCACCGAGTTTGCATTTACCTTGGCTAGTGCAGTGGCGGTTTCTGGAGTAGTAGCCTTGACGCTATCGCCCATGATGTGTTCGCGTATTTTTACCGAAGGGCAAGAAACTACCCCTTTTGTCAAAAAGATCGATGCGATTTTTGATCGAGTGCACCACCGCTATCAAACCCTCTTACGTGACCTCTTGAGTACCTGGCAGGTCATTATTGTGATGGGCGTATTTTTATTGGGCGGTGTTGCGTATCTCTATGCAACTGCCCATTCTGAATTAGCGCCGGTTGAAGATCAAGGCATTGTATTGATGCAGGCCTCTGGCCCACCCAATGCCACTGTCAATCAAATGCAGACATACGCCGATCAGATTCAAAAAATCGCTGCTGCTGAGCCTGAGTATTTGCAGATGTTCCAAATTACGAGTGCAACCAGCAGTTTTGGCGGTGTGCTGATGAAGGATTGGAATGAACGCAGTCGAAGTGCATCTGCTTTTCAGCAGGACATGCAGAAAAAGTGGAATAGCATCGCTGGCGTGCGGGTTGCTGCCTTCCAATTTCCTGCCTTGCCTGGTGCTCAAGGCTTGCCAGTGCAGGTGGTTATAAACACCACGGAGTCTTACGAAAACCTCAATGAGGTATCTCAGGCTGTACTCGATAAAGCGCGCAAGAGCGGTATGTTTTTCTTCGTTGATAGCGACTTAAAAATTGATAAACCACAAAACGTTTTAGAGATTGATCGCGAAAAAGTGGCTGCACTGGGAATGACCCAGCGTGACGTGGGTAATGCACTTTCAGCCGCCCT
>CAMEXM010000001.1 GCA_945947155.1 Polynucleobacter meluiroseus | reverse complement strand
TTTCAGCCGCCCTGGGCGGGGGTTTTGTAAACTACTTTTCAGTTGCCGGTAGATCGTATCGGGTGATACCGCAGGTTAAGCAAATCGATCGACTCAATCCAGATCAAATACTGGATTACTACATTCGTACACCGAGCGGCGAGATGATTCAGGCACGGACCATTGCCAGTATTAAGCAGCGTGTGGTTCCGCAATCGATTAATCACTTTCAGCAACTGAACTCGGCCACGATTATTGGCGTCAGCACACCATTTGTATCGCAAGAAGAGGTACTCAAGTTCATAGCGCAGTCATTAAAAGAGGTGGCGCCGAATGGCTACTCCATTGATTACGCTGGACCATCACGGCAGTTTATGAATGAGTCTGGTGGCTTCTTAGTCACCATGTTCTTTGCAATTTTGATTGTCTTTTTAGTATTGGCTGCCCAGTTTGAAAGTTTCCGTGATCCGATTGTGATTTTAGTTTCAGTACCGCTGGCTTTATTTGGTGCGCTTATATTTATTAATCTTGGCTTTACCACTCTGAACGTCTATACCCAGGTTGGCCTTGTTACCTTGATGGGGCTCATCAGCAAGCACGGTATTTTGATTGTGGAGTTCGCCAATGAGCTGCAGGCGGCAGGCCGAAGCAAGCTTGATGCGATTGTGGAGGCCAGTAGCGTTCGTTTACGCCCCATTCTAATGACCACGGCAGCGATGGTATTGGGTGTAGTCCCATTGGTGATTGCATCGGGCGCTGGTGCTGCAGGCCGCCAATCCATGGGGATCGTGATTTTTACTGGCCTCTCGATCGGTACTTTATTTACCCTGTTTGTGGTACCGGCGATGTACCTCTTTATCGGCGCTGATCACCAAGCCAAGAAATTTAAGCAAGCGTAAGGGTGCATCCCCTTACTTGTTCAAGCTACCGTGAGATAAGCGGTTTCGCTTTCTAAGCGCTTCATCCACGCCTCAATCGCCGGATACGATGTACGCTCACCTACTCGCTCAGGAAACTTCTCAGACAGCATGATCCAGCGGTTGACGCAGAGGCCCAGAGCAATATCAGCTAGGCTAAAGCGATTGCCAGCGCAATACAAATGGGACTCTAGAGCTTGGTTTAGGATCCTCAGATGGCCGCTGGCAGTTTCATAGCCTTTGCGAATCAAATCATAGTTGCGTTCATTTTCAGGGGTTCGTGTCAGACCTAAAAATGCTGGGCGTACTGCTGGCCAAAACGTAGTGAGTTGCCAGTCTAGCCATTTGTCTGCAGAAGCTTGACTATGGATGTCGGCTGGATAGCGTCCGTTCTGGTCATATTTGCGTGCGAGGTAACGCAGAATGGAATTGGATTCCCACAGAACAAAGGATTCATCTTGTAGCGTCGGTATTAAGCCATTGGGGTTTAATGCCAAGAATTCTGGAGTATTAACCACGCCAAATTGCAGGCCGGCATCGACGCGCTCATAGTCTGCTCCCTCTTTAAGCCCAAGCTCATGGAGGCACCACAGAATTTTTTGAACATTAATTGAACTGGCTCTACCCCAAAGACGCATCATAAAAAAATCCTTTATTCGGTTGGGGCGCGCTCAGGCAGGCTGAGGCCCATAAATTGACTGCGTGAAAATATCAGTGGATCACGCTCTTCGTGGTGATGCATATTCAGCATGCGCGCGACAATAATGCGGTGGTCTCCACCCGGATGAACGGCGATGGTCTCACACTCAAAGTAAGCGACGCAATTTGGCAGCGTTGCTAGACCAGAAGCGCCAGTGACAACGTCGATCCCAGTGAATTGATCGCCAGTACTTTTGGCAAAGCGCATGGCAATATCTTCTTGCGATCGCTCTAAAATATGGATCAACTGTTTTTTCCCAACTGCAAATGCATCGAGCAAAACGGAGCGCTCTGACAGGCTCCAAAGTACCAGGGGCGGATCTAGGGAGACCGTATTAAATGAGCTAATAGTGACGCCAACAGCTTGATGATTATTTCCAATGCCGGTGATAACGGTTACACCCGTAGCAAAACTAGAAAATGCCTTGCGTAACTCGGTGGGCGAAGCTGAACTCATGAAGGGCTTTATCTTTAAATTTATTTACTATTTGGAGTAATGCTTGTTACCGGAATGGGTGTCAATATTTCATTTTCTTCAGCGCGAACGCATTTGAAACGATATTCATTTGATGCTTTTGAAATGAAGCTGGCGCCAAGGTAAAAGTCAGACTGACAGGCTTTCGTAGCAAAATTCATGACCTCTTGCGGAGCCGCGGAAGACTGGATCAGGCGCATATTTCCCATCGACATCTTGATGTCAGTGGAAGAGCAGCCGGTCATAACTGAGGCAATCAGCCCAAGAGAGAGTAGAATTTTTTTCATGGAACACTCCATAATTCGTAATGCTTGTTAGGATAAACGGTTTACGGCCTGCGGGTGAAAATTAGCGGTATGGCTCTTTATTGAAAGGAAAACGATGTTTAAGGCAATTGTTATAAATAAAGACGACAAAGGCTACCGAGCGGAGCTGGACCAGCTTGAGGAATCAGCACTTCCGGCGGGGGATGTGCGTGTTCGAGTGCACTATTCCACGCTCAATTACAAGGATGGCTTGGCAATCACAGGAAAAGGCCCCGTGGTTAGAAGCTTTCCAATGGTTCCTGGGATCGATTTTGCAGGTGAGGTGCTGGAAAGTACAGCGCCTGAGTTTAAGGTGGGTGATGCCGTTTTACTCAACGGCTGGGGCGTAGGTGAGGGTCATTGGGGTGGTTTAGCCCAGCAGGCAAGGGTAAAGGCAGATTGGCTTATTCCATTGCCAAAAGGCTTTACTGCCAAACAGGCCTTGGCTATTGGAACTGCTGGATATACCGCCATGCTCTGTGTCATGGCCCTGCAAAAGCATGGCGTAAAGCCCGCCGATGGGGAGGTTCTGGTAACGGGCGCTGCTGGCGGAGTTGGTAGCTTCGCAATTGCCCTACTGAGCAAGCTCGGTTTTACAGTGGTTGCCAGCAGTGGCCGCCCTCAAGAGGCTGACTACTTGAAGTCATTGGGCGCAGCTGAAGTAATTGATCGGAGTAGCTTATCGGAGCCAGGCAAGCCATTGGCGCGGGAGCGCTGGGCTGCCGTGGTTGATAGCGTAGGCAGTCATACCTTGGCCAACGCTTGCGCAGCAACCAAGAGTGAGGGCGCGGTAGCCGCCTGTGGTCTTGCTCAAGGCATGGATTTTCCAGGCAGCGTAGCACCCTTCATCTTACGTGGCGTCACCCTCTATGGCATCAATAGCGTGACTGTGCCAAAAGCCAAGCGCATTGCAGCGTACGAACAGCTGAGCGCCTTGGTGGACCTCACCACATTGGAGGCGATTTCCCATGAAATTAGTTTGGGTGAGGCAATTCAGTATGCCGATGCCTTAATGAAAGGCAATGTGCGTGGTCGTGTGATTGTGGACGTGAATCGTTAAGGCAATGGGTTTGAAGATGAGCCATCGCTTTGCGGCATTTTGCGCAGTGGGAGCTGAAGATTAATCGCAGCTTGCTCATCGTCGGATAAAGACGACCATTGTGCGATTTCATCCAGCGTGCGAAAGCAACCCAGGCAATAACCGGTTTGCGGATGCATTTCACACCAATTGACGCAAGGCGATTTAGCCACTGGACTATCCTTTTATAAAACTAAACAAGCGATGAAAACACCATCCACGACTAGCGCAGCTGATCTTAATTCAATTCAATACCCCTGGGGCGATCAATTACCCGAGAAGGCCGCTCCATTCGAACTTCTACCAGGAGTGCGTTGGATCAGAATGCCACTCCCCTTTGCTTTGGATCATATCAACCTCTGGTTAATTCGGGATGAGTTTAATGGCAGGGCAGGCTGGACCATTATTGATTGTGGCATTGCGAACGACGAGACCCGAGCCATTTGGGAAGAAATTGAGCGCACCCAGCTAGATGGATTGCCTGTGTTACGGGTCATTGTGACCCACATGCACCCCGATCACGTTGGCTTGGCGCAATGGCTTTGCGATCGCTGGCAAGTGCCTTTGTGGATGTCGATGTCAGATTACCTCACTGCGCAATGGCTCAGCCACGATCAAGGTGGGGCTGCTATTGGCGCCACTCCTGGAAGCGGCGGTGCTGCAGATCATTTTCAACGGCATGGCCTTTCTAGTAGCGAAGATCTAGAGAAACTCCGTGGCCGAGCAGATTACTACAAGCGCATGGTGCCTGGTGTACCAAAGCGCTACCGCCGCATTATGGAGGGCGAGCACATTAAGATAGGGGGGCACCAATGGCAGGTCATTATGGGCTATGGCCATGCTCCCGAACATGCAACTCTTTATTGTGCAGAATTGGGCTGTTTTATTTCGGGGGATATGGTGCTGCCGCGTATCTCGACCAACGTGAGCGTTTATGATGCTGAGCCCGACGCTGACCCGCTCGGCCTTTATTTGGATTCATTGTTGAAGTACACGGCGCTGCCAGAGGATACCGTGGTACTGCCATCGCATGGCAAACCCTTCAAGGGCTTACATTACCGCATCAAGCAATTACAAGACCACCACATCGACCGCTTGGCTGAGGCGCTGGGTGCATGCCATGAGCCGCACCATGCCCGCGATATCGTTCCGGTCTTATTTAAACGCAGCCTTGACACCCACCAAATGAGTTTTGCAATGGGCGAGGCGATTGCTCACCTCAATCACCTGTGGCGTCAAGGAAAGTTGCGCCGCGTGCTTTCTTCCGACGGGGTGTGGATGTTTTGCGCGGTTTAGCTGCGCTGGTTTTTTTGCTGGATTCAGCACTTTCATCTGTCTTCGGCGTCATGGCCTCCCCAAAGGACTTGAGCGCCAATAGGGTCGCATGCTGAACCTCGAGACCCTGAATCGTCGTTTTAAGGATGTTGTGGTTCATGGATAGCCAGTTTTCAACGCTTTTTAAGTCTTTAATCCGCTTTTCAAGCTCATCAATGTCAACCCCTGGAAAGCCAGCAAATCCAGCAGGGCCTTTTGATGGATCAGCAGCAAACGGAAATTGACCTGCATTTTGTCCAGCAGCAACCCCTTGCCCCCACATGGTCTTGAGCATTTCCATGCTTTGATTGAATTCAGGAATGGTTCCAAACATACAGCCTCCAAGTCAGCTTGATGCCGATAAAGTCATTAGAATAGTGGGTTATTAAGATTAACCCCTCTATTTAAACAATGCAATCAAACGGTTCCAATTTGGCATTTACCCGGGGCGGCGAATTACCCGCGCTGCTAAACAACCGCATCCTGATCTTGGATGGCGCCATGGGAACCATGATTCAGCAATACAAGTTAAGTGAAGCGGATTACCGTGGCCTACCGGGGAATACCCGCTTTGCCGATCATCCCGGCGATCTGAAGGGGAACAATGAGCTTTTAGTGTTGACGCAGCCCCACATCATCCAAAAAATCCATGAAGACTATTTGGATGCGGGCGCAGATATTATTGAAACCAATACCTTTGGCGCAACTTCGGTAGCGCAAGAGGACTACAAAATGCCGGGCTTGGCTCGCGAGATGAATGAAGCGGCTGCACGGTTAGCGCATGATGCCTGTGCCAAATTCAGTACACCTGAAAAACCGCGTTTTGTTGCCGGCGCAATTGGACCTACGCCAAAGACGGCTAGTATCTCTCCAGACGTAAATGACCCGGGTGCGCGCAACATTAGCTTTGATGCCTTGCGTGATACCTACCGCGAGCAAATTGAAGGTTTGTATGCAGGTGGCGTCGACCTCTTTTTAGTCGAAACTATTTTTGATACCTTAAACGCAAAAGCAGCCATGTTTGCCCTCGATGAATTTTTTGAGGACACCGGTGTTAAGTTACCAGTCATGGTTTCTGGAACAGTGACCGATGCATCGGGGCGTATTTTGTCTGGACAAACAGTAGAGGCCTTTTGGAATAGCTTGCGTCACATCAAGCCACTCACATTTGGTTTGAATTGCGCACTCGGAGCGGCTTTAATGCGCCCCTACATTGCAGAGTTGGCCAGAATCTGCAATACCGCTGTGTCGTGTTACCCCAATGCAGGCTTGCCAAATCCGATGAGCGATACCGGTTTTGATGAGACGCCAGAGATTACTTCTGCACTGGTCGATGGCTTTGCTAAAGACGGATTAGTCAATTTGGTGGGTGGCTGCTGTGGAACTACCCCGGATCACATTCGTGCGATTGCAAATGCAGTTGCAAAACGTAAGCCACGGGTCTTTTACCGTGAGCCTCAAGCAGAGGTAGCAGAATGAGCAAGCGAGTGATTGCTCCAATGCGTTTGTCTGGCCTCGAGTCGTATAACGTCAGCCCCATAGTGGGGTTCGTCAATATTGGCGAGCGAACGAACGTCACTGGATCCAAGGCCTTCTCGCGCATGATTTTGAATAATCAATTTGATGAGGCCTTAGCAGTAGCGCGGCAACAGGTTGAAAGTGGCGCGCAGATTATTGACATTAATATGGATGAGGCCATGCTCGATTCTGAGGCGGCCATGGTGCGCTTTTTGAATCTGATTGCATCCGAGCCAGATATAGCACGCGTGCCCATCATGATCGACTCATCGAAGTGGAGCATTATTGAAGCGGGCTTGAAGTGCGTCCAAGGCAAGCCAATCGTTAATTCGATTTCTTTAAAAGAAGGTGAAGACGCATTTCGGCATCAAGCAAAGCTGATTCGTCGCTATGGAGCTGCCACTGTAGTCATGGCATTTGACGAAAAAGGGCAGGCCGATACCTACCAACGTAAAACTGAAATTTGCCAGCGTTGCTACCGCATCCTAGTCGACGAGTTAGATTTTCCGGCAGAAGATATCATTTTTGATCCCAATATTTTTGCGATTGCTACCGGTATTGAAGAGCACGATAACTACGCGGTTGATTTTATAAATGCAACGCGCTGGATTAAAGAAAATCTACCGGGTGCGAAGGTCAGTGGTGGCGTTTCTAATGTGAGCTTTTCATTCCGCGGCAATGATCGTGTTCGCGAAGCCATTCATACGGTATTTTTGTACCACGCAATTCAGGCGGGTATGGATATGGGCATAGTCAACGCCGGCCAGCTTGGGGTCTATGCTGACTTAGATCCAGAGTTGCGTGAGCGGGTTGAAGACATTGTGCTCAACCGCTTTAAAGAAAAAGACAGTCAAACCCCAACCGAGCGTTTATTGGCAATCGCCGATCAATTTAAGGGCGATGGCATTAAGCAAGTCGAGAATCTGGTATGGCGGGAAGCGCCAGTGCGGGATCGCTTAACGCACGCCTTAGTGCATGGCATTACCAACTTTATATTGGACGACACCGAGGAGTTGCGGGCTGACATCATGGGTTCCGGAGGCCGGCCCATTGAAGTGATTGAGGGCCCGCTCATGGATGGCATGAATGTGGTCGGCGATTTGTTTGGTGAAGGCAAAATGTTTTTGCCGCAAGTTGTAAAAAGTGCGCGCGTGATGAAGCAGGCAGTAGCGCACCTGATTCCCTATATTGAAGAAGAGAAGCGCTTGCATGTTGCTGCAGGCGGGGAAGCCAAAGCCAAGGGCAAGATTGTGATGGCGACCGTAAAAGGGGACGTGCACGACATTGGCAAAAACATTGTTACCGTTGTTCTTCAATGCAATAACTTTGAGGTGGTCAATATGGGCGTGATGGTGCCCTGCGCTGAGATTCTGAAAGTAGCGAAAGAAGAGAAGGCCGATATCGTCGGGCTCTCTGGTTTGATTACCCCGTCGCTCGAAGAAATGACCTACGTTGCCCAAGAAATGCAGCGTGATCCGTATTTCCGTGATCAGCAATTGCCATTGATGATTGGTGGAGCGACCACATCCCGTGTTCACACCGCAGTGAAAATCGCGCCGCACTATGATGGCCCGGTCGTGTATGTGCCGGATGCATCACGCTCTGTCTCCGTTGCATCTAGCCTGCTATCGGATGAAAGTGCCAGCAAATTTATTCAAGACTTACGCGATGATTATGAGCGCATACGCCTACAGCATGCTAATCGCAAAGTAGCACCAACCATTTCCCTTGAGGCGGCGCGCCAAAATCGAGAGAAAATTGATTGGAGCGCCTATACGCCAGAGAAGCCGAAATTCATTGGTCGCCGCGTCTTTAAAAACTTTGCCCTAAGCGAGATTGCAAAGTTCATTGATTGGACTCCGTTTTTTCAAACCTGGGATTTAGCGGGGAAGTTCCCTGCCATTCTAGAGGATGAGGTGGTTGGCGTAGAGGCGAAAAAAGTATTCGCTGATGCGCAGGCGCTATTAGATAAATTAATCAAAGGCCAGTGGCTTCAGGCAGATGGCGTAGTTGCGTTTTATCCTGCCAATGCCATTGGCGATGACATTGTTTTTTATAGCGATGAAGCGCGTGACCATCCTGTATTTGCTTGGCATAACCTGCGTCAGCAGTCGGAGCGACCAGTTGTGGACGGAATAAAGCGCCCCAATCGCTGCTTGGCAGACTACGTTGCGCCGCGCGATTCTGGGGTGGCGGATTATGTCGGCTGTTTTGCTGTCACAACCGGACACGGCGTTGAAAAGAAAGTTGCTGAATTTCAGGCAAAAAACGATGACTACAACGCCATCATGCTCAAGGCCTTGGCAGATCGCCTGGCCGAGGCATTTGCTGAACTGATGCACCACCGCGTACGAACCGATCTGTGGGGCTATGCCAGCGATGAGTCTCTAACAAATCAGGCGATGATTGATGAGCAATATCGCGGTATTCGGCCGGCACCCGGCTATCCTGCCTGCCCAGCCCATGAAGTCAAGCGCGATATGTTGCGCATCGTTGGCGCCGAAGACATTGGCATGACCCTAACTGAGTCATTTGCAATGGATCCGGCATCCAGTGTCAGCGGATTTTATTTAGCACACCCCAATGCGCAGTATTTCAACGTTGGTAAAGTACCAGCGGACCAACTAGAGGATTTAGCGAAGCGCCGTAATGAATCGATTGAAACGGTACGCCGGTCGCTGTCGAGCTCTTTAGAGTAAAGCTAGGCTTTATACGCCCCACACTACTGGTTCATTCGCAGCGCAAGCCTGTTTCATGAGCTCTAGGAAGGGAAAAGCGCGCTGCCCTAAGCGATCGCTACGTTTTTCCTGATCGGATTCTGCTGGGGTAGCTGGCACGCTACTTTTGGAGGCTGCATCGGCCGCAATGGCAGATTCAAGGCGGGCAATAAACTCCGGCAAACGCTCTGCTACCAAAATGCCGCGTTTTTCTAGGGGATGCTCTAGGATGTCAAAAATACGTTGGCTCAAATCCGAGAGCATGATGACATCAGGACCTGCTTTAGAGTGAAATTGATAGATCATTATTTAGCTTACCACCTTTATAGAGGTCTCTATTCATAACTGGTCACATCGCCTGATAAAATCATGCTTCTATGCTGTTAAATCATAAAAACCAATTAATTGCATCCTTACGTGCTGCTCTGAACTCCGTCGCGGAGAGTCGCAGCATAGCAGTGGATGCATCGATTGAGCCACGGCTTGAGCGACCCAAATCAGTGGACCATGGGGATGTCGCTTGTAACATTGCATTGCAAGTTGCCAAAGCCTGGAAGATGAATCCCCGTGAGTTAGCCCAAGCCATTGTGGATTCCTTAGGGGCGGACCCCAGCTATGCAAGGCTGATTGAGTCGAGTGAAATTGCGGGTCCTGGATTTATCAATTTCCGCTTAAGCAATGCAGCTAAAACTGAAGTAGTAACTGCGGTACTGGATCAGAAAAAAGCATTTGGTAAACGGACACAGGATGGATCGCCGCGGGCAATGGTTGAGTTTGTTTCGGCCAATCCAACCGGTCCCTTGCATGTTGGCCATGGAAGGCAGGCAGCACTCGGTGATGCCATCGCCAATCTGCTCGATACCCAAGGGATTGCTGTGCACCGTGAGTTTTATTACAACGATGCTGGGGTGCAGATTACGAATTTAGCGGCATCCGTGCATGCGCGCTTGAGTGGACTGAAGCCTGGTGATGTGCGTTGGCCAGAGCAGGCTTATAACGGCGATTACATTGCTGAAATTGCGCAGGCATATATGGCCTCCCCTGAATGCAAGGGCGTCGATGATTTAACGGCAATTCAGCAGTTTGCGGTTGCTTACCTGCGCAATGAGCAGGACATCGATTTACGCACCTTTGGCGTTCAGTTTGATTGCTACTACCTAGAGTCATCTTTGTATACCGACGGCAGTGTGGCTCAGATCGTTGCTGATTTGGGGTCGGTAGGCAAAACATATGAAGCGGATGGCGCGCTGTGGCTCAGGACAACTGAGGATGGCGACGATAAGGATCGCGTCATGCGTAAGTCCGACGGCACATACACCTATTTTGTACCTGACGTTGCTTACCATGCGAGTAAGTGGCAGCGTGGTTTTACTAAAGTAATCAATGTCCAGGGTAGTGATCACCATGGCACCATCGCCCGCGTGCGCTCTGGCTTGCAAGGTGTTGCACAAAAACGCGGCTGGACTATTCCAGCGGATTACCCCGACTATGTTCTGCACAAGATGGTGACGGTGATGCGGCATGGGCAAGAGGTGAAGATTTCAAAGCGGGCTGGCAGCTATGTGACCGTACGCGACTTAGTGGAGTGGTCTGGCGGCGTTACCGAGTCGATGAATATGTCAGAGCGCGAGTTGGCCTTGCAGCGTGGGCGTGATGCAGTGCGCTTCTTCTTAATTTCGCGCAAAGCCGATACGGAATTTGTTTTTGATGTTGATTTGGCATTACAGCAGAATGATGAAAACCCCGTATTCTATGTGCAATATGCACATGCACGCATTTGCTCCATCTTGCTGCAATGGACCGGTACCGAAGCGGAGTTACTGAATGCCAATCTTTCTCTTTTAGACAGTAAGGCTTCCGATCATTTGCTGCGCCGCCTCGCGGAATATCCTGAGATGCTAACGACTGCGGCTACCGAGTTATCCCCACACGCCGTAGCGTTTTATTTACGCGATTTGGCAGGAGATTTCCATACTTTTTACAATGCAGACCGAGTTTTAGTGGACGATGTAAATCTAAAATTGGCTAGGCTGGCTTTATTGTCGGCAAGCCGGCAAGTGATTGAAAATGGATTGGCTCTGTTGGGTGTATCGGCGCCCAGAAAAATGTAAGATAAGGGAAATGATGAAAAAAGCCAATCGACCCTCGGCACTTCCAATGCAGCGTATCGCCCAAAGCGATAGGGAATTTGGCGGCACCATCTTGGGATTAGTGATTGGTTTGGCGATCGGCCTTGGTCTCGCCTTGGCAGTAGCCCTCTATATTTCTAAAACACCGCCGCAAGAACGGCCTGGAATAAAAGCCCTTAATCTTCCTTTGTCCATTAAACCAGCTGCGCCAGTAGAAGCGGTGGTTAATGAAGAAGAAAAGCCGGCAACCCAAATTGATTTAAACAAGCCACTGCAGGGCAAGTCCCCAGCCGTCCCCAACAGCAGTGCCGATCCAATTGCCGACATTGCGACCGGTAAATCAGCAGCAGACGCTGCGGCCAGCGCAAAGGCGGATGCCAAGACAGAGGTCGTCTTTTTTGTTCAAACCGGCGCTTTTGTAAGTCAATCCGAAGCAGACGCGCAGAAAGCCAGCTTAGCCATGCAGGGTATGCAATCTCAAATTACCGAAGGGCTGATTGATGGAAAATCGGTCTGGCGGGTTCGTATTGGTCCCTTTGCTAATGTCGATGACAGCGGTATCGTGCGCAGCAAGTTAACCGGCATGGGCATAAAGCCGGCCGTCATTAAGGTGAATAAATAATGAAATCATTTTCTCGGTTAATTCAACTCGTGCTGGGCACTCTATTTGTCATAAGCTGTTTCATGCCCGTTTCGCATGCCCAAGGGTCTGCAAAGATTGAGCCTGGATTTGATTACCGTATCCTGCCGGTGGCTCAGCCGCTCGACACCAAAGGCAAGGTAGAGGTTATTGAATTCTTTTGGTATGGATGTCCGCACTGCTTTGATTTTGATCCCGAAATCATGGCATGGGAAAAGCGCCAAGCAAAAGATGTGGTATTTCGTCAAGTGCCGATTGCCTTTCGCGAAGAGTTAATGCCGCACAGCCAGCTGTTTTATGCGCTCGAAGCCTTGGGCAAAAGTAATCTGAATTCCAAAGTCATGTTTGCCATGCATCGAGAAAACAAACGCCTTCTGAATGAGAATGACATCGCGGATTGGGTTGCTAGTCAGGGCGTCGATCGCAATGCATTCTTGGCCGCATACCGTTCGTTTGCGGTTGTTTCAAAAGCAAGGGCCGCGCGGCAACTGGGTGATGCTTACCGCATTGATGGCGTTCCCACCGTAGCGATTCAAGGAAAGTACATTACTTCACCCTCGATTGCCGGTACTCGCGCAAAAGCCATCGCAGTGATGGATCACTTGGTCGATAAAGTCAGAAAAGAGAATTACAAATAAACGACGGTGTACTGTGTTCGGCGTTAAATTTTGACAAAACGCCGCAATATCCAGAAGTAAATGGGATAAGGCAGTAAGCGTAAAAACTTTAAGAATCCAGAAAACCGTTTTGGAAAATGGATATCAAACTCACCGTCACGGATGCCATTTAAAATGTGTTTGGCTGCTTCTTCTGAGCTAATTAAGGCGGGCATTTCAAAGTCATTTTGCGCAGTAGCCTCGGTCTTTACAAAGCCCGGAGATATCATGTGCACCCCAATGCCCTGAGGCTGTAAGTCATAAAAGAGGGTTTCGCAAAAATTAATCATGGCAGCTTTGCTGGGACCATAGGCTAAAGCCTTAGGTAGACCGCTGTAGCCAGCTACGCTTCCTACAATAGCGACATGACCGCTGTGCCGCTCGAGCATATTGGGCAAGACTGCAGCAACGGCACGCATCGGACCCAATACATTGGCATTGATGGTTTTCTCTGCCGACTCCATTTCAAAGTTATCGGCACGCAGCGGTATGTAAATACCAGAAACAAATAACAATAGATCGAGCCGGCCCCATTCGCGCATGAGGTTTTGATAGGCCTCTTGAATTGCCTTGGGCTCGGTTACATCTAAAGGCAATACCAGGCTTTGGCTGGGACTACCATGCTGGGCAACCGTTTGAAGATTTTGCAGGCGACGGCCAGACAGCGCAACCGACGCACCCGCTGCCAACAGAGCAATGGCACAGGCCTCACCAATTCCGCTGCTTGCGCCAATAACCCATACACGCTTTCCGGAAAAATCCTGCATGCCAATTTGTTTCATGGACGTAAGCTATCTCCGCTGCTGTGATCGTGAGTGAGTGTGAATTGCACCACATCGATATTGCGCTCTGAAAATCCTGCAGCGCAGTACATCAGGTAAAAATTCCAGAGCCGGATAAAGGCCTCATCAAATCCCAGTTGGCTAACCCGTTCAAGTTGGTTATTAAACGACGCATACCAAATGCACAGCGTTTTTGCATAATCAGTACCAAATGCAAATTCGTCATCAACGCGCAAACCGGCTCGAGCCGCATATTCTTTAAAGACCGACTTGGACGGCAACATACCGCCTGGGAAAACGTATTGCTGAATAAAGTCCGTGCTACTTCGGTAGCGCTCAAATAATTCTTCTGCAATCACAATGGTTTGGATGCACGCTTTTCTACCCCGCTTGAGGGATGATGCAATTGTCTTGAAATACTGCTCCCAATGGTTTTCACCAACGGCCTCAAACATCTCGATTGAGGCAATGCCATCGAATTGCTCTTTGCAGTCGCGATAGTCCTGAAACCGAATTTCAGAAACAAGGCCTTGTTGTGCAAGGCGCTCCTCGGCAAATTTCTGCTGTTCTCGGGATAGCGTAAGTCCAGTCACGTGACAGCCTGCTTGTGCCGCTTCTTCAATAAAGCCACCCCAGCCACAGCCAATTTCAAGAATGCGTTTTCCTGGAGTGGCATCGATGGAGGACAGAATGCGGCGGTACTTATTCGATTGCGCCTCGGCTAACGGGAGCTGAAGATCGCCACTAAACCATGCACTGGAATAAGTCATGCTGGGATCGAGCCACAAAGAATAGAAGGGATTACCCAAGTCATAATGCGCGTGAATGTTTTTGCGGCTACCCGATTTTGAATTGTTGCGCATCCGATGTTTAAGGCGGTAGAACACGGAGCCAAACCAACTGCCATAGATTGCTTTTTCGAGGAGAGTCCGATTTCGAATTGCTATCTCTAATATGGCCTTTAAGTTGCTCGTGTTCCATTGGCCGCGAATATAGCTTTCCGCAAAACCAATATCCCCATGCTTCAGTACGTCTTTAAAAACATCCCAATCGAGGATATGCAAGTCAGCGTGTAAGTCATCACTGGCAGAGCCAAAATATTCTGTTCTGCCGTCCGGCAAAGTGAGTGCTAAATGCCCGGATTTAACATTGCTCAATAAGGCTAGAAAGGTTCTTGCTGCCAGCGGAACCGATTGGCTTAAATGTCGATCGGCAGAGCGTGAAAAACTTAATCGCGATAGCAGGGATTGTCCAGGTCGATTCATCTACTAACTTCAAAGTCGGGCGGTTTGGGTTTGGAGTGAAACGGGACGCCTTTGGCCCAAAGCTTTAGTGCTTGCCAATGAATCCGTCCGATCACCCCAATGCTCATAAGAGAATATCGCACTATCGACAAATACAGGGAGGCGCGCGTTAATGGGCGTGCTTCACCGCTAATGCTGGTGTGAATCAAGGCCTCTCCATCCTCATGCAGCTCAATGCGGTTCACGGTATTCCGACCAGATTGGCTTTCTTGGGGAAAAAGGAAGCGAAAGCGGTATTCGCCGCTGACATCGCAAAAGGGGGATACATGAAAGACCTTGTTTGTTGTAAGGGTTTCTCCAGAGCGCAGTGGCTCATCGGAATCTTTACTCAACAAGTAGCAGTGACGCTCGCCAAAGGTATTGTTTACTTCCGCAATGACAGCACGTACTTGCCCGTTTGGTTTGCTACAAATCCAAAAACTCACGGGATTAAAAACATATGCCAAGACTCGTGGAAAGGTTTGTAACCAGATTTCGCCATCGGGATGTGCAATGCCATACGAGTCTAAGATTTGTTCGGCCCAAGCTAGGCTATCTACATCACCACGGCCATGGTCTTTATCAAAAAAAGAAAAGAAGCGAAATCGATTGTCACCCAGACCATGCTGACTCAGCAATAGTGGGTTACGTTTACGCTCTCGCATGGGAATGCTAATCGTAAATACCGAATACGCGAATGCATTCTTTGCAGGACGAAAGCGGCGGTGTTGTACAACTCCGAAATTGAGTTTCGGCGTTAAATCAGTTGGCAACATGGACCTCTGCTGCAGAAGTACCGAAGCCAATGGACTGTTTGCTGCGTTCTAGAATCGCTTCGGCAACCGTCTCCCCAGAGCGCAAACCATCCTCATGAAAACCAAACCCAGTCCAAGCTCCGCAATACCAAACCGCTGACTTGCCCTGAATAAGGGGTAAGCCCGCTTGTGCATTGGTAGCGCGCATATCAAATACAGGGTGCGCATACCGAATCTCCTGGAATACTTTATTTGGGTCGGGTTCACGCAGTGGATTGAGGGTGACGATAACGGGAATGTCTTTAAGTGCTGGGGGAAGGGGCTGAAGGAGATTGATCAGATAACTGACACTAACCGTATCCTCAGTCACGCCCGCATTCTTCGCTTGCGCAGTGTAATTCCAGGCAGCCCAGCAGCGCTTACGCTCTGGCAAAAAAGAGGCGTCGGTATGCAAGATGGCCCGATTAGCCTGATAGGGAATTGCGCTCAGAATGGACTGACTCGATGAATCAATACCACGCAGCAGTTGAAGGCTTTGATCGCTATGGCAGGCCATCACAATCTCATCAAACTGCGCAGTACCACTGGCACTAATGACCTCAATTGCATGATGTTTGCTATTAGTGGGGATATTAATTGACGTCACCGCTTCGCGCACCCAGTGCACGCCGTGCTGATCAAGGGCATTAACTAAGCGTTTCACGTATTCGCGCGAACCGCCACGCACCGTAAGCCATTGTGGCCGATCTTGTATTTTTAAGAGGCCATGGTTATGGCAAAAACGCGCCATGGTTTGAATCGGAAACTCCAGCATTTGAGCGACAGAGCATGACCAAATCGCACCAATCATAGGCAAAAAATACCAATCTCGAAAAGGCTTACCGAAGGCATGGCGATCCAGAAAAACGGCAATGCTTTCTTCTGGGGTTGATGATTTGCTTAGGCCCGTATCGTTTGATTCTTGACTTAAGGCCAGGGCAGTAGCCAGCGCATTAAAGCGCATGATGTCACGCGCCATGTTCCAAAAAGAAGGGCGGAATAAATTGCGCCGTTGACCAAAGAAAGAATTGAGATCATTTCCAGCCCACTCCAGCGACGGAGTCGATTCGAGCTTCACAGAAAATGACATCTCCGAGGGAAAAATGGGGACAGCCAGCTCTTCAAATAGACGAACAAGGCGTGGGTAGGTGCGGTGATTAAAGACCAAGAAACCAGTATCAACACCGTGCTGAATTGGCCCGCTGGGCGTGTCAATGGTGATATCAACGGTATTGCTGTGACCGCCAATGTGCTTGCCTGACTCGTAGATCGTGATATCGAAATCGGGATGCTGACGCAGGCGGTAAGCACAGCCTAGGCCAGATATGCCGGCACCAATAATTGCAATGCGTTTTTTGGCCATTACTGCTTCCCTTGCAGTAACTTCTCAATTTGGGATGTTATGGTTTTACCGCTGGGATTAGAGAGGCTGCCATACGCTTCAATCACATTACCATTGCGATCGATCAGGTATTTGTAAAAATTCCACTTAGGGCTTGTGCCCGTTTTTTCAATCAGAGTCTTGAATAAGGGATTCGGATTTTTACCAGAGACATTTGTTTTCGCAAACATGGGGAACTTGACGTCATAGGTGTTTTTACAAAAATCAGCAATTTGCTTATTCGTGCCAGGCTCTTGTTGGCCGAAATCATTCGATGGAAAACCTAAAACAACAAAGCCCTTTTGTTGATATTTGGAATAAATCTTTTCAAGGTCGTCGTATTGCCCAGTAAAGCCACAGTAACTCGCCGTATTCACGACCAAAATCACCTTACCTTGGTACTGGCATAAATTTTGGGGCACCTCGTCTTGCAAACGCAAAAACGTGTGCGAAAGGAGTGGGCTACAGGTGGGAGCTGCAGTCTGAGCAAATGCCGGGCTACTCAAAGAGAGCCCCAGCCAACAGGCTGCTAAAACGAAGAAATGCCGCATAAATTCATCAAGCAAAAAAAGAACAGGACTCCAGTCTAAGTCATTCCAGTTAAAATGTTTTATGAGCAAAAATTCCCCAACGGCAAAAAGCGCAAAGGGTAATCAAACGACCCGTAATCTCATCTTGGTTTTGGGTGATCAACTGAACCTAGATAGCCCAGTTCTGCAGAACGCCGATTGGCAGCTGGATGCGGTATTGATGATTGAGTCTGCTGGAGAGGCCGCCTGGGTTTGGAGCCACAAGGCACGAATTGCCCTATTTTTATCCGCAATGCGCCATTTTGCTGCTGCCTTACGGAAGTCGGGTGCGCGCGTTCACTATCAATCCATGGAAGACAATCCTGCTAGCGCGCTGGGGGATGCTCTAAAAGAAACCATCAAGCAGTTCAAGCCAGCCTCAGTCCATTGCGTAGAGCCCGGCGAATGGCGCGTATGGGGCGACATTACAGCAGCATGTACCGCGATGGACACCCCCTTGCAGATTACAAGCGATACGCATTTTTTGTGCGATTTAGAGGAATTCAAGGTGTGGGCGGGGGCAAAGAAAGAATTGCGCATGGAGTTTTTTTACCGCCAGATGCGAAAAAAGCACGGCGTTCTGCTGGATAAGGCAGGCGAGCCGGAGGGCGGCCAATGGAATTACGATGCCGCAAACCGCTCGAGTTACCCCAAAAAGGGACCGGGTTTAATTGATCCTCCGGAGTTTTTTGAGCCGGACGCCATTACGAAGGATGTGCTTGCCTTGGTGGAGGAACGGTTTAAAGAGCACCCTGGCAGCCTCCAGCATTTTTTATGGCCAGTCACGCGTCAGCAAGCCTTGTTGGCATTGGACCGTTTCATTGATGCCCGACTAGTGCATTTTGGTCAATACGAAGATGCGATGTGGACCGATACCCCGTTTGGCTGGCACTCACTCCTATCCTCAAGCCTGAATTTAAAGTTACTTAATCCACGCGAGGTCATTGGGCGGGTAGAAGCTGCGTGGCGAGCAGGCGATGCTAGTCTCGAGGCCGCTGAAGGCATGATTCGGCAAATTCTGGGTTGGCGTGAATTTATTCGCGGGGTCTATTGGCTTGATATGCCCAAGATGGGAACTGCTAATTACTTTGGCTATAAACGGGAGTTGCCAGCATGGTATTGGACCGGCAAAACCAAAATGGCGTGCATGGCTGACGTAGTCGGACAAACAATCGAGTACGGCTATGCCCATCACATCCAGCGACTGATGGTGATGGGAAACTTTTCCCTCTTAGCCGGTCTTTCCCCTCAGGCGGTAAGCAGCTGGTTTTTGGCAGTCTATGTGGATGCCGTAGAGTGGGCTGAATTACCAAACGTCGCTGGTATGGCTCTATTTGCCAATGGCGGGCGCTTCACCAGTAAACCGTATATTTCCAGTGGTGCCTACATTAAACGCATGAGTAATTACTGTAGCCATTGCCCATATAAGCCAGATGTGCGTGTGGGTGAGAATGCATGTCCATTCACCACCTTGTATTGGAATTTTTTAATGAATCACCAGTCTGAGTTTGAAAAAAATCCACGCACTCGTTTGATGACTGCAAACTTAAAGCGGATCAACGATGCCGAGAAAAAACAGATTCAGCAACATGCTGTAGTCTTACTAAAAAATATTGAAACCATTTAAGTAGACGATCGATTGAAATGACCATTCCAAGCAAACCCACTTTTGAGTCAAAAATATGCCAGGCAGATGACCTGCCGGCGGCGCTAGCTAAGCTTGCCCGCCCGATCGTGTTTACGAATGGCGTCTTTGATATCTTGCATCGGGGCCATGCCAGTTATTTAGATCAAGCACGTAATCTCGGCGGCAGTTTGGTGGTTGGCGTGAATACCGATGCCTCAGTCAAAATGCTGGGCAAGGGTGATGATCGGCCGATCAATACTGAGGCCGATCGACAGGCCATGTTAGCAGCGTTGGCTAGTGTTGACTTGGTGGTGCTATTTTCAGAAAAAACCCCAATCGCCTTACTCGAGCGCGTGCGACCTGATATCTATATCAAGGGTGGCGATTACGCAATCGATACGCTAGAGGAAACTCGGCTGGTTAAAAGTTGGGGTGGAAGTGCGATGGCCATTCCATTTATTTATGAGCGCTCCACCACAAGCCTGCTTGGGCGCATTCGCAGTGAATGAGTTAGCGTAATTCTTGGCGAATCCAAGACCAAAGTCCGCGCAGCACAAGGCCATTGATGGCCTCAATCGAAATGAAACTAGAGAAACTATGCTGCTTTAATTCGGCAGCGATGTTTTTTGCATTTCCACCATCAATCCAAATGCGATCAACCGGTTGATGCATTTCGTTCGCCAGTTGTAATGCTTCATGAATTACCCCCACCTGGGCTGCAAGGCAACCCTTATAAATTGCGGCGTCCGTCGATACTCCAAAGCCATCAACCCGTTCCGCTTCGCTGGTGGCTGGAAGCCTTGCGGTATTCAATTCCAAGCTCGATTGCATTAAGCCTAAGCCAGGAATAATCCAGCCGCCGTGGTGAATGCCATTGGCACCCAGAAAATCAATCGTAGTGGCGGTGCCAGCATTAACAATGATGCTATTGCCGCTCGATAAGGTACGTCCTGCAATCAGCCCGGCCCACCGATCGGCGCCGAGTTGGTCGGGTTCTGTATAGCGTGAGCGCAGACCCTCAACAGGGGAGTTCCCGCGCAAGCGAAACCAGGCCACATCCTGCCACTGCGCAAACAACTGCTTGAGGTTAATGGCACATTCCTCCGCAGCAACGCAGCATAAGCCAATCGCATCTGGCTTTGGGATCGTTTGCAAAATGTAATGCGCCAACTCAGCGCAGTGCTCTGGGGAAAGCAGTAACTGGGTATCGATTGCCCCGGAGTAAAGCCAAAGTTTTTTATTGCGGTCAATTGGATTTTGATGTGACTCGACTGCTGCCCATTTCAGGCGGGTATTACCAACATCAAATAAGAGATATAAGCTCATACTTGCCTGCGCAGCGATACATCACCTGCATGGACTGCAACCAGCGCATGATCGGTCTGAATTTGATATGCCCCGGTATGGTCAATACCTGATGCTAAGCCTTCAATGTTTTTCTCTCCGAGTACGCTTGTAAAGACTGGCTCTCCTTGATAGGCATCCCAATCAGACCACTGCTGCATAAACGGATCAAAACCACGCCCATCAAAATCAGCGCATAGACGTACAAACGCATCTACTAAATTAAGCCAAATGTAGTCATGGTCGGGGAGCGCCTGACCTTGCATTAGCAGCTGGTCTAGCGCGCCAATGGGGCCGGAGCGAATGGCCTTTAATTCGGCGGCGTCGCCGATATGGGAGCTCACATTAAGCCCCACTCCAATAATCATCCAACTCGGCTCAGCTGGAGCAGTTTGTCCACCCTCAATCAAGATACCGCCAACCTTTGCATGACCGATCACGATGTCGTTGGGCCATTTCAGTCGCAGTCCTTGCTGATACAAAATGCATTCACTTGTATTCAGTGCGCTGCAGATACCTTCAATGACCGCCAAACCTGCAACTAAGCTAAGACCACTTAATGCAGCAGGGCTTTTTTGAAAAGGAAATGCTAAGGAAAAAGACAGCGAGTCCTCGGCATTGGCATACCAGGTTCTGCCAGCACGTCCTTTGCCGTGGGTCTGTTTTTTGCTCAGGCGGGCAATCGGATCGATCAGCGTACCAGCACGCCAGCGCGCCATGAGGTCATCATTGGTTGACCGCGTTTCAGCAACGCGCTCGAGGATGCAGTTTCCGTTCATTTCACTATTGTAGAAAGGTCTGACCTAAAATTGCAGGATGTCACCAGAATCAGGGCAAAACCCCCGTCCGCGTAAATTGGCATGGCCATTGCAAGCCATGCCGCTGGCGCGAGCCATGGCCTTAATCTATGGTTTGTTGATCATTTACACCAGCCTCAATCCATTTGATTTTTATTTTCAAAATGGGGTTAAGGGGACCGCTTGGATTTCAGCCCCTTTGCCGCGCTTTATTCCCTTATTTGATGTTGTGACTAATGTATTGGCATATATCCCCTTGGGATTTTTGTTGGTATGCGTCGTCTTCCCGCGCTGGCGGCACTTCATCGCTTTATCGATTGCAATGGTTTGCTGCGCGCTACTTGCCGCGAGTGTGGAAAGTTTACAAACCTGGCTACCAACCCGAATCCCCAGTCAAACCGACTGGTGGGCCAATGTGTTGGGCGGTTTTATCGGCGCTTTATTGGCGGTACCGCTGGGACCCCAATGGCTAACTGGCAGCGCCCTACGGCGGCAATTTGATGTGTGGTTTGGGCTGAACTGGGGCGCGGCAACTTTATTCATTATGTTTCCGTGGGCGCAAATTTACCCCCAAAGCGCATGGCTTGGTATGGGGGCATGGCGACAACTCATTGGCGCAGCAGATTGGGGAACCCTAGTCATGAATCAGACGGTACGCGAGGGCCTGATTACCTCTAGCTGCTGGCTTGGGGTTGGGCTGATCCTCTCCCTTGGAATGCGAGCAAAAGCCCCACAATGGCGACTGCTGATGAGTTTGCTCGGCGCTTCGGTGTTGATAAAGAGCCTCTTCACGGGTTTGCAGTTTGGCGGAGAATTTAGCTTGGCTTGGCTGACTACGGGCGCCGTTTGGGGCATGCTGGTTGGGAGTACTTTATTGCTTTGGGCAATGCGCTTGGGCAGTAGTTATCGCTTATGGATCGGCCTTAGCTGTTTGGCGGCTATGCTTGCACTGGTTAACTTGTTTCCAGACAATCCATATTTTGCCTTGACTCTACAGGCATGGTTTCAGGGCCGCTTACTTCACTTCAATGATCTAATGAAATGGGCCTCATTCATTTGGCTTCCATTTGCAATGGCTTGGGTGTTACAAAATCAGTTCGCTACCCGAATAACGAAACGACCGATATAATTTTTATATGCCATTTAAACACCACCTCTTCTTTTGTCTCAATGAACGTAGCAATGGCGAGAATTGCTGCGCCCAGCACAACGCATTTGAGTTATTCACCTATGCCAAAAATCGCATTAAAGAGCTGGGACTTTCTGGCGCAGGCAAAATTCGGGTCAATAAAGCAGGTTGCCTTGATGCATGCAATCTCGGACCTGTGATGGTGATTTATCCCGAGGGTACGTGGTATACCTTTATTGATACCGATGATATTGAAGAGATTATTCAATCCCATTTGCTTGAAGGTAAGACCGTTGAACGTTTGCTAGCTGTTTAATTCTTCTTCCTTTAAAAAGACGCGCGCATGAATAGCCGTACCCAAGTGATTTCAATTGATGGCATCGTTGGCCCAATTGAAATGGCAATTGACTTGCCCGATCTACTCAAAAGCGATCCCAGTTATATGGTTCGTGGCCTGGCCTTGGTTGCCCATCCGCATCCCCTGCTGGGTGGAACAATGGATAACAAGGTTGCACAAACGATTGCTCGGGCATTTAATCAATTGGGCTACGTCAGTGTGCGTCCGAACTTTCGGGGCGTTGGCGGTACGGCCGGCATTCATGATGAGGGTGTTGGCGAACTGGCTGACTTGCTGCATGTATCGGAGTGGATGCGTCATCCGCATACCTGGATGAATAATGAATTAACTGAACAGTACATTTGGACTAATTTCGTTGTAACCTTGCCGCTCGTGGTTGCAGGCTTCTCGTTTGGTAGTTTTGTCGGCAGCCATTTGATAAAGGCCCTGGCCGATTTAAGCCTTCCTGCAGAACGCTTTGTCATGGTGGGTAGTGCTGCAGGTAAATGGGAATTATTGGATGTGCCCAAAGATACGGTATTGATACATGGTGAGCTGGACGAGACTATTCCTTTGTCGAGCGTATTTGATTGGGCTAGGCCACAAGAGCTAACTGTTCAAGTGGTGCCGGGTGCAGACCATTTTTTTCACCGTAAATTGCATTGCATTCGGAATATTATTTTGGGTGAGTGGCTAGGACAGCCAGCTTGGCCACACCAAGGGTAAGGACCATGGAAGAAAAATCACTGATTGAATACCCCTCTATTTTTCCGATTAAGGTCATGGGAAAAGATGCCCCTGAATTTTTACCGGCCATGGTGCATATCGCCAAACAGTTTGATCCCATTTTTGATGAGCGAACGGTGGAGCAACGGCCGTCTCAAAATGGTAAATACATGGGGTTGACGCTCAGCATCAATGCAACCAGCCGCGAGCAACTCGATGAGCTCTATCGCACCTTATCAACCCACCCCCTCGTTAGCATTGTTCTCTAGTTGAGATGGCATGATCATAGCCATTCAGCAGCTTGGCGTAGTGGATTATGTAACAACGTATGAAGCCATGCGTTTATTTACAAAAGAGCGCACTGCATCAACGCCAGATGAAATCTGGGTCCTAGAGCACCCCCCCGTTTTTACATTGGGGCTGGCTGGTGATCCTGCCAACTTGCACACTGACGACGGCTCCATTCCCTTGGTGCAGGTCGATCGGGGCGGGCAGATTACCTATCATGGCCCTGGACAGCTCGTCGTTTATTTATTGTTAGACCTTCGCCGGTATGGCTTGCATGTCAAAGAGTTCGTTTATCGGATTGAGCAGGCGGTCATGGATACCTTGGCAGAGTATGGATTGCCAGCAGTTCGCGAGGCTGGAGCCCCTGGGATCTATATTGCGCCTTCGTTTCAGGGTGAATCCGAGTGGCATGGCGCTAAGATTGCAGCATTGGGCTTAAAAGTAACGAGGCATTGTTCTTACCATGGCCTTGCCCTCAATGTGAATATGGATTTGGCGGCTTTCGAGCAAATCCACCCTTGTGGTTATGCGGGATTACGTACGGTAGATATGAGAACATTGGGGATCGAAGACAATATGGCATCAATCGGTCAGCGCCTGGTTGGTCAGCTGCGACAGCAGTTAACTCCAATTGCGTGATGTGCAGTGCATATAGGAAACCATGACAGTAGATAAATCCAGTATTGAGGTGCAATCCGCCCCAGAGTACGATCCGCTGCGAAAGCAAAAGTCGGCTGAAAAGACGGCACGCATTCCGATCAAGATTGTGCCGCTTGAGCAAGTACTAAAAAAACCCGATTGGATTCGGGTCAAGGCAGCCTCGAATAATTCCCGCTTTGCTGAAATCAAAAAAATCCTCCGCGAGAATGAATTAGTAACGGTATGCGAAGAGGCCAGTTGCCCCAATATCGGCGAGTGTTTTGGAAGCGGCACCGCTACATTCATGATCATGGGCGATAAGTGCACCCGCCGCTGCCCCTTTTGCGATGTAGGCCATGGACGCCCCGATCCCCTCGATACCAATGAGCCACATAATTTAGCGCGTACGGTTGCCGCCCTTAAATTAAATTACGTGGTGATCACCAGTGTCGATCGCGATGATTTGCGTGATGGCGGCGCGCAGCATTTTGTGGATTGCATATCGCAAGCACGTGGCTTGTCGCCCAAAACACGCATCGAAGTATTAGTTCCTGATTTTCGAGGTCGTTTAGAAAAAGCATTGGATGTGTTTTCTGCAAACGTCGCGATGGGCTTGCCCGACGTGATGAACCATAATCTAGAAACGGTCCCCCGGCTTTACAAGCAAGCTAGGCCTGGCGCCGATTATGCCCACTCCCTGTTGTTACTCAAGGATTTTAAGGAACGCTTTCCCTCGATTCCAACCAAGAGTGGTCTCATGGTGGGCCTGGGCGAAACCGATGAAGAAATTCTGGAGGTGATGCGTGATATGCGTGCGCACAACATCGACATGCTGACAATTGGCCAGTACTTGGCGCCCTCTGGCCACCATTTACCAGTGCAGCGTTATGTTCATCCGGACGTATTTAAGGAGTTCGCGCGCGAAGCATATGCCATGGGCTTTACCCATGCAGCAGTCGGCGCGATGGTGCGCTCAAGCTACCATGCCGACCAGCAAGCCCATGGAGCAGGGGTTGTTTAGTCTTGGGATGTTCAGCCTACCGATGCAATCGGTAGGCTCTGTAAAAGCAGTGGGAATCGTCGTGGTGAGCGCAGTTATTTTGGGCTGTAGTCCTAAGTTAGATTGGCGCACCATTAATACTGAGCGCCTGGGATATTCCGCGCTGTTCCCTGAAAAGCCAAAGCAAGCGCAGCGGACTCTGCCCTATGCAGGACTTGAATTACAGCAAACACTGGAAGTCGTGCAGATTGATGATGTGATCATGTCGATCACCACGATTGCGGTGCCATCGAGCATCAATGCCCAAGCAGACGCTTTGTTGGAGCAGGTGCAAAAAGCCATCCTGCAGTCAGCCAATGCAGTGCAAACTCCGCCAATCAAACGCCCATCGCAGTATTTAATCGCCGGACCAGGCCGCAGCAAAGGGCTTGCCGAGGACTATTTATTTGAAGTCCAGAATCCGAGTGGCAAGCGTTGGATGCGTGTACGCTGGATTATGCGGCCTGATGGTGAGGGTGGCAGTCGCATCTATCAGCAATCCCTGTTGATTTTGGCGCCAGCGAATGCGAAGGTGTTTCAGTCTGAGCTCACTGCAGAAAAGTGGGATCCATTTTTTGATGAATTCCGTGTGCAATAAATGAATTTGCATTGGTATCGCCGTCCGCACCAGGTGATACAGCTGCCACTGCAGGGCCGCTATGCATTGCGTGTATTCATCACCTTTGCTTTGGCTTACATCATTTCGTATGCCTTCCGTTCCATCAATGCCGTTATTTCCCCCGAGCTCATTCGTGACTTGCATTTGAGCCATACCGAATTGGGGTTTTTGTCTTCAGCCTACTTTATTGGCTTTGGTATGACGCAAATCCCAGTGGGATTAGCCCTCGATCGATTTGGTCCACGTGCGACCGAGATGGCATTAATGAGCTTTGCCATTATTGGCGCCCTGATTTTTGCTTTCGCTGATCAATTTGTGACCCTAGTGATTGGACGGGTGTGCATTGGAATCGGTGTTTCAGCTTGTTTGATGTCGGCCTTCTCGGCTTTTCGAACGTGGTTTCCATCAGAGCAGCAGCCGCAGTTGGTCTCGGCCATGTTGGTGTTTGGTACATTTGGCGCCTTAATGACGAGCTGGCCAGTACACGAAGTACTTCCCTTTATCGGATGGCGGGGTGTATTTGTTGTGATGGCCGCTTTGTCTGCTATTGCCATTTTAATTTTGTATATCGGTTTACCAATCAAAGCCCGAATGCAGCAAGACTACCTAAGCGATGAAATTCATTCGGATGAGAAAGCGAGCCTCTCTTGGAGCAGCTATCGACTGATTTTGACGAACGCTTTTTTTTGGCGGATTCTGCCGCTCGGTATTTTTTGCTATGGTGGATTTATTGCGATTCAAACCCTGTGGTTTGGTCCGTGGTTAATTCAAGTGATGGACTACAGCGCAACAACAGCAGCTCAAATCTTATTTGGTTTTAATGCGGTATTGCTCTGCGCTTATTTAATGAATGCATGGATCTTGCCTAAACTAGCCGGCATTGGTATTGATACCATGCGCTATATGACGTGGATGGTTGGCGCTTCAATCGTGCTGCAAGCCTGTGCATTTTATTGGCGTGGTCCGTGGGTGTGGGTGTGGTGGTATTTGATGGCAGTTGCATGCGCCTCCTATGTGCTGGCGCAAAGTTTAATCGTGACTTATTTTCCAATGGCCTACTCAGGGCGTGTGAGCACCACGTACAACTTGTCCCTGTTTGTAGGCGCATTTATTGTGCAGTGGGGTATCGGCTATTTAGTCGATTTAGGAATTGCTGCGGGTTGGTCGCAAGCAAGTGCATTTGATGCAGCGCTGGGCGTCTTTTTGATTGCACAAGCAATCGCATTTACTTGGTTCTTGCTGTCACCGAAATACTTTCCGGCAACCATCAGCGCGGATGCGTCCCGCGATTAGACACGGTGCTTTTCCATTTCGGCTACCTTCAACTCGAGCGCCTCTAATTTCTCACGCGTCTTCGAAAGTACTTTAGCTTGTAATTCAAATTCATCGCGCGTTACCAAATCCATCTTCTGAAAGCCTTGATTCATCATGGCGCGCACATTCTTCTCAATCTCTTGTGCAGGTGAATTGCGAATGGCGTCACCCACTTTGCTTTGCATTTCCTCAGCGATGCGCTGAATTTGCTCGAGGATTTGGGCTGGCTTTTGCATGAATGGCGTCCGTTTTAGGATGAATAGATGCCTCATTTTAGGAGTTCCTAGAAATTCAGGGGCCGCGAAGACCTAAAAAATGAGGGCAAATTGCCCATAAAAATGATATTTGACCCAAAGTAGTGCTGTTTAATGCTCTATTTTGGTGCATATGCCTTAAAAGAGGGAAAAGACCGGTTTCGGAAACGAGTACACAGATCACTATGGGATCCATGAATCGCAATCAATGGGTTTAAGCGATCGAAACATTTTAGAAATCACTTTTTAACCTCAAACAGGAGTATTCCATGAACACACTACAAAAAACCGCGATTGCTGCTGCAATCTCTGGACTCTTTGCCCCAGCAGCATTTGCACAAGCTACGCCAGCACCAGAGGCAAGCCCCGTCACTGCTAACGTTACCGTAGTCAATGAGTATCGTTATCGCGGCATTTCCCAATCAAACTTTTTGCCAGCTATTCAAGGTGGATTTGATTATGTCCATGAGAGCGGGTTTTATATCGGCAACTGGAACTCATCGATTTCGTGGATTAGCGACTTTAATAAAGGCGTTTCAGCGCCCATTGAAATGGATTTTTATGCTGGCTTTAAGAAAGAGTTAATTGCACCGGGATTCGCTTCAGATTTTGGCGTACTCCAATACTATTACCCAATGAAGGGCGGGCCTACTATTGCAACAAGCCCTAATACAACTGAACTTTATGCGGCACAAAATTTTACATTTGGCTCTCTAACTGGGTTTGCTAAGGTTTCTTATGCGGTGACCACACTATTTGGTATTTCACAAAGTACTGGTTCTTTTTATCCAGACTTGACCGTGAACTATGACACTGGCTTTTGGGGTTTGGCCCTTAATGGCCACGTTGGTTATCAATCCATTGCAGGCTCAGTGAATGGGGTTTCTAACTCAAATAATCTAAGTTATACCGATTGGAAGCTTGGTGTAACTAAAGACTTTGGTGCGGGCCTTTCTTTATCCGCTGCTTATGTTGATACAAATGCTAAAGCACAGTATTGGTCATACAACGGTAAAAATTTAGGGGGCGCCACTGGCATTGTTTCGCTTACCAAGACTTTCTAATAACCCTTCCTAACGGAGAAACGTATGAAACTGATAACCGCAATCATCAAGCCCTTCAAGCTTGACGAAGTGCGCGAAGCGCTCTCGGAAGTGGGTGTTTCGGGCATTACCGTGACAGAAGTGAAGGGCTTTGGACGACAAAAGGGCCATACCGAGTTGTACCGTGGTGCAGAGTATGTGGTCGACTTTTTACCCAAGGTAAAAATAGAAGCTGCTGTAGACGACGGTATTTTGGAGCGTGCGATTGAGGCAATTGAAAAATCGGCACGCACGGGCAAGATTGGTGACGGCAAGATTTTTGTCTCACCCGTTGAACACGTCATTCGTATCCGTACCGGTGAGACCGGCGCGGCAGCACTTTAAAGAGAGGTTCAACATGCTTACTTGGATTAAACAACTCGTTGCAGGTAGCGCTGTGGCTTTGGCCTTAGGCGCAACCGGCATGATGGCGGTAGCACCAGCCTATGCGGCAGATGCAGCTGCTGCAGCGCCTGCAGCTGCGGCTGCTGTTGCAGCAGTGGCCAATAAAGGCGATACCGCCTGGATTTTGGTGTGTACAGCAATGGTTGTGCTGATGACACTGCCTGGCCTTGCCTTGTTTTATGGTGGCTTAACACGGAGTAAAAACGTACTGTCGATCTTGGTGCAGTGCATGGTGGTGTTCTCACTGATTGCAGTGTTATGGACCATTTATGGTTATAGCTTTGCATTTACAGAGGGCAGTGCATTCATCGGTGGGCTAGATCGATTGTTCTTGGGTGGGGTAACCCCGGATAGTGTGGCTGCAACCTTTAGTAAGGGTGTTGTAATTCCTGAATTTACCTTCATTGGATTTCAGGCTGCGTTTGCAACTATTACCTGCTGCTTAATCGTCGGTGCCTTTGCAGAGCGTGCTAAGTTTTCCGCGATCCTGGTCTTTACGATTCTGTGGTTTACCTTTGCCTATTTACCGATAGCCCATATGGTGTGGTTCTGGCCCGGTCCGGACGACATCAAAGATGCGGCATCGCTTGAGGCCATTACTGCAAAAGCAGGTTGGTTATGGCAGAAGGGTGTTCTTGACTTTGCTGGCGGCACCGTGGTTCATATCAATGCGGCAGTTGCGGGTTTAGTCGGCTCTTATATGGTTGGCAAGCGAATTGGCTTTGGTAAAGAAGCAATGAAGCCCCACAACTTGGTTTACACCATGATTGGTGCATCGCTCTTGTGGTTTGGTTGGTTTGGATTCAATGCCGGTTCGGCACTGGAAGCAAACGGAACAGCTGCTTTGGCTTTCTTCAATACTTTAGTAACGACTGCGGCTGCTGTATTGGGTTGGACACTGGCTGAGTGGATTACCAAAGGCAAACCTTCTATGTTGGGCGGTGCATCGGGTTGCGTTGCAGGTTTAGTTGCCATTACGCCTGCAGCTGGCTTTGTTGGCCCAATGGGCGCGATCGTGATTGGCTTTATTGCCGGCGTGGTTTGCTTGTGGGGTGTATCGGGTCTGAAGCGCATGCTGGGTGCAGACGATAGTTTGGACGTGTTTGGCGTTCATGGCGTTGGCGGCATCATTGGCGCGATTTTGACCGGTGTGTTTGCTGATCCTGCATTGGGCGGCTCCGGAATCTGGGATTATGTTGCGAACGCTGCAGCAGCCGAGTATTCCATGGTCACCCAAGTTTGGCTGCAAGCCCAGGGCGTCATTACTACTGTAATTTGGTCTGGCGTCGTCTCGGTCGTTGCATTCAAACTGGTCGATATGGTGATTGGATTGCGTGTGAAGGAAGAAGAAGAGCGCGAAGGCTTGGATATTGCTTCCCACGGTGAAACAGCCTACGAATCCTAATTAGGCGGATTGTCGAAGCTAAATAGGCCCCAGTGGCCTATTTAGCCTTTTTATTGGGTTCGCCGGATCCAATGCCTTTTTTATAAAAAAACTTACAATGGTGAGATGGTTCCACATCTCATTACCGCCCTAAGCGGCCCCTTGCTCGAAGTCGAGACCAAGGCACTTGAAGCAACTCCTGCTATCGAGCGTTGGTTTCGCTTGGAATGGCAAGAGCATACCCCTCCTTTTTATTGCTCGGTTGATTTACGGAACTCGGGTTTTAAGCTAGCACCAGTTGATACCAATTTATTTCCGGGTGGTTTTAATAACCTCTCC
The DNA here is from genome assembly GCA_945947155.1 of Polynucleobacter meluiroseus. Taxonomy (GTDB): domain Bacteria; phylum Pseudomonadota; class Gammaproteobacteria; order Burkholderiales; family Burkholderiaceae; genus Polynucleobacter; species Polynucleobacter meluiroseus_G. The sequence goes on along the minus strand of CAMEXM010000001.1, from coordinate 49,208 downwards.
CCAGAAATGCTGCCCCTTGCAGTGCAAGCAGCGATGGCTGCGATTGAGAAGATTTGCCCCGAAGCAAAAAATTTGCTCTTGATACCGGAGCGCCATACTCGGAATACGTTTTATCTGCAGAACATTGCGCGTCTTTCTTCGATTCTGCGTCAAGCTGGCCTGAATGTGCGCCTTGGCAGTTTGTCCGAAGACATTAAGAAACCAACTTGGATTGATTTGCCAGATGGCAATCGCTTACTGCTTGAGCCACTCGCGCGATTGGGTTTAAAAAAGCAACGCCTTGGCATTAAGGATTTTGATCCTTGCTCTATTTTGCTGAATAACGATTTATCTGCAGGCATTCCGCCCATACTAGAAAACATCTACGAGCAATACTTATTGCCGGGATTGCATGCCGGTTGGCATATTCGTCGTAAGTCGAATCACTTTGAGGCTTACGATGAGGTGGCTAAGAAGTTTGCCAAGCTAGTTAACATTGATCCATGGATGATCAATCCATACTTCACTAGCTGCAGTAATGTCAACTTCCATGAGCGTCAGGGCGAAGAAGAATTACAAGTAGCAGTAGAGCAAGTGTTAAAAAAGACCGCTAAAAAATACCGTGAATATGGCATAAAAGAAAAGCCGTATGTCGTAGTCAAAGCCGATGCTGGAACCTATGGCATGGGCGTGATGGTCGTGAACGATGCAAGCCAGCTTAAAAACCTCAATCGCCGTGATCGCAATAAGATGAGTGTTGTTAAAGAGGGCCTTGAGGTAAGTGATGTGATTATTCAGGAGGGCGTGTATACCTTCGAAAAAGTCAATGAAGCAGTTGCCGAGCCCGTGGTCTATATGATTGATCGCTATGTCGTTGGCGGCTTTTATCGCGTTCATACAGACCGCGGTCCCGATGAGAATCTCAACGCACCGGGTATGCATTTTGTACCCTTGGCATTTGAGCAAAATGCGATGCCGGATTACCACGCAAAACCCGGCAGCGCTGCTCCCAATCGATTCTATTTATATGGTGTAGTAGCCCGCCTTGCTTTGTTGGCCTCATCGCTCGAGTTAGAGCGCACTGACCCTAACGCAGAAGTGGCGTAAGTAAAGCTACCGAGACATTCCCTTGGATTTTTTATTCATTGCCGATCCCTTGGATTCCTTTGCGATACAGAAGGACTCAACGCTGGCAATGATGCGCGCTGCTCAAGCTGCGGGGTATCGCTTGTGGTTTGTGGAAACGCGCGGCATTGTTTGGAAAGACAACAGCGTAGTAGCCGACTGCAGACCGCTGGCGATTAAGCCTAGCAGTACATCCTGGTTTGAAGTGGGCGAAATCAAGCCCTGCCGAGTGGCCGATTTTTCTGCGGTGTTGATGCGCAAAGATCCTCCGTTTGATATCGAATACCTCAACACCACCTGGCTGCTCTCCGCTGCTGTTCGTGAGGGGGCACGGGTGTTTAATCAGCCTGATGCGATTCGGGAGCATTCAGAGAAACTCTCCATTACCGAGTACCCTGACTTGATCCCTCCCACCTTAGTCACGCGAGATCTTGCGGAGGTGGAGGCATTTCATGCAAGGCACTTAGATATTGTGATTAAACCCCTCGATGGGATGGGTGGCATGGGGGTATTTCGAGTGGGACGTGATGGCCTCAATTTAGCTAGCATTGTTGAAACCCTCGGCGAAAATGGAGCGCGTACATTAATGGTGCAACGCTTCTTACCCGAGATTGCACAGGGCGATAAACGGGTTTTGCTTATCGCCGGTGAAGTGGTCCCCTATGCTTTAGCGCGCATTCCGCAAGGAACAGAGATTCGCGGTAACTTAGCGGCTGGTGGCAAGGGCGTGGCGATGCCTTTGAGCCCCCAGGAAATGAAGGTTGCTCAATATTTGGCGCCACTGCTTTGGCAAAAAGGACTTTTCTTGGTAGGCTTAGACTTAATTGGTGGCTACCTAACGGAAATTAATGTGACCAGCCCAACGTGTTTTGTGGAAATTACGGAGCAGACCGATTGCGATGTCGCTACCATTTGGCTGCGCGCTTTAGAAAAAGCTTTGCACTAATATGGCCGGAATTCTAATCATTGCCCATACCCCGATAGCGAGCGCCATGCTGAGCTTTGCCGAGCATGTATATGGCTCGATACCAGAGCACATTCAGGCTGTTGATATCCCGGCACACGAGGATGCCAAAATCAGTTTCGAGCGGGTATTGGTTGCTGCCAAAGCGGTTGAAACGCATGGCGAGTTGCTGGTCTTGACGGATGTAATGGGCGCAACCCCAGCGAACGTTGCCTCGCGGTTGGTGACGCAGCAAAGTAGCGCGGGCATGAAATTAAAAGTCCAAATTTTAGCGGGACTGAATCTACCCATGCTTATGCGCGCAGTGTCCTATAAAGATGATGCATTAGATGCTTTGACGCAAAAAACACTGCAGGGCGGTCAAAATGGTATCTTGCGTTTAGGCGGCATCGCCAACGTACAAACTACCGAGAAACAGGATTAGTCATGCCAGTCGCTGAAATCACCATCATCAATAAACTCGGGCTTCATGCCAGAGCATCGGCTAAGCTGTCACAACTCGCTGCCCAGTACCAGTGCGAAGTATTGCTGAGTAAAGGTAGCCGTCAAATTAATGCCAAGAGCATTATGGGTGTGATGATGCTGGCTGCAGGTATTGGTAGCACGGTGACTTTGGAAACAATCGGAACGGATTCAGAAGAGGCGATGAAGGCCATCACCGCATTGATTAATGATCGCTTCGGTGAGGGCGAATAAACCGTGACCTTTTCATTGCATGGCATTCCGGTATCCAAGGGCATTGCCATTGGCCGGGCCGTATTGATCTCCAGGGCAGCGCTCGAAGTCAGTCACCACTTAATTGATCCCGGGCAAGAGGAAGTAGAAGCCAAGCGACTGCTTGCAGCCTTTCAGCAGGTTCAATCCGAGTTAACTACCTTACGCGGGGGATTGCCGAAAGATGCGCCACAAGAAATGGCTGCGTTTTTGGATGTCCACAGCATGATTTTGGCTGACCCTACGTTGGCTGAAAAGCCATTGAAATTGATACGGACGGAACGTCTCAATGCAGCGTGGGCTTTGACGACCGAGCTAAACGACTTGCTTGAGCAGTTTGCAGAAATCGAAGATCCTTATCTAAAAGAACGTGCCCACGATATTCGGCAGGTGGCGGAGCGGGTTCTAAAAGCACTGCACTCACAACACAAGGATGGACTATCCCAGCCCGATTTTTTGGCGCCGACCGATACGGGAGTCGATGCCATCATTGTGGCGCATGACATTGCGCCGCACGATATGTTGCGCTTTAAGGACTATGCATTTAAAGGATTTGTTACCGATCTTGGTGGTCGTACCTCGCATACCGCGATTGTGGCTCGTAGCATGGAAATTCCTGCGGTTGTGGGCGCGCGTCATGCTAGCGAGATTATTCGTCATGGTGATTGGCTGGTACTCGATGGCGACCGTGGGGTGGTGGTAGTTTCCCCCAGCGATCGTTTGTTGGCAGACTACCGGGCCTTACAACAAACAGAAATTGCTGAGGCGCAGAAGTTACAGCAAATTAAACATTCCGATACCAAAACGCGCGATGGCGTTCAAATTGAACTTTTAGCCAACATAGAATTACCAGAGGACGCGAAGCAAGCGGTCGAGTTTGGTGCGGTAGGGGTTGGCTTATTTCGTTCTGAATTTCTCTTTATGAATCGCAAAGAAGCCCTTCCAGGTGAAGAGCAGCAGTATTTAGAATATCGCCGCGTAATTGAGACCATGCACGGTTTACCAGTCAACATTCGAACCATTGATGTCGGTGCCGATAAAGCCTTGGGTTCGGGCAGCGACTTGTCGCAAACCGGAACGTCCCCACTGGGATTACGAGCGATTCGTTGGTCCCTGACCGAGCCAGAGATATTCTTGACCCAGCTGAGGGCTATTTTGCGGGCCTCTGCACATGGCCAAGCGCGGATCATGATTCCGATGCTGGCGCATGCAAAAGAAATTAGCGAGACATTGCGCTTACTTGAAAAAGCGAAGGCCCAGCTGCAACAGCGCGATCAATTGTTCAATCCCAATATTCAAATTGGGGCGATGATCGAAATACCGGCAGCAGCTTTGGTATTGCCTTTGTTTATTCGGCACTTTGATTTTTTATCCATTGGTACGAATGATTTGATTCAGTACACATTGGCGATTGATCGAGCAGATCATGCAGTAGCCCACTTATATGATCCATACCATCCTGCGATCCTCAATCTACTGGCGAATATTATTAAGCAAGCGAATCAGGCAGGCGTTCCGATTGCGGTATGCGGTGAGATGGCCGGTGACCCAACCTTAACTAAGCTCTTACTGGGTATGGGCTTAACGGATTTCTCGATGCACTTCAGTCAGTTGCTATTGGTAAAGCGCGAGATCCTCAAAGCCGACGTGAGTCAACTCGGAGCAGCAACAGCCGCTGTGCTGAGTGCGATTGATCCGGAAGAGCAAGCGGATGCATTGGCAGCACTCGCCTCAGCTTAGTTACCTAATTGATCTATGCAGAATGATGCTGGCCGCAGACTGGGCAGTTTGGGTTACGGCTGATTTGGATCGTTTCAATTTGGGTATTGCGCGCATTCCATAACAACAAGCGTCCAATTAGAGGACTGCCAAAACCAATCAGTACTTGCAGTGCTTGTGCTGCCTGCATTGTCCCGATAATGCCAACCAAAGGGGAAAAGACGCCCATGGTGGCGCAATTGATTTCTTCTGGGGCTTCGTTGGGCGAAAAAATACAGGCATAGCAAGGCGAGTCAGCACGCTTCACATCAAATACGCTCAGTTGACCGTCGAGGCGCAATGCCGAACCAGATACCAAGGTGACGCGATACTCGGCGCAGGCCGCATTAATCAATTGACGGGTAGCAAAGTTGTCAGTGCAATCCAAAACCACGTCGATAGAGGGCAAAATGGAGGCCAAGGTACTAGCAGTAGCACGCTCTTGCAGTGAAATAACATGGATGCTTGGGTTAAGTGCCTCAAGAAAACGTTTGCCTGAATCTACCTTGCTACTGCCCACGCTATTTTGGGTATGCATGATTTGGCGCTGCAAGTTGGTTAATTCAACTGCATCAAAATCCATGAGGGTGATGGTGCCAATACCGGCTGCTGCCAAATAAGGCGCTGCAGCGGAACCCAATCCGCCGGCCCCAATCACCAAAACGTGTGATTTGAGCAGTTTTTCTTGCCCCGCAAGGTCAATTTCATCCAGCAGTAAGTGCCTGGAGTAGCGCAATAACTGCTCGTCATTCATGGCCTTAACCTATTCGAGCTTGGACGCCGAACGCTGAATTTCTTTGCCGTCGATAAAGGCAACGGCTTGTTGCAGCATGAAGTCATCTGGGCCACCCAACTCAACGGGTTTTTTGGACTTGTCTTTTTCACGCTCTTCCGCAGTTTTATTGGCATTCTTTTCTTCAATGCGCTGTAATTCTTCGATCCGGCGTTTTTGGCGATCCAATATTAATTTTTCTTCTGAGGATTGTTTATTGCGTAAGTGTTTTTCACTATCAATTTCACGCGTGATTAAAACGTCATCGGGGTCGCCCTCTTTGTTTTGATCTACCGCGATATCGGGCTTAATACCGAAGGCTTGAATCGACCGTCCTTTTGGTGTGTAGTAGTAGGCAGTTGTGATCTTTAGGGCAGAGTCATTCGAGAGTGGGCGAACGGTTTGTACGGAGCCTTTACCAAAGGTGGTCTTACCAATAATGGTAGCCCGCTTATAATCCTGAAGCGCTCCAGCAACGATCTCTGATGCAGAAGCGGAGAAGGCATTCACGAGAACGACCATCGGGACCTTCTTAAATAATGGAGGAACAGATGCCAAGGGATCGCCTGCTTCACTGAGGCGATACATCGAAGGCGTTGCATTGAAAATCTGGGTGGAATCAGGCGCCTGTCCTTTGGTTGAAACAATCACGGAATTGGCTGGCAGGAAGGCTGCTGCAACGCCAACAGCCCCTTGTAGCAGGCCGCCGCCGTTGTTCCGCAAATCCAAGATAACCCCTTTTAAATTGGGATTCTTCTCGGCAATTTCACTGAGCTTCTTTGCTAAATCAGGAACGGTACGTTCTTGAAAGCTGGTAATCCGTACCCATGCAATGTTTTGATCAACGATTTTGGTTTTAATCGACTGCACTTTAATTTCAGCGCGGGTAATCGTGACTGGAAAACTACGCTCTTCACTTTTTCTAAAAATGGTCAGTGTAATTTTTGTTCCCGGTTTGCCGCGCATGGTGCGCACTGCTTTGTCGAGTGACATGCCACGAACGGGCTTATCATCCAGTCGCGTAATTAAGTCGCCCGCTTGAAGGCCGGCACGCGCTGCAGGACTGTCTTCAATTGGATTGAGTACTTTTACCAAACCATCTTCAGATGTAATTTCAATACCAAGCCCAGCAAACTTACCTGCAGTCTGCTCTTGCATTTCTGAAAAGTCTTTTTTGTCTAAATACGAAGAATGCGGATCTAAACTACTCACCATGCCTTTTACAGCATCAGTCAGTAGTTGTTTATCTTCGATTGGCTCAACGTATTCCCGCTTAATTTGAGAAAACACATTGGATAGTGTGCGCAGCTCTTCCAGCGGTAGCGTTGTGGTGCCTTGTTGCGCTGTGGCAGAAAATTGGATCGTTGCGGCAACGCCGGCGATTAGACCAACGGAAACAAGAGCAAGGCTTTTAAATAAATGGCGCATATGGGCGATAGAGTGTTTTTATTACTGGATTGAGTATGTCGCCTATTTTGCTCTAGTCTAGGTAAAAATGCTGTTTCGGCTTCAAATCATCGTCTAATTCATAGACGAGGGGTTTGCCATTGGGCACATTGACCTCCATGATGTCGGTTTCAGAGGTTCCATCCAGGAATTTAATCAGCGAACGGATGCTATTGCCGTGCGCAACCAAAACAACCCGTTTACCTAGCTTGAGGGCAGGCGCAATCGACTCGTTCCACAGCGGCATCACCCGCTCAATCGTATCTTTCAGGCACTCACCCAAGGGGATGTCCCCCTGCTCTAGCTTGGTGTAGCGGCGATCACCGTGGCTGTTGCGCTCATCGCCCAGCTCCAACAAAGGTGGGCAAACATCAAAGGAGCGGCGCCAAATATGCACCTGTTCTTCGCCATATTTGGCTGCGGTTTCGGCCTTATTTAGGCCGGTCAGGGCGCCGTAATGCCGCTCATTTAAGCGCCAACTGTGCACCACTGGAATCCACATCAGGTTCATTTCATCTTGAATGTACCAAAGCGTGCGGATGGCGCGGCGCAAAACGGAGGTATAGGCAATATCAAACTCATACCCCGCTTTTTGAAGGCTTTTGCCAGCTGCGATAGCCTGATCAATGCCTTTTTGGGTTAAATCGACATCAGCCCAACCGGTGAAGCGGTTTTCAAGGTTCCAGGCAGATTCGCCATGGCGTATTAGGACAAGTTGTTTCATAGAGCCATTCTATAATCTAAAAATGAACTTTTTAATGCAAATCGAAAATATGGCGCTTATTGCGCTCGTATTAGTTACGGGCGTAGCGCTGTTTCTGCCTACATTATCTACGCTAATCATGGGGGGTGGACTGTCCCCAACCGAGGCTACCTCTTGGATCAATCGTAAAAAAGCACAGATTTTAGATGTGCGCCTTGAAGCTGACTTTCAGGCTGGCCACTTACCCAATGCAAAGCGCATTGCGGAGGATCAAATCGCTTCTGGCATTGATAAACTCAAACTGGACCGTAAGTTACCTGTGATTGTGGTTTGCAAAAGCAATGTTGCGTCCAGCGGTCCGATTAAAGCGCTTCAGTCTGCTGGATTTACAGAGGTTAAAAACTTAGATGGCGGCGTGCAAGCGTGGACGGCAGCCGGTCTGCCATTGGCCAAAAGCTAAGCCATGCCATCCGTTCTCATGTACAGCACCCGTGTTTGCCCTTACTGCGTGATGGCTGAAAAGCTGCTGCAGAAAAAAGGGGTAACGCAATTGGAAAAAATTCTGATTGATGCCGATCCCGCGCAGCGCGAGACCATGATGGCTCGAACCGGACGTCGCACCGTCCCACAAATTTACATTGGCGATCACCATGTCGGTGGTTACGACGACTTGGCTGCGCTTGATCGTGCGGGTAAGTTGGACGCCTTATTAGTTGACCCGATCTAATTTTTAACGAGAAAGTCCTGTATGAGCGAGCAAACAGCATCCCCAAAAGACGGCGCCAGCGAGGCAATGGAGCCGAGCTTTAATATTCAACGGATTTACTTAAAGGATTTATCGCTAGAGCAACCCAATGCGCCTGCTATTTTGTTAGTGCAAGAAGAGCCGCAGATTCAGGTAGAGATTGATGTGAGCGTTGATCCATTGGCTGAGGGTATTTTTGAGGTTGCTTTGATTTCAACCTTGACCGCACGCGTCGATGGCAAGGTTCTGTTTTTAGTTGAAGCAAAGCAAGCTGGTATTTTTCACTTCATATTGATTCCACCGGAGCAGATGGATCCTATGCTCGGTGTAACTTGCCCAACTATTTTGTTCCCGTATTTGCGTTCTAATGTGGCCGACATCGTGAGCCGTGCGGGCTTTCAACCGATCCACCTAAGTGAAATTAATTTCCACAGCCTATATCAGCAGCGCTTATTGCAGGCTCAAGGGTCTGCCGAAGGTGATGGCAATGAATCGACCCAGGAAAGCAAAATTATTTTGCCCAACTAAACGCAGGGCTAGTCACTCACTATGAATGTGACACTACTGGGGGCAGGCGCGTGGGGCACGGCAATGGCTGCACAAGCAGCGCAGCATTTGCCGCCAGGCTCAGTCAGGCTTTGGGCTCGCAGTCCTGAGCAAGCAAAAGCAATACAGGCGGGGCATCAGAATCAGCGCTACCTTCCGGACATTGCCTTACCAACTGCCTTGCAAGTGGAGTCTGATTTAAAACACACATTGGGACTCTTACGCCCAAGTGATTTGCTTGTTATTGCAACGCCGATGTCCGGCTTGTCTGAAACGATTGTCTGCGTTTTGCAGCAAGCAACGTGCCCCCTCAATATCATTTGGTTGTGTAAAGGCTTAGAGCCGATTACAGCACTCCTGCCGCATCAAGTCGTTGAGCGAGAGCTAGCCAAACATAGTCGCGGTATTGCCCATGCAGTAGGTGTTGTCTCAGGACCCAGCTTTGCTAATGAGGTGGCGCGTGGCCTGCCATGCGCTTTAACCGTAGCCAGCCAATCAGCAGCATTGTGTCAAGTTGTTCAAGACGCCTTTCATCATGGCAATATGCGGATTTATGCAAGCGATGATTTGATTGGTGTAGAGCTTGGCGGCGCTGTAAAAAATATTATGGCGATTGCCGCTGGCATCGGCGATGGCCTAGGCTTGGGTCTAAATGCGCGGGCTGCAGTGTTAACCCGCGGCCTCGCAGAAATGATGCGGCTGGTCAAGGCTGCTGGCGGAAAGCCAGAGACCTGCATGGGATTGACGGGGGTAGGCGACCTGATTTTGACCGCAACGGGTGATTTATCCCGCAATCGTCGCGTTGGTTTATTGCTGGCTGCAGGGCAGTCGCTGCAAACGGTACTGAATAACTTAGGTCATGTTGCGGAGGGCGTTTTGTGCGCAGCCGCAGTGGCTGATTTAGCAAAGCGCCTCAATGTGGATATGCCAATTACCAGCAATATGTGCGATGTTCTCTCCGGCCAAATTACCGCGCACGAGGCAGTGCAAAAGTTAATGGGCCGTGAGCCAAAACCAGAACATTAAATGGCGTTTTTTTAGGCGCCGCCTGCAAAGCCGTTTTGTCGCCAAGCCTCATATACCAAGATTGCTACGCTGTTCGATAAATTCAGGCTGCGGCTGTTCTCCCGCATGGGTAGTCGAATCCGGTTTTGCTCAGGGATGGCGTTGCGTACTTCATCGCTAATTCCTCTGGTTTCCGAGCCAAAAACAAAATAGTCGTTTTCACTAAAGCGCGCTTTCGCAAAGCTGCCTTTTCCTTTGGTGGTGAGCGCAAACAAGTGCGCCGCATCCGGCTTGGTCTTGTCTATAAAGTCAGACCAGCTTTTATAGACCAGTAGGTGAGCGAATTCATGGTAATCCAGACCAGCCCTACGTAACTTGGTATCTTCCAGTGGAAAGCCTAAGGGCTCGATCAGGTGGAGTGTTGCCCCGGTGTTGGCGCACAAGCGAATGATATTACCCGTGTTGGGCGGAATTTCAGGCTCGAATAAAACAACATTAAACATCGCTATAGATCCCTTGAATGTATCCGTGTTTGGGGCCTTAAGGCACGCAATACAACCCAATTCACAACGGAACGTGCACCATTATCCTTCAGCAGAGTAGCAATTTCATGCAAAGTTGAGCCGGTAGTCATGACATCGTCAAATACTACGATCGATTTATTCTGTATTTTCGGTAACGCCTCTGGGTGAATGTAAAAAGCATGACGTAATGCGGATTGCCGATCGAGGCGATTGTGCTGCACTTGATTTGTATCTGAGTGGTGTCGTCCCAAGGCATTGGCAATCGGCTCAATGGAGAGCGGTAATTGAATGCGCTTCGCTATTTCCCAAGATTGGTTGAAGCCACGTTGACTGAGTTTTTGGGTACTGAGCGGGACAGGCAATAAAACCGTTGCCTCAGGCGTATCTAGATGCGGAATTGCCAGGCGATTCCAGGCGAAGGCAAAGGCGCTGGCAATGGCAAGGCGCCGCTGGTATTTGAGCTGATGCATTGCATGCTGTAAGACGCCATTGTATCGATCAAGGCAATGCGTTCGATCAAACGCCGGAGATTGCAACAGGCAGGCGCTGCATTGATTTTGTTCGTCTCTATAGCCATCAAGATCAACCCCGCAGCGGATGCAGCAAGGGTAATGAAAGAGCGATTGGTTTTCTAAAAACGTGAAGCAAGAATGGCAGACCATCGCCTTTTGATGGCGGGTACACACGATGCATGCGGTGGGCAATAAATGGCTTAAGAGGGTGTGTAAAAAATGCATGGGGCGCTGAGTATACTGAGCAGATGACCCGATCATTAAGATGGCTTAAAAACGATATCGCCTTACGCATGATGCAAAAGCTGGAGCTACTTAAGCATCAGCCGCGCTCGCTATTGATTATTCCGGATGCGCCAGGGATACATGCAAGCCACTTAGCTAAACGCTTCCCAAATGCTGCGCTAGCAACTGTCCTTGAGCCGGATCTGGGCTGGGTAGACACGACAACAATGAAGTTAGCTCGAACCTGCGGATTCATTACGAAGGGCATAACGCGTTTTCCAAAGATGGCGGAAGATAGGCTTGCTCTTCCAGATCAATCGCAAGACATGGTGTTTAGTAATTTATGGATTCATACGCTGCATCAACCGAAGTGGGTCATTCAGGAAGCGTGGCGGGTCTTGCGCGAGGGTGGTTTGTTTTCCTTCAGCTATCTTGGTCCCGATACCGGCGCTGAGTTGCGTGCAATGCAATGCGACGCTGTGGATGGATCTAAATTAGCAGCCCTCCCCGGAGCATGGGACATGCACGATTTGGGGGATGCGTTGGTCGAAAGCCGATTCTCCGATCCAGTGATGGACATGGAATACCTTTACCTGGAATACGTATCCGACGCTCTTTATCTTCGGGATGCCCTTGCTCTTGGACTTTTGTCAGAACATCAAGCGCAGGCAATCGCTGCTGATAAAACCGTGAAATTACCGCAAAAAATGACGCTTGAAGTGGTGTATGGACACGCTTGGGTAGTGGGTAAGCACTTGTCAGGAACAAAGGACACTTTGGCCTTTATTTCGCCTGATCAAATTCAACGTAAGGGCAGGTAGGATCTTCATTAAGAGTAAGCGCTTACTTTATTTTTAAGTAAGATCATTATTGATTCCCTTAAGCGAGTATGTAGATTGTTGATTAAGATAAGAAACCCTATAATTACGCATCAAAACGTAAAGCCAGCTTGCTTTTGACTTATTTATGCGTGGTGATGCATTTAAAATTACGATTATTAACAGAGATAAAGATGAATTTACTTGGAAAAGCCGGAAGAGCCCTGCTCTTAACCATTGCCTCAATTAGTGCCGTAACGGTATTTGCGAATCAGGATATGCCCGGCGGACCTGCGGTAAATCAGCTTAATTTCCCTGTAGCAGCAACCAAAATCATGGCCGAAATTCACTGGCTGCATTGGATGATGTTAGTTATTTGTACTGTGATTTTCATAGGTGTATTCGGGGTGATGTTCTATTCCATTCTCAAGCACCGCAAATCGAAAGGCGCTAAGTCAGCCTCCTTTCATGAAAGCACCACAGTAGAAATTATTTGGACGGTCATCCCGCTCCTGATCGTGATTGGCATGGCATTGCCAGCAACCAAAACGGTCGTGGCTATGAAAGACACTACTAATGCAGACATCACCATTAAAACCACCGGCTATCAGTGGAAATGGGGATACGACTACCTTAAAGGCGAAGGCGAAGGCATCAGTTTTTTATCCACCCTGTCGACCACACGCGAATCCATCAATAACTTAGCGCCTAAATCAAACACGTATTTGATGGAAGTTGATAATGAAATGGTGGTGCCGGTCAATAAAAAGATCCGCATAATCACAACAGCTAATGACGTAATCCATGCATGGTCAGTACAAGCATTCGGAGTCAAGCAGGACGCTATCCCTGGATTTGTGCGCGATACCTGGTTTAAAGCAGAAAAGATTGGTACCTATCGCGGCCAGTGTTCCGAGCTTTGTGGTGCCCAGCATGCCTTTATGCCAATCGTAGTGCGCGTTGTATCCGATGAGGACTACACCAAATGGGTAGAGGAAAAGAAAAAAGAAATGGCTGCGTTGGCAGACGATCCCAGCAAGATTTACACCTTAGCGGAGCAAATGGACCGTGGTGCAAAAGTGTATGCCTCCAACTGCGCAGCCTGCCACCAGGCTAACGGTAAGGGCGCAGGTGCCTTCCCAGCATTAGATGGAAGTAAGGTTGTGCTTGGCCCCAAAGAGGCCAACTTCCAAATCATGCTTAACGGCAAAGGCGCTATGCCCAAATGGGGTGGCGTGATTTCAGACGGCGACATTGCAGCGGTGATTACCTATACACGTAATTCGTGGGGCAATAAAACAGGCGATGTGTATCAAACGCCTGACCTCATGGCAGCACGGACTAAATAACAACTTACTTAAAAAACTATCACGGAGCAACTCATGAGCACAGTCTCTACTACCCTCGATACAGCACACGATCACGCGCATGACCATGCGCATGACATGCCACATGGATGGCGTCGGTGGTTGTTTGCGACCAACCACAAAGACATTGGAACGATGTACCTCATCTTCTCCTTTGTTAGCTTGCTAGCAGGCGGTGTCATGGCACTGGGTATTCGCTTGGAGTTGTTTCAACCCGGCTTGCAATACCTGCGCCCCGAGTTCTTTAATCAGTTAACGACCATGCATGGCTTAGTGATGGTGTTTGGCGCCATCATGCCGGCCTTCGTGGGTTTTGCAAACTGGATGATTCCATTGCAGATCGGCGCGTCCGATATGGCCTTTGCGCGAATGAATAACTTTAGTTTCTGGATTTTGCCGGTAGCGGCCACCTTGTTGTTTGGTTCATTTTTAGCCCCCGGTGGCGCGCCAGCGGGTGGTTGGACTTTGTATGCTCCGCTGACATTGCAGATGGGCCCAGGTATGGATATGGCGATTTTCGCCCTGCACTTGCTCGGCGCTTCTTCCATCATGGGCTCGATTAACATCATCGTGACCATCTTGAATATGCGTGCCCCTGGCATGACCTTAATGAAGATGCCCATGTTTGCATGGACATGGTTGATTACAGCCTATTTGTTGATTGCAGTAATGCCAGTATTGGCGGGCGCGATCACGATGGTTCTAACCGATCGCCACTTTGGCACCTCTTTCTTCTCCGCTGTAGGCGGTGGTGATCCTGTGATGTACCAGCATATTTTCTGGTTCTTTGGTCACCCAGAGGTCTACATCATGATTCTTCCTGCGTTTGGAATTATTAGTGAAGTGATTCCTGCGTTCTCTAGAAAGACCTTATTCGGTTACAGCTCGATGGTGTATGCCACAGCCTCCATTGCGATTTTGTCATTCATCGTTTGGGCGCACCACATGTTTGCCACTGGCATGCCAGTAACAGGCCAGTTGTTCTTTATGTACGCCACCATGCTGATTGCAGTTCCGACCGGCGTCAAAATCTTCAACTGGATTGCAACCATGTGGAAGGGTTCGATGACATTCGAGACTCCCATGTTATGGTCCGTTGGCTTTATTTTCGTATTTACAATGGGCGGCTTTACAGGCCTAATTCTGGCAATAGCCCCAATTGATATTGGCGTGCAAGATACCTACTACGTTGTGGCTCACTTCCACTATGTCTTGGTAGCCGGCTCCCTCTTTGCGATGTTTGCCGGTTTTTACTTCTGGTGTCCAAAATGGACTGGCTACATGGCCGATGAATTCCGCGGCAAAGTGCATTTCTGGGGTTCGATGATTTTCTTTAACCTCACTTTCTTCCCAATGCACTTCTTGGGTTTGGCTGGTATGCCACGCCGGTATGCCGATTACCCAACGCAGTTTGCTGACTTCAATATGATTGCATCGATTGGTGGTCTGGGCTTTGGTTTGATGCAGGTGTATTTCCTCGTGTTTGTTGTGATGCCCGCTTACCGTGGTCATGGCATCAAGGCGTCTTATAGCCCATGGGATGGCGCTAAGGGCCTAGAGTGGACTATTCCTTCACCAGCGCCGCACCATACTTTTGAAACACCGCCAAAAGTCAGCTAATCATCACCGTGCCCCAGGAAACTAAAGACATGTATAAATCAGCTCGGGCAGCGCGTAACCGCCGCTTGGGTCTGATTATGCTCAGCGTCGCCTTGGTTTTCTTTATGGGCATTGTGATGAAGCGAGTCATGTTGGGTTAAGGCCTAAAAAATTATGGCCAACATTAAAACCATTAATCGCCAAATTCTGCTCAAGCTTTTGCTAGCTTCCATTTTGATGTTTGGTTTTGGCTATGCTTTAGTGCCACTCTACAAAGCTCTGTGTGAGGTCACTGGTATCAATGTCGTAACCAATAAAAATAATTATGGTGTACGTGCCCATGGGGCAACCAAGCTAGAAAATACCCAAGTCGACTATTCACGCAAAATTGTCATTGAATTTGATTCCAATACGCGCGGTCCGTTTTCATTTAAACCAATGAAGAACTACCTCGAAGTGCATCCTGGCGAGATGGCAGAAATTGTTTACAAGGTATCCAATAATCTAAGTCGATCCGTTGAGGCGCAGGCCATACCGAGTTATGCACCCAAAGCCGCAACCGAATACTTCACCAAATTAGAGTGTTTCTGTTTTCAGCAGCAAACTCTGAATCCACATCAAATGCGCGATATGCCGGTGGTTTTTGTGATTGATCCCAATTTACCCAAGGACGTTAAAACGATTACCCTGTCTTATACTTTTTTTGAGCTGGGTGTGGGCATAAAGCCAGCCGGATCAAGTACACCGCAAGGAGTGAAGACGGCTTTATGAAAAAGCAAAGTAGTTTCTTGCAGTCAATGAAGGCAGTCATGTGGGGGTTTTTGGGTGTACGTAAGAAGTCGGGATTACAGGATGATGCAGCCAGCTTGAGTTTTGTGCACATCATCCTTGCTGGGATTTTGGGGGCAGTTATTTTTATGTCTGCCTTGTTGTTGATTGTAAAAATGGTTGTATCAAGTTAACACTAATTTCGAGTAAATAGAAAGAGCACAATGTCGTCTAATTCAACCCCATACTATTTCGTTCCCAGTCTATCTAGACATCCCGTAATGGCTAGCATTGGCCTATTGGGTTTTGGAGGCGGCATGACTGGCTGGGTAAACGGCTACTCCTGGGGCGCCCCACTAACGATTGCTAGTGTTGTATCTGTCCTGTTTGTGCTTTATAAATGGTTCGGCGATGCAATCTCTGAGTCCAATTCAGGTAAAAACAGCATTAACGTTGATGTGTCATATCGCTGGTCGATGAGCTGGTTTATTTTCTCGGAGATTATGTTTTTTGCGGCCTTCTTTTCCGCATTGTTCTATGCGCGCAGTATCTCAATGCCTTGGCTTGGTGATATTGAAAGCAAATTGCTCTGGCCTACCTTTACCGCAGTGTGGCCGAATGATGGCCCTGCCGGCTTAGTGGAGCAATTTTCAACCATGGGTCCATGGCCGATTCCAACCATTAATACCTTGCTCTTGTTGAGCTCTGGTGTAACGGTGACATGGGCTCACCATGCTATTCGTGAGAACAACCAAAAGCATGCGGTGTATGGCTTAGCGGCGACTGTATTCTTGGGCGCGATCTTTTTAGGCTTTCAGGTCTACGAGTACATTCATGCGTATCAAGACTTAAATCTAAAACTAACCTCAGGCATTTACGGCTCAACCTTCTTTATGTTGACCGGATTTCATGGATTTCACGTCTTCTTAGGTGCATTGATGTTGGCTGTGGTCTTGCGCAGAGCCATTCGCGGCGACTTTACTGCAGATAACCATTTTGCCTTTGAAGGCGCTTCATGGTATTGGCACTTTGTTGACGTCATTTGGCTTGGACTCTATGTCGTTATCTATTGGATGTAAGTGCGGGATGAACTAGCCAGCAATGGCAAGTTCAATCGAAGACGAAATCGGCCAAGTTTATTGGCCGATTTTGATTCCGGTGGGTTGAATATAGCCTAAGGAATAAGCAAGCCAAATGCCCAAGAAAAGAGCAATGGATAGGCCGATGCGTAGCATGAGCGAGTGAACCATTCGAGAGCTATTGCCTTTGTCTTTCATCATGTAATACAAAGCCGAGCCGAGGCTGGCAATAATCAGTAAAAGGGCAGCAGGCATAATCCATTTCATAAGCGAATCCTACCATTGAATATTTTTTCTAGCTTGCTGCACAATCGCGTGATTCCAACCATTGCCATGGCAGTGGTGATGTCGATTGGTATTAGTGCAGGCCTTTGGCAGATGAGCCGAGCCGCTGGAAAAATCGAGAAAGCAGAAAAACTCGCATCCCAGATTGCGCTTCCGCCACTTAATCTGAATACAAAACCACAATGGACCTTAGCCGAAGCTGATAGCCGGCGCTTGCTTGTGGAAGGTGAGTTTTTAGTTGATCAGGCGATTTGGTTGGATAACCGCCCGCAGCCAGGCGCGGCGGCATCGAAAGGCGGCGCAGGCCAATCCGGATTTTATGTGCTGATGCCGTTTCAGGTAACTGGCCTGGGGAACACCGTCATTTGGGTTCAGCGCGGCTGGGCCCCCCGTAATCGAGAGGACCGCATGGTACTGCCACCAATTAATACCCCCGGTGGCAAGATGCGTATTGAGGGAATTGGGATTGCCCAGCCCGACCGGGTATTTGAGCTAGGAGATGGTGGGGTGGGTGGCAATAGCCCGGTGCGAATACAGCAAAACCTGGATCTGACTAAGGAGGCAGGGCGCCATCAGTGGCAACAAATCCCCTTTGTTTTGAAGCAAATCAGTGAACTCGAAAAAGATGGCTTAATGCGAAATTGGACCGCGGCAGCAAGCGGCGTCGAACGCCATTATGCTTATGCATTCCAGTGGTTTGCACTCGCGCTGAGTGCCTTCTTATTTTGGTTGATTCATGGATTGTTGCGAATTCGCCAAACAACAAAAAGGTAGAACGATAGTGGAAGATAAAGAGCTGTTGATACCGGCGGCGCAACATGAGGCGCCGATACCAAACGCACAGACGCGCCGTGGCCGCATTCAAATGCTGTTGCTATTGTTTGCATGCGCTCTACCGGTTATTGCCTCCTACTTTACGTTTTATGTTTTAAAGCCAGAAGGTGGGAAAACCAATTACGGTAGGCTGATAACGCCCCCAGAGCAGGCCCAATCGGCTTGGTTTAATCTGCCTCTAGAAGGAAAGTGGACACTCTTAATTGCGCGTCCTGCCGCGGAGTGCGTCAGCCAAAATGAAGCCTGTTTGCAAGCCTTATTTTTAATGCGGCAGGTACGCGTTGCGCTGGGCAAGCAAAGTCCACGTACGCAATTGGTTTGGGTTGTAACCGATGGTATGCCAGTAGATCCGCTGGTAAGGCGGGCATATGACGAGCAGACCGCTGGATTTTTTATTGTGAACGCACCTACCGCTGCAGCAGAAAAAGCACAGTGGACCAATTGGCTTAATGCCAACCAAGGCGGCAAGGATATTCAGCTCCTCAATCCCTTTGGTGAAAAGATGATGCAGTTTGCTGTCACCGCAGATCCGAAAGAATTTGCTGGTATGCGCAAGGATCTGGAGAAGTTACTCAAAGTAAACCAGGCGGGCGAAAAGATTCAATGAGCAATAGCGCAGTCCTCTTTCTGGAGTTAGCTGCAATCGCAATCGTATTTGCGGGCATACCGCTGGCGTATCTATTTTCACGCCCAAGCCTCAATTTATTTCAGCGACTCAACTGGACTATTGTCTTTCTGACATTTGATTTAATCGTATTCGGCGCCTTTACACGATTAAGCGACTCTGGCCTTGGTTGCCCCGATTGGCCTGGATGTTATGGCACCTCAAATCCATTTCGCGCGATGGAGCAGATTCGTTTGGCGGAGGCAGCCATGCCGGATGGTCCTGTGACTGAAGTCAAGGCCTGGATTGAAATGCTGCACCGCTATTTAGCAATGACCGTTGGCGCATTGATTGTGTTGCAAGTTGGCTTAGCGATCGCCAAAGTAAAAGACTTGGGCACAAAAGCTGTCGTCGGAAGTCTCGTTTTGCTCGTATTGGTTTGCTTGCAAGGCGCCTTTGGAGTATGGACGGTGACGTTAAAATTACAACCCATCATCGTATCGATTCATTTAATGCTCGCTTTAATTTTATTGGCCCTTCTCACTTGGTATGCACAACAGCCTTGGCAAGAGAGTGGTTCTCGTGCCAATAAGACTCTGCTGTCTGGGAAACTGCTTGCAGTCAGTTTTGGAATTTTGTTCTGGCAAGTATTTTTAGGTGCATGGGTTAGTACGAACTACGCTGTATTAGCCTGCCCCGATTTTCCGACCTGCATGGGGAGTTTTAGGCCTGATACCGATTGGAGCAATGCATTTACCCTGTGGCGTGAGTTAGGACTCGATGCACAGGGCGGAGCGATTTCAACCATTGCGCTGCAGACAATCCATTGGACGCACCGAGTATTTGCCATAGCGGTCATGGTTGTATTGGGCTATTTTGCTTGGCATGCATGGCGCGCCGCCGGACAGTCTCATCCGAGATTAGGTCGCTGGGCTCTTGCAGTTATCACGTTGCTGGTATTGCAAGTGCTGACGGGTATATCTAACGTAGTCTTTCAGTGGCCGCTGGTGGCCGCCTTGTTACACACGGCAGGCGCAGCCGCTCTTGTCTTATGCCTGGTCCGGATGTCGGCATGGGCTTCATGGGGCTACTCTGTAGCCAACGCGAGGCGCATTCCATGAGTACGCAACCTAATTCCCTTGGATCTGCAGTGAGACCAATGCCGAAGTGGCGCCAGTACGTCGTCTTAACAAAGCCGCGCGTAACCATGTTGGCAGTTTTTTGCGCCATCATCGGCATGTTTTTGGCTACCCCAGGCATGGTGCCTTACTCAGTTCTCATCGGTGGAACCATCGGTATTTGGTTGCTGGCCAGCGCTGCGTTTGCGGTGAACTGTTTAATTGAGCAGGCGGTCGATGCCAAGATGCGTCGAACTGCCTGGCGTCCATCGGCAACCGGTGAAATTTCATCGTCCCACATTATTGTTTTTTCGATCATCATTGGCGCTATAGGAATGGTAGTACTGTGGTATTTCACAAACTCTTTAACGATGTGGCTGACTTTTGCCACCTTTGTTGGGTATGCCGTGATTTACACCTGGCTCCTAAAGCCAGCCACGCCACAAAACATTGTGATTGGTGGTCTCTCTGGCGCAATGCCACCAGCCTTGGGTTGGGTTGCAGTAACCAACTCCCTGTCAGCAGAGGCATGGTTGTTGGTATTGATTATTTTTGCTTGGACGCCGCCTCACTTTTGGGCCCTTGCCTTGTATCGCCGTGAGGATTATGAAAAGTCTGGGCTGCCTATGCTGCCGGTAACGCACGGCGAGCGCTTTACCTTATTGAATATTTTGCTCTACACCTTGATTCTGATTGCAGCCACCTTATTACCCTACATTTATGGCATGAGTGGCTTATTCTATTTAATTGGTGCAGTCATTTTGGGCCTGATCTTCTTGGCCTATGCGATTGCTTTATACATGTCGTATAGCGATCAACTAGCGAAGAAGACTTTTCGTTATTCAATCACCTATCTATCCCTGTTGTTTGCTGCCTTACTAATAGACCATTATGTTTAGTTTGAATTTACGCTCGTTTTTGACTATTGCTCCAATCAGGGTGTTAGGGCTGGGCTTATTGTCACTACTAATTGTCAGCATGCTTGGGTGCAGTCCAAAGCCAAGCTTTAAGAACGTCGATATCACCGGCAGCACTGCATTTGGTAATAACTTTAGTTTGCTCGATAGCAATGGCAATACAAAAACCATGGCCGATTACAAAGGCAAAGTGGTTGTAGTGTTTTTTGGTTTTACGCAGTGTCCCGATGTGTGCCCCACCACCTTAACGGAGATGGATGAGGCGCTCAAACTACTCGGCCCAAAAGCCGATAAGGTGCAGGTCATTTTTATTACGGTCGATCCTGAGCGCGATACGGCAAGTGTGTTAGCACAGTACGTGCCTTCATTTAATCCTCGTTTCGTTGGCCTTCGTCCAGCGGACGAGGCTGGCCTGGAGAAGGTAGCGAAGGACTTTCGAATTTATTACAAAAAAGTACCCGGATCAAAGCCGGGCTCTTATACGATGGACCATAGTGCAGGAAGTTATGTACTAGATCAGAATGGCCAGTTGCGGCTTTACATTAAGCATGCCCAAGGACCTGAAGTCTTGGCGCATGACTTGAAAAACATTCTGCAATAAACAAAACAGAACTAATTTAGGCTGCCCCTGCTTCGAGTAAGCCACGCATTTTTTTGAGGGCTGCGGTTTCAATTTGGCGTACCCGTTCTGCTGAAATGCCATACTCCTCAGCCAATTCATGCAATGTTTTAGTGCCATTGCCCTCAGCATCCATGGAAAGCCAGCGTGACTGCACAATGTCACGGCTGCGATCGTCCAGCCCACTCAAGGCTTGGTCCAACAAGGGGCCATGCAAACGGCTTGCGTCCTTTGAAGCCATTACTCGAGTTGGTTCTTGGCTCTCATCGGCCAACCACTGAATCGGCGCGTAGGCATCGTCGTCCGAGTCGTCGCCTTCTAAGGCAACATCGCCACCCGCTAAGCGCATTTCCATCTCGCGCACCTCTGCGCCTTTTACATCCAAAGCCTTGGCTAAGGCTTCTACTTCGGTTGCACTGAGTGCATTCAGTGTCGGTTTATTACTGCGGAGATTGAAAAACAATTTTCGCTGCGCTTTGGTTGTGGCGAGTTTAACCAGACGCCAATTTTTTAGAATATATTCATGAATCTCCGCTTTAATCCAATGAATCGCATATGAAACGAGGCGCGCACCTTGCGTTGGGTCATAGCGCTTAACTGCCTTCATCAGGCCAAGATTGCCTTCTTGGATCAGATCCGCATGCGGAATGCCATAGCCCAAATATTGGCGCGCAACCGACACGACTAGGCGCAAGTGGGAGAGAACTAAGCCCTTCGCGGCATCGACGCTTTCGGTGCGTCGAAACTCTTGGGCTAGGTGTAGCTCTTCCGCAGCACTCAGCATGGGTAGGCGATTGACATAAGCAATATACGAATCCAGTGTGCCAACCCCGAGTGAGGGCAGCATGGATTTGCTTAGGCTAGCGCTCATACTTCCTTGATACGAAAATGGCGCAGCTGCTACAGGGGACTTCAATATGTTCTTTTGGACCATTGTTAACTTGTGATTATCAGTAGTAAGAATAGACTTATTTTAGCACTCTATTTAAGAGAGTGCTAATTTGTTAATAATTTTATAAACTACTGATTTAATTGAATAATTCTGCAGAATACTGCTTCGCATTAAAGGCTACCAGGTCCTGAATGCCCTCTCCCTTGCCCAGCGCAAAGATGAGCGGCTTGGGCTCCTCCAGGAAGGTCTGTGCAAGGGCACAAATTACCCCACCTTTAGCCGTGCCATCCAGCTTGGTGACTATTAATCCAGTAAGACCTAGGGCGTCGTGAAAGGCCTTTACCTGACTAATGCCATTTTGCCCGGTGTTGCCATCCAGGACCAAAAGGATTTGATGTGGGGCTCCAGGCAGCGCCTTACCAATTACGCGCTTGACCTTTTTAAGCTCCTCCATCAAATTATCTTGGGTTGCCAAGCGACCGGCTGTATCGATAATCAACACATCGCTTTTGCGGGCAATCGCGGCATGGATGGCGTCATGCGCTACAGCGGCGGCATCACCACTTTCCTGACTAACAAGGTCTACGCCATTGCGTACAGCCCACTCCTTTAGCTGATTGCGTGCAGCTGCTCGAAAGGTATCGCCTGCGGCCAAAAGAACGGCACGCTCTTGCGACTGAAAATGATGGCATAACTTGCCAATCGTCGTAGTTTTACCAGCGCCATTCACGCCAACCACGAGCCATACTTCAGGCCGATGCGCCGATTGCATAAACAAGGGATTGGGATTGGCTTCTAGACTCGACAGCAGGGTACTAACGGCGTCAATCAGGAGTGCCTGGAGTGCTTCTGGGGAAGTCGCTTTTTCTGATTTGGCGGCAGCACGCAGCGCAAGCATCAGCCGCTCCGTTGTGGGTAAGCCAACATCACTTTGAATCAGTGACTCTTCAAGCGTGTCAAACCATGCTTCGTCCGTGTGGCTTGATTTAAACAGAGACCCTAGGGTTTTACGTAATCCAAACATTGTCGATACAATCCTATTGAAGGTATATATGTTCTATAAGTGCATCTTATCAACTAAATCTAACATGATGGCGGTCTTGTCAATGCAATCTTCCTATTTACGCAATGGCGTTTTTTTGTTGCTGTGCCAACTGGCCCTTACTGGATTTCAGCAAGCGCAGGCGCAAGTGAAGCCCGATTCAGCACAGACCCACGAATATCGGCTGACCAATGGCCTAAAGTTAATTGTTCGCGAAGATAATCGCGCCCCCACAGTAGCGCATATGGTTTGGTACAAAGCCGGCTCAATGGATGAAACCAATGGCCGAACGGGAGTGGCCCATGTACTCGAACACATGATGTTTAAGGGCACAAAGACAGTGAAATCCGGTGATTTTTCAAAGCGAGTAGCTGCAATGGGTGGCCGCGAGAATGCCTTCACCTCAATGGACTACACCGCCTATTTTCAGCAAATTGAACGCAGCAAATTGGCTGAAGTCATGCGCCTCGAAGCAGACCGCATGAATAACCTCAATTTTGATGATGCGGAATTTACAAAGGAAATTCAGGTGGTCATGGAAGAGCGTAGGCTACGGACCGAAGATAAAGCGTCGGGTTTGCTCTATGAAAATCTAATGGCAACGGCATATAAAGCAACGCCTTACCGTCACCCTATTATTGGTTGGATGAATGATTTAGAAAACATGGTTCCCAATGATGCACGCCAGTGGTATCGGGATTGGTATGCTCCAAACAATGCAACGGTTGTCATAGCCGGTGATGTTGATCCAGAAAAAGTGCGAGCCATCGCTGAAGCAACGTATGGAAAATTGAGCGCACGCGAGCTACCCATTCGTAAGCCACAAATTGAGCCAGTCCAGCGCGGCACCAAGCAGGTGATTGTGAAAGCTCCGGCTGATACACCGCAACTGGCGATGGCCTGGAAGGTGCCGCACATTGATCCTGCAAAAATGGAAGAATACGAGCCATACGCACTCGCTTTATTAGCGGCAGTCCTCGATGGTTATGACAATGCAAGACTGAATCGAACGCTTGTAAAGCAAGACCGAATAGCCAATACGATTGATGCGGGTTATGACATGGTTGCCCGTGGCCCCCAGCTATTTATGATTCTGGGTACCGTGGCGAAAGGCAAAACAGTAGCGCAACTGGAAAGCGGTATCCGGTCGGTTTTATCCGAGCTCAAAACAAAAGGTATTACTGCAGCCGAGTTAAAGCGTATTCAGGTGCGCATCTTGGCTGACAAAATTTACAAACGCGATTCTATTTTTGGCCAAGCAATGGAAATTGGTAGTGCTGAAATTGCAGGCATCACATGGAAGCAGCTTGATCCTATTCTTGATCGGCTCCAGACGGTGACACCAGAACAAGTGCAAGCAGTAGCTAAAAAGTACTTGATTGACGATACGTTGACGATTGCAACCCTGGAGCCGCAGGCAAGAGGAGCGACTAAATGAGGGGTTATATGGGTTTAAGAAAAGGCGTGCAATCGGTCGTCCTGCAATCGATCGCAATTGGGTGTTTGGTATTTGCGGGAAGCGCAAAGGCGATCTTGCCGATTGAAACCCTGAATAGCGTTAAGGGGGCTAAGACCTACTTTATTCAAACCAAGTCATTGCCCATTATTGATGTAGAGGTCTCGATTGATGCTGGTAGTCGATACGATCCTGAAAATAAAAGTGGTGTAGCTGCGTTAACAGCACAGTTATTGACCTTGGGTACTGGCAGCGGTAAGTCGAGCTTGAATGAGGCGCAAATTGCCGATGAGATCGCTGATCTGGGCGCTAGTATTAGTGTGGCTGCAAGCGGTGAACGTACGGTATTGCGAATACGAAGCTTAAGCCGAGCTGATTTGCGCGAGCGGGTTGTGCAGTTAGCCGCTTTGATCTTGGCAAAGCCGAGTTATGACAGCAAAGTGCTTGATCGTGAAAAGCAGCGTCTGATTACCGCGCTACTTGAGGCACAAACCAAGCCAGAAACCATCCTACAACAAAACTTGCGT
The DNA here is from genome assembly GCA_945947155.1 of Polynucleobacter meluiroseus. Taxonomy (GTDB): domain Bacteria; phylum Pseudomonadota; class Gammaproteobacteria; order Burkholderiales; family Burkholderiaceae; genus Polynucleobacter; species Polynucleobacter meluiroseus_G. The sequence continues at coordinate 24,265 of CAMEXM010000001.1, read as the reverse complement.
AAAGCGGTTTATGGAAAATATCCGCTGGCCTACTTTCCGACACCAAAATCCGTGGCCGCAATTACTGTCACGGATTTACAGAAATTTCATGCCAGTCTGTATCGCGGTGATCGCATCACAGTCAATATTGTGGGTGACTTGGATCGCCCGCAGGCCAATGCCATCGTCCAGACCTTATTGGCGGGTTTGCCACAATCTGGGCCAGCCATTGCTCCGTTACCAATCATGCAGCAAACCCCGCAGGGACCACTAAGTCAGCGCGAAGTACGGATTCCGTTTGATACACAGCAAGCCCATATTGCAATGGGCATGACGGCCATTACGCGCAACAATCCTGATTTTTTCCCACTGCTGGTTGGAAATTACGTTTTGGGTGGCGGCGGATTTGTATCCCGTTTGATGGCTGAGGTTCGAGAAAAGCGTGGGCTTGCTTACAGCATCAATAGCTATTTTGCGCCTGGTAAGGATGCGGGTTTTTTTGAAGCAGGAATGCAAACGAAAAAAGACCAAGCTATTTTAGGTTTGGAAGTAATGCAGAAAACGATTAGCCAATTTATTGCAGATGGCCCAAGCGAAGAAGAATTGCTGGCAGCTAAATCCAATTTAATTAATGGCTATCCATTACGACTCGATAGTAATCGAAAGCTACTGGATAACTTATCTGGCATCACGTGGAATGACTTGCCCCTCGATACTATGGAAACGTGGACCAAGCAGGTTGAGGCAGTAACGCTCAACCAAATACGCGCGGCATTTCAGCGGCATTTAGATATGAACCGAATGCAAATTGTCGTAGTTGGGGTTAATAAATAAGCAATGCAGTAGTTTATGCAGCCGAAAAAAATACGCATCATCGGTGGGGTTTGGCGTAGTCGTCTAATCAAAGTGATTGATGCCCCTGGATTACGCCCGACTACCGATCGGGTTCGGGAAACCCTTTTTAACTGGTTAGGTCAACGTTTAGATGGCCGGCGATGTTTGGATGCCTTCGCTGGAGCCGGAGCCCTTGGCTTTGAGGCTGCATCGCGGGGGGCAGGTGCGGTTACCTTAATCGAGCGCGATAAAACGGCCTTTGCAAATTTGCGGTCGAACTTAAGCGATCTGCAATCTTTTCCCGTTAACACTTCAATTGACTTGGTACAAGGCGATGGCGTAGCTTTTCTAAAAAGGCAGGCGAATGCGTCATGGGACCTGGTTTTTCTGGACCCCCCATTTGACGATCACCATACTCTGGAGTCCTCGGCTCAGGAGGCGGGGCGCGTCTGCGATGGCAGCAACGGCGGCCAAATCTATATGGAGACCGCCGTTGGTTGCGATTTGGCTGCGCTAAACAGCCTTATGCCTCAATGGGAGTGCTGCAAAGAAATGACAGCAGGCCAAGTAAAAGCGCTCCTATTTCAGCTCAGAAGGGACTAAACTTTGGCTATCTGCAGTTAGAGCGAAAGATGAATGTATGACGATTGCTGTTTACCCTGGAACATTTGATCCCTTAACGCGTGGCCACGAGGATTTAGTGCGTCGCGCCTCCAGTATTTTTAGTCAGGTGATTGTCGGCGTAGCCGATAGCCGCAGCAAGCGCCCATTCTTTGATTTAGAGGAGCGCATTGCGATTGCGAAGGAAGTCCTCGGCCACTATCCCAACGTCAAGATTGCCGGTTTTACAGGCCTCCTGAAAGACTTTGCACGCGAGCATCAGGCGCGCGTGATTGTGCGCGGTTTGCGGGCAGTCTCAGATTTTGAGTATGAGTTTCAAATGGCCGGCATGAATCGCTACCTCTTGCCTGATGTCGAGACCTTATTTTTAACGCCATCGGATCAGTATCAATTTATTTCGGGCACCTTTGTGCGTGAAATCGCCACCATGGGCGGTGACGTGAGTAAGTTTGTTTTTCCATCGGTTGAAAAATGGCTGGGACAGAAAACGGCCGCCATGAAGCGCGAAGGCAAATAAGCGCATGGCTTTATTGATTACCGACGAATGCATCAATTGCGACGTCTGTGAACCTGAGTGCCCTAACGATGCGATTTTTATGGGAATTGAGATTTACCAGATTGACCCCAACAAGTGCACGGAATGCGTAGGTCATTTTGATGCCCCGCAATGCCGTCAAGTCTGTCCCGTTGATTGCATTCCACTGCATCCCGATTATGTTGAAACACATGATGATCTGATGCAAAAGTACCAGCGCCTAACGGCATCCAAGGCAGCATAAAAGACTGACGTCAGCTATTAACAGCTGGAATGCAGGTCCTTCACCGCAGTTGCGGTCTCGCCTTTTAAAAACAAAGGCATCGCATCCAGCGAGCGCGATAAGGCCGCATCGATCTGAATCTGTTCCTCTAAAAGCGGCTTACGCAAAACATAGTCGGCGACATCCATCAGGCGACCAGGGAGATCACGGGGGTGGCCAATGCCAATCCGCAGGCGCCAGTAATCAGCGCTAGAAAGGTGGGCCTGAATATCTTTAAGGCCATTGTGTCCACCAGTGCCACCAGCAAACTTTAGGCGCGCAACCCCTGCCTTGAGGTCAAGCTCATCGTGTACAACCAGGACTTCGTCTGGCGCAATTTGATGAAAACGACACAATGCACCCACTGATTGACCGCTGAGATTCATAAACGTATCGGGTTGCAAAAGCCATATATCGCGTCCATACAGCGGTGCCTTCGCCACCTTCCCATGAAAGCGTTTTTCTTGCTCGAGCACCACGCCAGCCTGCTTTGCCAGCAGAGACACAAACCAAAATCCAGCGTTATGCCGATCGGTTTCGTGTTTACTGCCTGGGTTGCCAAGGCCAACAATTAATCTAATCATGATCCAAAGTGTATTAGAGGCTGGAAAGTTTTTACAGCTTTACATACAAAAAAGAAAACCCGCAGAAGCGGGCTTTCTGAATTGAATACCAAAGCAGAATTACGCTTTTGCATCCTTCTCTTTTGCCGCATCCGCAACTGCTGCAGGCGCTGCAACAGCAGCCTCCACAGGCTCAGCCTTGACGGTTGGTACGCGCGCATTTACCAGTACTGGGTTCTCTTGCTCTACGTGCAAGACTAAAGAAACACCTTTAGGTAAGGCTATGTCTTTCGCGTGAATCGAATGACCTACTTCAATGTTGCTCAAGTTCACTTCAATGAACTCTGGCAAATCAGCTGGTAAGCAGGTAATTTCAATATCATTTGCAATGTGGCTGATGATGGCGCCGCCGAGTTTGACTGCAGCGGATTCTTCTGCATGGGTAAAGTGCAATGGAATGCGCATATGGATCTTCTCAGTCGCTGAAACGCGTTGAAAATCAATGTGCAGGACCAGGGGCTTAAATGGATGCATTTGATAGTCACGTAGTAAGACTTTTTGTGACTTGCCACCCACTTCAAGATTCAAAATGGACGAATGGAATGATTCTTTACGCAGAGCATGGAACAGAGCGTTGTGGTCAAGTTCGATGACCTCAGGCTTGTTTTTGCTGCCGTAAATAATGCCCGGAGTTTTACCGGAGTTGCGCAGGCGGCGGCTCGCACCCGTTCCCTGTACGCTTCTTTCAAAGGCTACGATTTTCATGATGACTCCCAAATTGAGGTTAATTTCCGTTCGCGACCAAACAGAAAAGCCTTCAATTATAGCTTGAACTTGGTATTTTTGGCCTATTTAGGCACTAAACAGCCCAAAAGTACTGTTTTTAAGCTTATTCCGCAAACATCGACATTACCGAATCGCCCTTGGTGATGCGGGAGAGGGTTTCGGCAAGGATGGGAGCAACGCTAAGTTGGCGAATTTTCTTGACCTGGTGGGCTTCGTCGGTCAAGGGAATGGTGTCGGTAACCACGAGTTCATCCAGTTGCGAAGCGGCAATACGGGCAACTGCGCCGCCGGACAAAACGGCGTGAGTACAGTACGCCGTCACTCCTTTGGCACCGCGTTCTTTGAGTGCTTCTGCAGCCTTACAGAGCGTTCCGCCGGTATCAATGATGTCATCCATGATGACGCAGTGACGGCCTCCTACCTCACCAATGAGGTGCATTACTTCAGATACATTGGCTTTGGGTCGGCGTTTATCAATAATCGCCAAATCGCAGCCCAACTGTTTTGCCATTGCGCGCGCACGAACAACGCCGCCAATATCCGGAGAAACAATGATGAGGTCTTTGCTTTTTTGCTTTTGCAGGTCAGCAAGGAGCACGGGGGAGGCATAAATGTTATCAACTGGGATATCAAAAAAGCCTTGAATCTGGTCTGCATGGAGATCCATGGTTAAAACGCGCTCAATGCCGGCAACCGATTGCAGCATATTGGCCACAATCCGTGCGGAGATGGCAACCCGCGCAGAACGCGGGCGACGGTCTTGACGTGCATAACCGAAGTAAGGGATCACTGCCGTTATACGGCTTGCAGATGCGCGTTTCAGAGCATCAATCATTATCATGAGCTCCATCACATTATCGTTTGTGGGGGCGCATGTCGATTGAATAACAACGACATTCTTACCGCGCACATTTTCTTGAATCTCGACCTGAATCTCGCCGTCTGAGAACCGACCGACAAAAGCCTTACCGATGGGAAGATTCAATTCTTTAGCTACTGCGTTTGCTAAAACAGGGTTTGCATTGCCAGTAAAGAGAGTCAAAAATTCAGAATTCATGATGGCAGTTTGGCTTATGAAGGTTTGGGGGAGTTTTAGACAGAATATCGCATGGCTCGTTATTCAGAAAAAATGTGGCAGGGGAAGAAGGATTCGAACCTTCGCATGCTGGAATCAAAATCCAGTGCCTTAACCAGCTTGGCGATTCCCCTACAGTGTCAATCTGAAGATAACGAATTGTAAGCGGGATTTTTATTTATCCCCCGGACAATCCGGCCTATCCACTCTCGAGGTAGATTTTGCAATAGGGCTGAGGCACTTGCACCGTCAAGCTGGCTCGGAAGCGCAGCAAAGACGCTACTACCAGAGCCGGACATTTGGGGCTTAGCGCTTGGCAGGGCCTGAGCGATCCAATCTATTGCATCCTTTACTTCAGGACAAATCTGCATCGCTACCGCTTGACAGTCATTGGTATATGCCTGATGAGGTAGTTGTGATGCAAGAAAGCCATTTATTGTAATCGGGGCGTGATCACGGGTCAATTCAGGGTGCTCAAAAAGCGCTTTGGTAACAATGCCGCGATTGGGGAAAATGACGATAAAGCCTTGCTCGGGAAGGGTAATCGCCTGAATTACCTCGCCAATTCCCTCCACGAAGGCGTTGCTCCCGTGGATAAAGAAAGGCACATCGGCGCCCAATTGCAGACCCAGCGCCATTAGCTCTGAGCGGGAAAGGTCAAGGTTCCAGAGGGTATTGAGGCCAATTAAGGTGGAGGCCGCATCGGATGACCCTCCGCCCAGACCGGCTCCGACCGGCAATACTTTGTTAAGGGTGATTTCAACACCCATGGCTAAATTGCATTCGCGTTGTAGCAAGGCTGCCGCACGGACCACCAAGTCATCGCCTTCAGAAATGCCGGGAACGGGGTTTATGCGGGTAATGCGACTTGTGTTGGTGCGAGCAAGGATGACGCTATCGCACCAGTCGATTAACTGAAAGGCGGATTGCAGTAGGTGATAGCCATCGTTCCTGCGGCCAACAATGTGCAGAAACAAATTCAGTTTGGCGGGCGCTAAGAGGGTAAGCGTATCAGTCATCAATTTGATCAAAAACAAGGCGGATATCAATTGGCCCCGTTTTTGTGTTTCGGATCATATTCAGTTTTTCTAACTTACTGCTGGACTCGCCCCACACGTAGGACAAATTCCATCCATCTTGACTGATTTTCGAAACAATACCGCTGGGACTGCGCTCTAGGCTGGCTGGACTGCCAGGCCTGACTTGGCCGCGTAACCAGTCGGACAAACCGCGTGCAGGCAAAGGAAGCCCTAATGCAGACTGAATTAGGGAGTCTGCATCAATCGCTTTGCTTATCTTACCGCCGCGCTCTAACACTGCTTCACCCGGAGTAATGATAATTTTTGCAATCGAGCCACCGACTGGATTGCGAATCTCTAAGATGTCGTTGAGCACATCTTGGCTGAGGGTGAAACCACCAGAGCCGCCCTCTGCGGGCCGGTCAGCACCGCCATTCATGCGGATTGAAAAACGGCCATCCCAAACAATCTTAGTGGACTGATTGGGCATCACCCAGTTAGGCTTAAAGCGTTTTAAGGTTTCACGCAAGGTTGCATTGTTTGCATCCATTCTTTCGGCATCACGCCATGTGCTTTCAGCCGCATTCAGATTACCGATAGCCCAATACACCTCACCTAAATGTGCTGATATTTCTGCTTCCGGCTTCATCTTAGCCGCCTGAATAAGCTGGTCGCGTGCCAGCTCCAGTTTGCCCATGCGGAAATTAACCCAGCCGAGGCTATCTAAAATAAAGGCGTCTTGTGGTGCCAGATTGTGTGCCTTCGTAATCAGGGCAAAGGCTTCTGGCAGATTTTGCTTTCGATCAGCCAACGAGTAGCCCAGGGCATTCAGTGCATTGGCATCATTCGGCGTTTTTTTCAGAATTTGCCGGAGGGTAGATTCCATCACATCAAAGCGACCCGCTTTTACAGCTGCCATCGCATAGGTATACATAATGGCGGGGTCAGTGGGCAGGGGCCTCAGTGCAGAAATAATGTCAAAATAGGCGCGCATTGCTGCAGCCTCATCCACTGCGCGGCCCAGGAGTGGTTGCAACTGTTTCAAGCTGCGCTCTTGGCTCTCAGCATTTTGTTTTTGTAATAGCGCAATCGCGGGCTGGACAGAATCGGACCAGCGTTGATTCAGCATCAATAAAGTAACCAGCACCTCTTTTGGCTTTGTATCGGCTGCGGGAGCGAGCCTATCCCATACGCTAGCCGCATCGAGAGCAAGCTCAGGGGCATTGGCTGCAATGGCAATCTCCATGGCACGCTGCGCCAGCTGCGGATCACCGGTTTGCCGGGCGAGGCTAAGGTAGGTTTGGTAGGCTAGCGCCGGTTCACCTCGCTGGAGGGCAATTTCAGAGGCTAAGATCTCAAAAACCTGTTCACCACTCGCGCCTTGGGCGCTATGGACCAATGAGACCCAACTGAGGCATGCACTAGCCAGTAATAGCACGGCAATTCTACGGGCCGGCAACGGGGCCAGGGAGAGGTGCAGATGCATGAAATGGGTCATAAGCACATTCTAATCTCCGAATCTACAATTCACCTATGCCAGAACTCCCAGAAGTTGAAGTTACTCGCCTTGGAATACAGCCGCACCTAGAGGGGGAGCGGATTACCGACGCCCTCATTATTGATGGCAGGTTGCGCTGGCCTGTACCGCGCAATCTGCGGGCAATCTTGCAGGGCCAAACCCTGCACGGCATTGAGCGAAGGGGAAAGTATTTATTGTTGCAAATGGATCAAGGGCATTTACTGATCCATTTGGGCATGACGGGAGTCTTGCGCGTATTGCCAGTCAAGGAGTCATTAAAGCCCCACGACCGGGTTGTGGTGGTATTCGGTAAGCGCAGCTTGCGCTTACATGATCCGCGTAAATTTGGGGCAGTGTTGTGGCATCCAAACAAGAGCGGACCAGTCGAAGATCATCCCTTGCTGCGTAAGTTGGGCACAGAACCCTTTTCAGCTGATTTTGCGAACGAGCGGGGTGCTGCTGTCCTTTACCGCTGTTCGCGTGGCCGTAGTGTTGCAGTCAAATCGTTTTTACTAGCAGGGCAGGCCGTCGTTGGGGTTGGCAATATTTACTGCTCAGAGAGTTTGTTTGAGGCCGGGATTCATCCTGCAAAGCAGGCCGGTAAACTGACGCGGCCACAATGTGCGCGTTTGGCCAGTGCAGTACGAATGGTGCTGCAGAAGGCAATTGCCGCCGGTGGCAGTACCTTACGTGATTTTGTCGACAGCGAGGGTAAACAGGGCTACTTTACGATGCAAAGTAAAGTCTACGACCGCCGGGGCGAACCTTGTCGAGTCTGCAATACATCGATTCAGCAGATCGTTCAAGGTCAGCGATCCACCTACTTTTGCCCAGTATGCCAAAAGCGCTAAGTCTGCAACCTACGCACGATGCCGCTCTAATTGCATCATTTTCTAAGCGCCTGATTCAGTGGCATAAGCAATATGGACGGCATGGCATGCCATGGCAAGGCATCACTGACCCCTATGCGGTGTGGGTCTCAGAAATCATGCTGCAACAAACGCAGGTGGCCACCGTGCTGGACCGCTACCCCAAAATGATGCAACGCTTTCCATCGGTAGCGCATTTGGCTCGCGCCGATATCGATGAGGTATTAGCTGAATGGAGCGGCCTTGGTTACTACTCGCGGGCGCGCAATTTACATGCCTGCGCAAAACAAGTCGTATCGCAATACCAGGGGCAATTTCCGCCCGATCCCCTTGCACTCGAAAGCCTCAGTGGGATCGGACGATCAACGGCGGGCGCAATCGCCGCATTTGCCCTCCAGGTTAGGACGCCTATTTTGGATGCCAATGTGAAGCGTGTATTGGCTCGCTTATTTGGTATTGGTGGCGCGCTACAAGAAAAAAAAGTGACCGATTCACTTTGGCACTTGGCTACCGAACTCCTCCCGCGATCACCAAAAGATATGCCGCTATATACCCAGGCACTGATGGATTTTGGTGCTACCTGGTGCACCGCAAAACAACCGGTTTGCCTCACGCAAAACACACAATGCCCATTTGAAAGTTCGTGTCAGGCAAAAGCGCATGATCAAGTACTCGCCATTCCAAAAAAACTACCCAAAAAGAAGTCACCGCAATTTTCGTGTGCCGTTGGTATTTTGGCGCATGGGAATGCGGTGCTACTGCAAAAGCGTCCCACTAAAGCAATCTGGGGCGGTCTCTGGTCACTACCAGAGGGCCAGTGGCAAGGGCAAACGGAGGGGGAGAGTAGGCCTACCGTTCAGGCAGACACATTGACTAGTGAACAGTTACTTGAATTGATTTTACCAAACCGATTTTCTAAAAAGCCGCCTTCTTTATTTAGGCAGTCGGTACGGATGGGTAACCGCGTGAAGCATATTTTTAGCCACCGCGTTTTGCAGATTCAGGTCTATGAGATGGTCCTCAATGGCAAAGCAAAAAAAGAGTTGGACAGTAGCATGCAGTCAGACGAAGCGCAGTTTATTTGGGCCGAGCTGGGTACGCTCGAGCAGTACGGACTGGCTCAGCCGATTAGGCTGCTGTTGGAGTCTTGGAGTCAAGCTCACGGTGCCGCTGAATCAGATCGATGCGCGAATGCAAGTCCGATTGTTTTGAAAAATAGGCCATGAGTTGATCAACTAAAAAGACCGAGCGGTGTTGGCCGCCGGTACAGCCAATGGCAACGGTTAAATAACTTCTACCGTCAGCAATGTAGTTGGGAAGCCACTTCTCAACAAAGTGAATAATGTCTTCTTCCATGCTGTTGACCATTGGAAGTTCGCGTAAAAAGGCTTTCACTGGCTCGTCATGTCCGGTTAACGGACGTAATACATTGTCGTAATGGGGATTGGGGAGGCAGCGAACATCAAAAACCAGATCAGCTTCGCTGGGTACGCCTTTCTTAAAACCAAATGACTCCAGAATGAGTGTGAGTCCATTGGGTTTTTCTTTGAGAAGCTCATGAATCCAAGCGCGCAAGGTATGCGATGGCAGATTGCTGGTATCGATGCTGTGGGCTTGCTCCCGGAGTGGATCAAGCAAACTACGTTCACGCTCGATGGCCTCAATGATGGTGGCGGATTGATTCTGTTGCGCGCTGACAGCAGTGGATAGAGGGTGGCGACGACGGGTTTCGGAAAAGCGCTGCACCAAGGTGTTAGTGTCGGCATTCAGAAATAAAATGCGGACTTGGTGCTTTTTGCGAATTGTTTCAAGGAGGGATGGTAGCTCTGCAATCGATTGTCCGCGACGCGCATCGATTGCAACAGCAACAAACTCACGCCCTTCATTTTCCATCGCAGTGATGAGGTTTTCTAATAAGGGCACAGGCAGGTTATCGACGCAGTCGTAACCACTGTCTTCAAATGCCCTAAGAGCAACCGATTTACCTGAACCAGAGATGCCGGTTATCAGATGGATATGCATACTAAATCAAGCGCCCTTGATTTTTTGGCTGCTCTGATTCGGTAATCATTTGGACGCGTTGCCGCTCAATGAATTCTTTAAGGGTATCAATGCCACGCAATTGCAAAATAGTATTACGGACCGCAGCTTCCACCAGTACGGCTAGATTTCGACCTGCCGCCACCTGAATTTTTACAGTACGAATTTGCGTACCCAGGACATCAATAAACTGGGCATCAATCGGTAGACGCTCAAATTCTCCATCGTTGCGGCGGACCAACTGGACAATCAGTCTTAGCTTCAATTTACGGCGGACTGCGGTTTCACCAAAAATAGTTCGGATGTCGAGTAAGCCCAAGCCACGTACTTCCAGTAAGTCCCGCAGAATTACAGGGCAACGCCCCTCAATGTAGTCTGGACCCAGGCGCGCAAAATCCACTGCATCATCGGCAACAAGGCCGTGACCCCGGGAGATCAGCTCTAAACCCAATTCGCTTTTACCCAGACCCGATTCCCCCGTAATGAGGACGCCTAGTCCCAAAATATCCATAAAGACCCCGTGCATTGTGACTTGGGGGGCTCCTATTTTGGTTAAGTAAGTACGTAAATGGTCAATTACCTCCGCTGCCGACACGGGAGTGGTAAATAACGGAGTTGAGGAACGCTGGCAAAACAACTCTAAATCGGGATCTGCTGTGCGGCCATCCGCCACAATAACGCAGGGCGGGGTTTTGGAGATTAGATTGGCAATTTGCGCATGCCGCTGTTCGGCGGTCAGGTCGGCGTGGTAATCCACCTCTTGCTCACCAAATATCTGAATTCGGCTGGGGTGTATTAAGTTGAGGTGGCCAACTAGGTCTGAGGAGGCTGCGGCTGCACGTACTGCCTCGGTTGGGAATTTACGATCAGAACCTTCTAGTCCGCGAATCCAAGACAACTTAAGCTCAGAGACGTTGTCATCAAAAATCTGAAGCGCGGTAAGCCCCTCAAGAAGCAGATGTTGTGACATAAGTCAGGCACTCCATTCCTGTAGTAGCTGACATACTTTTTCCGGGTTGTTTTCGGCACTGATTTTGTTGCGCGTATCGGGATCAGAGAGAAGTTGCGCGATCGAAGAAAGAATTTCCAGATGCTGTTGCGTTGCTTTTTCAGGGACCAGCAAAAAAATGAGGACTGAAACAGGTAAGCCATCGGGGGCGGCAAATTCAATTGGGGTGCTAAAACGAACCAATGCAGCCACCGGCTCTTTCAAGCCCTTTACTCTGCCATGCGGTATCGCAACCCCAGCACCCAAAGCAGTCGAGCCCAAATCCTCACGGGCATTTAAAAACGAAACAATAAGATCGGAGCTTAGGTTTAAACGCTGACTAAATAGAGATCCTGCCAGCGCAAAGGCTTCAGACCTGTTTTTGGCAGGACTATGAAGCGCAATGCAGTCTGTAGTGAAAAGATCAAGTAGGGCATTCATATGCATTTGATTATATGACTAGCCCAATCAATCCGCTTATTCTGGATGTTTTTCGTGGTGGTGGTCTTGCACTTTTTCCTTATGTTTGACCACCTGCCGCTCTAGCTTGCCAACTGCAGCATCAATCGCGTGGTAAAGATCTGCATTATGTGCCTCAGCGTACAAATCCTTGCCTTTGAGGTGAATCGTTAATTCTGCGGTTTGCCTTAGGTCTTTTTCCTTGGCATTGTCGATCATCAAGAAAATAGTCGCATCAATCACGTGATCAAAGTGCTTTCGAACCTTACTCATTCCTAGCTCTACATGGGCGCGCATTGCGGGGGTTACTTCAAGATGACGACTGTTGATTTTTAAGTTCATAAGCAATGCCTCCAGAGTAGAAACGAACTACTAGTAAATCACATTTAGAGCAAATTACATACGGAAATTTTCACCCAGATAGACGCGTCTGACCGCATCATTCTCAATAATCTCATCTGGCTTGCCTGCAGCAAGGACGCTGCCCTCACTAATAATATAGGCATGGTCGCATATACCCAATGTTTCCCGCACATTGTGGTCAGTAATTAAAACCCCAATTTGGCGATCGCGAAGAAAACGAACGATACGCTGAATTTCCCCAACCGCTATGGGGTCAACCCCTGCAAATGGCTCATCGAGTAATATAAATTTCGGTTGCGAGGCAAGTGCCCTCGCAATTTCTACGCGCCGCCGTTCACCGCCCGAGAGCGATAGCGCTGGATTATTGCGCAGATGGGTAATCTGCAATTCCCCAAGGAGCTCATCCAAACGAGTCCGAACTTCTTTTTTTGTAAGCGCTTTACCGCCTTGAACTTGTAGCTCCAGAACAGCTTGAATATTCTCAGCAACATTGAGCTTCCGAAATACGGAAGCTTCTTGTGGGAGATATGACAAGCCCATGCGAGCACGTTCATGAATGGGCAAATGGCTAATCTCTTTTCCATCTAAATTAATGTTGCCACCATCCAGTGGAACAAGGCCAACAATCATGTAAAACGACGTTGTCTTGCCAGCACCATTTGGGCCAAGTAGACCTACCACCTCACCGCACTTCACTTCAATCGAAACATCCCGAACAACCGTTCTAGATCCATAGCGCTTTTGCAGGTTGCTTGCAATCAGTGTTGGGGTAACGGGGGTGGCTACAGATGCAGTATTCATTGAATCATTACTTTACTACGGGGAGCCAAAATAGCCCTTGAGGAAGGGGGCGCGCTTTTGGGTTGATTGGCGGGAGGACTCACGCGGTATTCTTGGGTGTCGTCGCGGTATTCTATTTTGCCGCCGCGTAGATGGTCTCGCATCTGCATATTCAGCAAGCGCTTCATGCTGGCATCGCCAAGCAAAATAAGTACTTCCTGTTTGCTGTTGTAATTGACGTCTTTACTAAAGCCTTGCATAAATTCATTCGCTAGTCCCTCGCGACGCTGCCGAAAGGTGGCAAGCGATTTTGCATCGCCCCTTACTTCGATGAACTGATAACCCTCTGGGTCGACAAGAACCTCGCCCTTATCACCAGTCACCACAATGCTGCCTTTAATCAACAGAATATCGCCCTGGAGTTTGTATTTTTGCTCTACTTCATTAATCGATACGGAGCCAGCATTCAGAATTAATGGTTTATCTTGGTCTGCCTTTTCTGCCAGCGCATGGCAGCTCAATAAATTGAGTCCAAAAAATACTAAAGGCGCAAGGAGGAAGGCCGATCCGATATTCATGCGTCTCATCGTCTTCCTTGCTGTGCAGGCTCGATGCGCCCTTTGACTGTGCCAAGCAATTGCATGCTTTGTTGCACATTATCAAATACACCGCCGGCATTGGACTGCATAACCGATAGGCCTTGCTCGAGCTCTACTGGCTTATGTGTTTTGATAATATCGTCATTAATCAAGACCCGAAAGTAACTCGACTTTGCCAACATATAGGGACTCGCTTGTTGAGTTTGGCTTGCATTTTGTGGTGGTCTATAAATTTCGACGTTGTCGTACAAATCAAGAATGCTCAGATCGCCGTCGATATGTCCGCGTTTGGCACGCACGGTAATAGGCGCTTTATTCGGCTGGAAGGATCGCATGCTTGGTTGCACAATATCAATCGACGCATCGTCGTCGTAATGAATCAACTCTTTTCCTAAAATACGATATTTTGTTTGGCCATGTTCATTGAGATAGGAGAGCGCCCCATTTTTGAGGGTGTAATCAGGCTCATGCAAGCGCGGACGCTCAATCGCATTCATGGGTAAAGGCGTATTTTTTTGGACCAGCCAAAAGGTCAGCAAGGTCAGGCTACCCATAAGAAGGAGGGGCATTAGGCGCAGAATGGTGCGCACTGTGCCCAGCTTTACTTGGGCTATGCTGACTTGCATTTAGTTGCGCGCCTCAGTTAGAAGTGCCTCATAGCGGTTTTGCGCTTTGAGAATGAGATCACATAGTTCGCGAACGGCGCCGCCGCCGCCGGCCCTAGAGGTGATGAAGTGCGCAAAGTCGCGCACGGCCTCGTGTCCTTGGGCTGGGCAGACGCGTAGGCCAGCCTGTTTCATCATCGGCAAATCAGGCCAATCATCGCCCATGACGGCGCAATCTGCAGCGGTATGTGCGGTACGCTTCAACAACTCACTGAGGGCGATTGCTTTATTCTCCACCCCCATAAACACATGCTTAATCCCCAATTCATCGCAGCGGGAGAGCACCATTTTCGAGTTCCTGCCAGTGATAACGGCCGTTTCAATGCCGCATTGCTGTAATAACTTGATACCAAGCCCATCCTGAATATCAAATGCCTTCATCAATTCCTTGCCATCTTGTCCAAAAAATACCTGGCCATTGGTGAGCACGCCATCAACATCCAAGACCAGTAGTTTGACGTGCGCTGCCCGTTCCCATGCCTGTGGAAATTGCACCGATGGGTTTGTTTGGTGTGGATTAAATGCAATCGGCATACAGAAGGCTTCTTAAAGGACTTTGGCGGCGAACAAGTCATGCAGGTTGAGGGCGCCTAATAATTGGCCACGTGGATCAGTTACAACCAAATGGTTGATGCGGTATTTTTCCATCATCTCAATCGCCTCTTCTGCCAGAAGCTCAGGTGGAATGGTGCGAGGTTTGCTGGTAACCGCATCTTTTAGGCTGACCCCAGTGAGGTTAGTTGATTTTTCAAGTAAGCGGCGCAGATCCCCGTCGGTAAAAATACCAGCGACGGTAGAGTCCGAAGCAAGCATGACAACCATCCCCATTTTCTTAGCCGTCATTTCCAATAAGGCCGCCGGCAAGTGTGCATCAATTGAGATAGTTGGAGTTTGTGCTAGTGCACGCATCACATCGCTTACATACATCAGCTGCTTGCGCCCAAGACGCCCGCCGGGATGCGAGCGAATAAAGTCCTCCGCCTGAAAGCCGCGGGCATCGAGTAAAGCCACTGCCAACGCATCACCCATTGCAAGGGCGGCTGTCGTGCTGCTTGTAGGGGCGAGGTTAAGGGGGCAAGCTTCTTTTTCTACGCCGGTATCAAGATGCGCATCTGCTAATTTTGCTAGTGATGAGTCGGGTTTGCCGGTTAGGGCAATCAGCTTGGCGCCGGTGCGCTTGATGATCGGGATGATGGTCAGTAACTCAGCAGTTTCACCCGAATTGGACAGGGCGACAAAAACATCGTCGCGCGTCACCATACCCAAATCGCCATGGCTCGCTTCTGCAGGGTGAACAAAAAAAGCGGGGGATCCAGTGGAGGCAAAGGTGGCTGCAATTTTGCGTGCAATATGACCTGACTTGCCGATACCTGAGACCACAATGCGGCCACTGCATTGCCGTAATAAATGAATGGCCAATGTAAAGGCATCTGCACCAGCGCCTTCAAGGCGGTTACGCATCGTAATCAGCGCATCCGCCTCAATGGTGAGGGTATCGCGCGCGAGCTTTAGGATTTGATCTTGCGTCTTCGCTATCATGGGATGAGTATATGCCGTCAGTCCTTCAATTAACCCTCATTTTGCTGGCTTCCGGTGTTGCCGGAGTCCTTATTTTCCGCTATTTTGGCTTACCGCCAATTTTGGGCTATTTAGCCATTGGCGTCTTAATTGGGCCAAAGGCCTTTGGAATTGCCAGCGACTCTGAAACGGTGCGCTATTTAGCGGAGTTTGGGGTGGTTTTTTTGATGTTCTCCATCGGCCTGGAATTTAACCTCCAAAAGCTGCGGGCAACGCGCTCCATCGTATTTGGTTTGGGCGCGAGCCAAGTGCTCTTGACCATGGCTTTAACCATCCTCAGCAGTCTTTTGCTGAACTGGTTCTACCCCATGAGCTGGCAGGCTGCACTCGCCTTGGGTGGCGCCTTGTCCATGTCCTCTACCGCCATCGTCACGAAATTGCTTGCAGATCGGAGTGAGCTCGAAACAGAGCATGGCCGAAACGTCATCGGCGTACTGTTGTTTCAGGATCTAGCAGTGGTCTTTTTATTAATTTTGCTACCCGCCCTTAGTCAGGATCCAGCAGACCTCTTTTTTGCTTTAGGTACTGCCCTGATCAAAATTTCAATCGCCTTATTTTTGATCTTCTTTGTTGGCCGCCAACTGATGAGTCGCTGGTTCAAATTGGTGGCGCAATTTCGTTCCCAAGAATTATTCATGCTCAATTTGCTATTGATCGTATTGGGCTTTTCTGCCATTACGGAGCATTTGGGTTTATCGCTGGCCTTAGGGGCTTTTTTGGCCGGCATGCTGATTTCAGAAACCCCCTTCCGGCATCAAGTGGAGGAGGACATCAAGCCTTTCCGTGATGTGCTCTTGGGATTGTTCTTCATCACGGTAGGCATGCTTTTAGATCTGCATGTGATTCTGGATCAATGGGTCCTAGTGCTTGCCCTATTGGCTGCGATCATCATCATCAAGTTCGCCATGATTGCTGCTTTGGCCAGGGCCTTTAAGGCGAGCGCAGGCGTGGCGATTCGAACCGGTTTGTGTTTATGCCAAGCAGGTGAATTTGGTTTTGTGCTGCTGAATCAAATTGATGGCTTGAAATTGATTGACCCAGCATTAAGCCAAGCACTGCTCGCAGCGATGTTGATATCGATGTTTGGCGCACCCTTCTTAATTCAATACAGCGACCGGATTGCATTGCGGTTTGCAAGTAGCGAATGGTTGTTGCAGTCGTTGGCGTTAACACGGGTTGCGGCAAAAACGGTGCGCCATGAAAACCACATCATTATTTGCGGTTTTGGTAGGGCAGGACAAAGCCTCGCGCGCATGCTTGATCAAGAAAAAATTCCTTACATCGCATTGGACCTAGACCCTGATCGCGTTGCTGAGGCAAGTATGGCGGGAGATCAAGTCGTATATGGTGATTCCAGCCGAGAAAATTACTTAGTGTCTGCTGGCATTGCCCGCGCCAAGGCTGTTGTAGTCACTTTTGCGGATACGGCTGCCAGCTTAAAGGTCCTATATCAAGTTGAGCGTTTGCGACCTGGTATGACCACACTGGTTCGTACTAAAGATGATTCAGACCTGAAAAAACTCGAGGCAGCCGGTGCAACTGAAGTCGTGCCCGAGCTGATTGAAGGCAGCTTGATGTTGGCATCCCATGTACTTTTGATCATGGGCGTACCGATGCGTAAAGTGTTGCGTCGCGTAACCGAGGCGCGTGAGGCCCGCTATGGCTTATTACGTGGGTACTTTCGGGGGTCGGAAGGCGATGACCTAGAGGAGAATGAGTCGTGGCGTCTGCATACCATTACCTTGATTTCTGGGTCGCATGCGATTGGCAAAACTCTGCAAGAGATTGGTCCGGATTTAGAGGGTGTAGCAATTCAGGCAGTACGACGCAAAGTCGGCGGTGAAGACTACGCGAAGCTCTCCCTTAGTCCGGATTTGCGGCTGGCTGAAAACGACATCCTGGTGCTATCGGGCAGCTCCGAATCAACGGACATCGCCGAAACGAAACTGCTCTGATCTACTTACGTACTTAAGCCGCTACTTTCTTTGTTTTAGTCTTGACGGGCTTTGCTTTAAGTAGTGGTGCTAGGTAGTGACCAGTGAAGCTGTCTGGATTCTTGGCCACATCTTCAGGGGTGCCGGTTGCAATAATCAAGCCACCACCAGCCCCGCCTTTGGGGCCTAAATCAATAATCCAGTCTGCGGTTTTAATCACATCCAGGTTGTGCTCAATGATGACAATCGTATTGCCTTGCTTTTTGAGTGTGTGAATCACAGTCAACAGCAATTGAATATCATGAAAATGCAAACCCGTTGTTGGCTCATCCAAAATGTAGAGGGTTCTGCCGGTATCGCGCTTAGAGAGCTCAAGCGATAACTTCACACGCTGGGCTTCGCCGCCCGATAGCGTCGTCGCACTTTGGCCTAGTTTGACGTATCCCAAGCCCACATCCAGCAAGGTTTTGAGTTTGCGCTTGACTACGGGCACTGCTTCAAAAAATTCATGCGCTTGCTCGATCGTCATTGCTAAGACTTCGTGAATATTCTTTCCTTTGTAGCGAATGTCTAAGGTTTCGCGGTTATAGCGTTTGCTGTGGCAAACATCGCAAGGGACATATACGTCCGGTAAAAAGTGCATTTCTACCTTAAGGACGCCATCGCCTTCACACGTTTCGCAGCGGCCCCCTTTCACGTTAAAAGAGAAGCGGCCAGCTTCATAGCCGCGCTCGCGCGATGCAGGCACGCCAGCAAAGAGTTCACGAATGGGTGTAAATAGGCCGGTGTAGGTTGCGGGGTTGGATCGCGGTGTTCGACCAATCGGTGATTGATCAACGCTAATTACCTTATCAAAGTGCTCAAGGCCTTCAATCGCTTTATGGGCAGCAGGCTCCGCATTCGATTTGTAGATGTGGTGTGCAACTGCATGATGCAAGGTGTCATTGATAAGGGTTGATTTACCAGAGCCCGACACACCTGTGACGCAGGTTAAAAGTCCCACAGGAATTTCGGCATTCACGGATTGCAAATTATTACCCGTAGCGCCAATGATTTTTAAAAAGCGATCACCAGCTGGTATACGTTTTTCAGGTACCTCGATGCGTTCGCGTCCAGCCAAGTACGCGCCAGTCAGCGAGTTGGGGTTGGCTTCCACTTCAGCAGGGGTTCCTTGTGCCACCACTCGGCCGCCATGCACGCCTGCGCCCGGACCAATATCAATCACGTAGTCAGAGGCGCGAATCATGTCTTCGTCATGCTCAACTACTAGCACACTGTTTCCTAAGTCGCGCAGGTGCTTGAGTGTGCCAATCAGACGATCGTTATCGCGCTGATGTAAACCAATCGAAGGTTCATCTAGCACATACATCACGCCCGTTAAACCCGAGCCAATTTGCGATGCCAAGCGAATGCGTTGCGCTTCTCCGCCCGACAGCGTGTCAGCACTGCGTTCGAGTGAGAGGTAATCGAGACCAACATCGTTTAAGAAGGTTAAGCGGGAGCTAATCTCCTTCACAATTTTGTCTGCGATTTCCCGTTTTGCACCTTTGAGTTCGAGGGCCTCGAAATACTCTTTTGCTTCTTTGAGGGGGAGTGCGCTGATTTCAAAAATACCGCGCGATTGCTTGCCGTCGCCTACTTTGACAAAGCGCGCTTCACGGCGTAAGCGTGTGCCATTGCAATCGGGGCAGGAGCGAATATTTTGATAGCGCGATAACTCTTCGCGCACCGCCATCGATTCGGTTTCGCGGTAACGGCGTTCAAAGTTAGCCACAATCCCTTCGAAGGGATGTTGCCGCACGCTTAACTTGCCGCGCTCATTTAGATACTCAAAAGCAATATTGGTGTCACCGGATCCCATTAACACCAGGTCTTGTGCTTTTTTAGATAGATTCTCAAATGGTTTCTCAATATCAAAACCGGCATGCTTTGCTAGAGTCTGAAGCAGTTTGAAATAAAACTGATTGCGGCGATCCCAGCCTTTAATTGCGCCTGAGGCAAGCGATAAATCGGGGTGCGCCACAATGCGCTTTGGGTCAAAAAAGGAAATGTGACCTAAACCATCGCATGAGGGGCACGCACCCATCGGATTGTTGAATGAGAATAGCCGTGGCTCAAGCTCTTGCAGCGAGTACGAGCAAATCGGGCAAGCAAATTTACTGGAGAAAATCGTATCAACACCGGTATCCATGTCGACAATCATTGCCTTGCCATCCGCTAAGCGCAGTGCTGTTTCAAAGGACTCGGCTAAGCGCTGATGAATATCGGGACGTACCTTAATGCGATCCACCACAACCTCAATCGAATGCTTATCGGTTTTTTTCAGCTTGGGTAACTGATCCACTTCAAAGATCTCGGCTTTTGCTGTGTTGGTGGTACCACCACCCGAGCGTACCCGAAAGCGTACAAAGCCTTGGGCCTGAAGATCCTGAAAAAGGTCAACAAACTCGCCCTTACGCTCACTCACGACGGGCGCCAAAATCATGAGTTTGGTTTCAGGCGGTAGTGCCATCACGGTATCGACCATTTGCGAAACACTCTGGGCTGCTAGCGCGAGATTGTGGTCTGGGCAATGCGGCGTGCCGGCTCTGGCAAACAAGAGTCGCAAATAGTCATGGATCTCGGTAACCGTACCTACGGTAGAGCGGGGGTTGTGGCTCGTTGCTTTTTGCTCAATCGAGATCGCAGGCGAAAGGCCTTCGATGACGTCCACGTCTGGCTTTTCCATCAGTTGTAGAAATTGACGGGCATAGGCAGACAGGGACTCGACGTAGCGGCGCTGCCCCTCGGCATACAAAGTATCAAATGCCAGCGAGCTTTTGCCAGACCCCGAGAGGCCGGTTAGGACGACCAATTTCTCTCTAGGAATATCTAAATTGATATTTTTGAGGTTGTGCGTACGGGCACCGCGGATCTTGATTTCGTTATTCATGGTTTTTAAGCGTAACTTGTTAATATAGCCTTTTCCCATGAATTCTTCCGAACTTCGCTCGACTCTGGCTTTGGCAGGCATATTTGGCCTGCGGATGCTGGGCCTTTTTTTGCTTTTGCCGGTATTTAGCCTGCATGCAGAGGGCTTGCCAGGCGGCGATCGTGCCTTTTTGGTGGGTTTGTCCCTGGGCATGTTCAATATTGTTCAGGCGTTTTTTCATATTCCGCTAGGCGCATTGTCGGATCGGATCGGCCGACGCCCGGTTGTGGTGGGTGGCCTCATTTGCTTTGTGCTGGGCGCCCTGATTGCTGCTAGCCACGATGACTTACTGTGGATCGGCATTGGTCGTGGGCTCATGGGCGCGGGCGCAATTTCTGCGGCGATTTCGGCCTGGGTGGCCGATCTAGTGAGTGAAAAGGTACGAACCATGGCCATGGCCATTGTGGGTGGCAGCATCGCTATTTCATTTGCGCTCTCCCTGGTTTTGGCCGCCCCAATTTATCGCTGGATTAGCTTGGACGGTATGTTTTTGTTGCTAGCCGCAATGGGCTTTGTCGCCATTTTGGTTGCGCTTTGGTACGTACCCACCCCAGAGAAAAAATCGGCTCCTCAGCACACCCCATTCTTTGAGATTTTGCGACGCTCCGAGTTGATGCGCTTAAATGTGGGTGTTTTTGTACTCAACGCAACGCAGGTCGCTATGTTTTTAGTCGTGCCTCGCTTATTGGTGCAAATGGGCTTTCCACTCGGGCGCCATTGGGAAATTTACCTCCCGGTATTGCTCATCTCCTTTGCATTAATGGCGCCTATTTTGGTGTTGGGCGAAAAGAAGCAACGTCTACGTATCGCGGTATTGTTAGCGATTGGTCTCTTGTTTATTTCGCAAGTGGTCTTTATTGAAGCCACCACCATTTTGCTAATTTCAGCAGCCTTGTTGATTTACTTTGTCGGATTTAATTTACTCGAGGCATTGCAGCCCTCATTGGTATCGCGTTGGGCACAAGATTCAAAGGGTACGGCGCTCGGCATTTACAACACCACCCAGTCCTTAGGGCTCTTTTTTGGTGCTGCGGTTGGTGGTTTGGTGACGCAATACTTTGGCGAGTTATCGGTGTTTGTACTGGGAATGGTACTGATTTTTGCCTGGCTTATAATTGCTTGGTCGATGCGCGAGTTACCAGCAAAAAAGCAAGCTCAGGAAACTCCAGCCGCATAAACAGACAAGTTGACTACTTACCTGCTGTACAAAGCCTCATTAACACTAGTGCATTGATTTACATTTTTTTCACATACATTTTCTTCGGGAGACATCATGGCATCGGTAAATAAAGTCATCATCGTGGGTAACATTGGACGGGACCCAGAAACACGCTATATGCCTAGCGGCGACGCAGTAACCAATATTTCAGTAGCAACATCGGATCGCTATAAAGACAAGCAGACCGGTGAGATGAAAGAAACCACAGAATGGCATCGCGTTGCGTTTTTTGGCAAGCTTGCTGAAATTGCAGGTCAGTACCTTAAAAAGGGATCGCAGGTTTACGTCGAAGGTCGTCTGCGCACGCGCAAATGGGCTGATGCCAGTGGCCAAGAAAAATACTCCACCGAGATTGTGGCGGACTCGATGCAGATGTTAGGCTCGAAGATGGCCGGCGGTGGTGAGGGCGGCGAAAGCTATTCGCGTCCCAAGTCGTCTGAGTCGAACGCAGCGCCAGCACCCACAGCAGCATCGCTCGGCGCCATGGACGACGATATTCCGTTTTAACTCGTACTACTGTCTGGCGTGGCGCGTATTGTCAGGCCAGACAGCGTTGTAATCGGTTCGAAACGGATTAATATCAAGGCCACCACGCCGCGTGTAGCGCGCATAGACCGATAACTTTTCTGGCTTACATTGCCGCTTGATATCGCAAAAAATGGTTTCTGCACAGTGCTCATGAAATTCCCCGAGCTCCCGAAACCCAATTAAATAACGTAATAAACCTTCTTCTTCGATCGGCCTACCTTGGTACCGAATTTGAATGCTGGCCCAGTCCGGCTGTCCGGTTACTGGGCAATTTGATTTGAGTAAATGCGATACCACGCATTGCTCTATGGGGGAGCTAGTGTGATCTGCTTTCAATAAAGTGGGGTTTGCTGTCACGTTTGGATCCACTTCGATATCAAGGCGATCCAGCAAAACCCCATCCATTTCCCGCATGCCGCGTTTTGAAAGTTGCTCCGGAGTAAGAACACGCATCCGAATAGGTGCTGCAGCAACGGCAGATAAATCAGCTACGACACGCTCCCGCAGTACTTCTTCATCTGCAAAGCGTTCACTGTTCAGGCTATTTAAAAACAGTTTGAAGGATTTGGATTCGATCATGCAAGGCGAGTCTGCAGGAATTTCAAACTCAGCTAATGCAATTTGTGGCTTACCTTTTAAATTCAGCCAGCTGAGCTCGAACGCATTCCACAGATCAACGCCAAAAAATGGGAGTGCACTGCCTTGACTGAGACCCAACTTTGCTCGGTTCTCTGCGCGCGGAATTGGAAATAGCACACTAGGGTCGTAGCGCTGCGGGTATGCCGTTTCTTTACCAAGCGGTAAGTGGGGGGATTCGGAATAGCTCATGGAAAAAGTGGGTAAGGCGTGCTTAATTAACTACTGGATTTTGGGCGATTAGCGACCCCAGAAACCACATGCCCCGTTGGCGCAACGGACGCTGCTGAGTTGCAATGCCCAGTTTGATCATCAAAGAAAAAATCAGGTTCAAACTCGCGGAGGAACTCACTTTTGGAAAGGCCGCCCAAGAACATCGCCTCATCTACATCGATGCCCCAGTTCATCAGGGTGCGGATCGCGCGCTCATGCGCGGGGGCAGAGCGTGCCGTGACTAAAGCGGTTCGAATGCGCATGCCATGCGCGGCCTGTGTCCCAGACTGACTTTGCAGGCGGTGCAGCGCTTCCAGTAGCGGCTTGAATGGACCGGGCGGCAATGGAATCGCTACGTTTTTACTTTCGTGATCAACGAAGGCTTCTAGTCCGCTACTCTGAAAAACTTGCTCTGCTTCATCTGAAAATAAAACAGCATCACCGTCAAAGGCAATGCGAATTTCGTTGGGATGCGATTCGGCGGTTTTGCTGGATTCGGGGTAGACACGCGCTGCCGGAAAGCCGGCATCAATCGTAGCGCGCACATCATCTTCATTGGCCGATAAAAACAAATTCGCTCGCAATGAGCGCAAGTAATGGTAGGGTGGTCTACCACGGGTAAATACGCCGCGCTCTAGGCGAAGCTGGTGATGCTCTGCAGAGCGGAATACACGCAAGCCACTGACTGGATCATTGCGTGACAAGATAACGACCTCTACGCGCTGCTCGTCACCTTGATTGAAGGCCAGTAGTTTTTGTACCAGCGGAAAGGCAACGCCCGTCTGCGCCGGCATGGCCAATCGATCCAGTTGCAGCTTCATGTAGGCGCTGTCATCGCTGGTTTCAAATAAGCGATTCTCTTCCTCAAAGTCAAAGAGCGCGCGCGATGAGATCGCAACTACGAGCTTTCCGGTTAGGCTATAGGACATTCGTTCCGTTACTTTAAGAACAACTGGTAAGCCGGGTTCGCACTTTCATTCCAGTGCGGGTAGCCCAGGGAAGCCAAGAAGGCTTGGAATTGCTTCTGCTCATTCTTGGGCACTTGAATACCGACGAGGATGCGACCGTAGTCCGCACCATGGTTGCGATAATGAAATAGGCTGATATTCCAATTGGGCGCCATGCTGGTTAAAAAGCGCATCAAGGCGCCGGGACGCTCAGGGAACTCAAAGCGGTATAGTAGTTCATCGTGCGCTAAAGGAGAGTGACCGCCGACCATATGCCGGAGAT